>CAYSQB010000001.1:0-102569 GCA_964433085.1 uncultured bacterium
TTCTATTTTAATTAACTGAAGATGCCTGAAATAATTTATATTCTTCTTTTGGCACCACCCTTATTCCGGTTTTTTCGGGTTTTGGCACGACCAGCCTTATTGTCTCGATATTTCGATTTTACTTTCGATCTTTTTTTGTTTTTCGGTCTACCTTTATCTTTTTCGATTAATAAGGGAATCCCTTTAAAGTTTTTACTCTTGAAACCCATAAACAGTTTTGATTCCCATTTATTATCAATTTCAAAAAAGGAGAATGTTTTCATCACTTCAATTTTCCCAATCACAGCATCTCTGGATCGCAAACATTCATTGATCAAACCAATGAGTTTCCCTGGGTTCAGTTTGTGCCGAAATCCCACATTAATATAAAAACAGGTGAATGAAGTGTCCCGCCGTTCTTTTCGGCTTTGTTTTTCTCGCTTGCTTCTTTTTCCCCCCATACCATTTTGGGGTATATTGATATCCTTGGCATTTTTATAATAAGATAAATAGCGATTGAACTCTGTAGACACAAAATGTTTGATTAACTCTTCCCTCTCGAGCCATTCTAATTTATTATAAATATCAGGCATAAACTGGCTGATTTGTTGTTCATCCACTTCAACATTTTCAACTTTATCAATGAGAGTGTAAAGCCGTTTTTTACAGATTTCTAATCCAACGGGAACCGGTTTCCGGACAAATGTTATACTGGATTTTTTTTCAATCTCCCGCATTTTTCGCATTTCCCGTGTATGGATAATTATAATAGATATGCCTTTCTTTCCCTTCCTTCCGGTACGGCCGCTTCGATGAACATAGATTTCATCATCATCAGGAAGATTAAAGTTAATCACATGAGTAAGATCATCCACATCCAGCCCCCTTGCGGCCACATCCGTTGCAACAAGGATTTGCAATTGACGATTCCGAAATCGTCCCATCACTTCATCCCGCTGCACCTGGGATAGGTCCCCGTTAAGGGTGTCCGCGTTATATCCGTTGTGCATGAGTTTATTAGCCACCTCTTTTGTCTCACGGCGTGTTCTGCAAAAGACTATACCATAGATCTCAGGATTAACATCAATGATACGTTTTATCACCTCGTAGCGATCTTTAGCATTTACCATATAATAGATGTGGTGGACATTTTCCGCGGCAATATTCATTCGTGCTGTAGCAATTTCCAGAGGTTTATTCATGTAGGATTTTGTAATTTCCACCACCCGTTTTGACATGGTTGCGGAGAAGAGTAGGGTCTGTTTCTCCTTCGGTGTCTGGGCAAGGATCATTTCAAGATCTTCTTTGAATCCCATGGTAAGCATTTCATCTGCCTCATCCAAAATCACACGTGCCACATGAGAGATATCTAATCTTTTTCGTTTAATAAGATCTTTTGTCCGTCCCGGGGTGCCAACAACAATCTGGGCACCTTTTTTTAATGATTTGATCTGGGTCTGAATACTGGAACCGCCGTAAACGGCTAGAATATTCATCCCATTGATGTACTTTGAAAAATTGCCAAAATCCTTGGTTATTTGTATACATAGTTCCCGAGTGGGACACAGAATCAGAGTCTGTGTTCTCCTATCCTTCATATCTGTTAAATGGATGGATGGCAGACCAAAGGCAGCAGTTTTTCCTGTCCCAGTTTGTGCTGTTGCTATCAAATCATGGGAAGACGCCATTAAATGCGGAATGGTTTTGGCTTGGATTGGGGTGGGTATTCCAAAACCCATTTCAGTGATAGCTTTAAGAATATCCGGATGTAGTCGGGTCTGTTTAAAATTGTCCATTTATATTGTGTGCCTTGAAAGGAAAGTGGGGAGCCTGTTCTTGAGTCGTGAACTTATAATTAAATTCATATAAATTGGTTAAAAGATAAAATGGTGATGCCGCCAATCATTCAGCGGATGACTTATACTATTTTAATGTTTTTTGAAAACGATTAGATGGAGAATTTTTTCACAAACAAGGAATTTCACTAAAGTAGAGATTTAGCTGCGTTTTTTTTCAGACGCTCGTTTGTTTTGATTCAATTCCATTTTTCTTAGCCTAATGTTTTCAGGTGTTACTTCTACCAGCTCATCTTCAGCAATGAACTCAATACACTGATCAAGTGATAACTGTTTTGGGGGCCGAAGAGTTATTGTATTATCAGACCCTGCAGCACGCATGTTAGTAAGTTTTTTTTCTCTTGTGATATTGATGTTCAGATCACCATCTCTATTGCGCTCACCAACGATCATACCACTATACACTTCTGTACCTACATTTAAAAACAATTCACCACGATCAACCATTCCAACACAAGCATACGTTGTAACTTTTCCGTTACGATCCGAAACCAGTGCGCCCGAATTTCTTTGAGGAATAGGGCCAAACCAGGATGCATGCCCATTAAACAATTTATTCATTATACCCGCTCCATTGGTATCAGTCATGAATTGAGACCTGAAACCTATAAGACCCCTTGATGGAATTGAAAACTCAAGATTAACACGGCCTGTTCCATGATTTTGAAGGTTTGTCATCCTTCCCTTTCTTGCAGAAAGTTTTTCAGTTAAGATTCCAATCTTATCTTCAGGAACATCCAAAAACACTTTTTCCATCGGTTCAAGAGTTTTACCATGTTTTTCTTTGGTAATCACTTGAGGTTTTGATACCATAAACTCGTAGCCCTCTCTTCTCATCGTCTCAATTAATATAGCCATTTGGAGTTCACCCCGCCCTCGTACCTCAAACACATTAGTCCTTTTCGTAGATAATACCTGCAATGAAACATTTCTCAGTATTTCTTTGTCCAGTCGTTCAGATAAATGTCTGGTGGTTAAAAACTTACCTTCTTTCCCCGCAAAAGGGCTATCGTTGACATAAAACAACATTGATACTGTGGGCTCATCTACCTTTATTCTTGGCAATGGCTCTGGATTTTCATTATCAGAAATAGTATCACCAATGGAAATCCCCTCTATTCCAGCAAAAGCAATGATGTCTCCTGCTTCTACATTTTTGACCGGTATTTTATCTAAACCTTGAAAGGTATAAAGGGCGGAAAATTTTTGATTATATTTATAATTTTCAGCGGCACATAATGAATAGGATTTGTTCATAGACAATTTACCGTTATTAAGCCTTCCAACAGCAATTTGTCCCACATAGGGATCATAGTCCAAACTCGTGATTAAAAACTGAGGTTTATAATCATCAAAGACAAGAGGGCCTTTAATGTTTTCAAGAATGGTTTCAAACAAGGGGGTTAGGCCTGTAGATTTATTCTCAATTTGAATGTGCGCTGTTCCTTGTTTGGCATTGGTATATATAATTGGAAACTCTATTTGTTTATCGGAGGCATCGAGATCAATGAATAAGTCATATACTTCATTAATAACCTCACTAATCCTAGCATCAGTTCTATCAATTTTATTAATGACTAAAATAATTGGTAAATCTTTTTCTAGGGCTTTCTTCAGGACAAACCGTGTTTGAGGTAAGGGCCCCTCACTGGCATCGACCAGCAATAGAGCACCATCCACCAGATTTAAACTTCTTTCTACTTCCCCTCCGAAATCGGCATGACCTGGAGTGTCAAGAATATTGATTTTCACTTTATTGTAAAATATTGCTGTGTTTTTTGCGGTGATTGTAATGCCACGTTCTTTTTCAAGATCCATTGAGTCCATTATTCTATCCTCTACATCCTGATGAGCCTTAAAAGTACCACTCTGCTTTAACATTGCATTTACAAGGGTGGTTTTTCCATGATCTACATGGGCGATTATTGCAATGTTTCTGTAGTTTGTTTTTCTCATATATTCAATAACAATTAATATTCTAATTATAATACAAAAAAAGCCTGTGAAGGACTAATATCTACCAACAAGGCAATGATACCGACTTATGTCAACACAAAAAAGACCTGATTAGGTTTTGGTCTGATATGTTTTTATTTATTTTATGTTGGTGTGTAAGTTTTTATATAGAACCCTTCAAGGATCCAACTTAAAAGGTATTCCGTTTATAGATATAAAAATAAAGGGACTCTTTATATTTTAGTTAGCGCAGATTACCGATCAAGCTTTTTTGCAACACCCTTTTTGTTTATCTTTCCCCTCCAAATTACATCCTTTTTCCTTCTCACTGTATTGGCGGTCACATTTTTTTTCCTTTTTGAAAATACTCCACCAGGGTGAACGGGCAGAGGAATCTTTTCCTTTTTTACAGCAGGTTTTTTCAACACCTTTATCACCAGCTGTATTTTGTTCGTATGAACATTCACTTTTCGTTTTATTTTCTTTTTGATCTATTTTTTCACTAGGGACTCCTACCTGAGCTATTGCCCCACCAACCAGAAGAAATACAACCATTGTAAGTAGTAATTTTCTCATATCATGTTTCCTATCTAATTAGATTAAAAATATCGCTACAATCTTGCAAAATAAATATCATTAATTGCAAATTATTTTAAGGCTGAAATTATTGAACAGTAAACCATTTTGGAACTGGTTTGTTTTTCTATTGGGTTTACAAAATGAGCACTAAATGCCTTCCAAGAGTAGAAACAAATATTATTGTAATTTTGTTCCCGATTTATTGTAAATATTTAGGTGATTTTATGTTACTGTGTTCAGATTATAACAATACTTCCGTAAATAAATTTATAAAAACGAAAAAATGAGTACTCCAACAAAACGGATTGCATTCCACACAATGGGATGTAAACTAAACTTTTCAGAGTCATCTACTATTTCCCGTGATATTATTGGTCAGGGGTTTGAACAGGTAGCTTACCAAAGCGAAGCAGATATTTATGTTCTTAATACATGCTCGGTCACAGAAAATGCTGATAAAGAAGCTCGCAAACTGATTCGTCAAGCGAAACGGCGGAACCCAAACTCATCTATCGTAGTTATTGGATGTTATGCCCAGCTTAAGCCCAATGAGATTGCCGCTATGGATGGAGTAGACATTGTATTGGGCACAGAAGAAAAGTTCAATCTAATAAATCACTTAAACAACATTGATTTAAACGGTGGTATGAAAATAATACAGTCAGATATTGATCATATAAACTCCTTTGCACCTTCTTACTCTTCAGGTGAAAGGACAAGATCCTTTTTAAAAATTCAGGATGGATGCGATTACACCTGCTCCTTTTGTATAATTCCTTTGGCGCGAGGTAGGAGCAGAAATAACACCATTGAAAGCACAATGAAGACAGCTCAGGAGGTGGCGGGAACAAATACCCGGGAAATTGTACTCACGGGTGTAAACATTGGTGATTTTGGAAAGGGGAGCAAAGAAACATTTTTTGATCTAATGATAAAATTGAACAAACTAGAAGGAATAGACAGAATACGAATTTCATCAATCGAACCGAATTTATTAACAGACCAAATTATTGAATATTGTGCTAAATCTAAAAAATTTATGCCTCATTTTCATTTGCCATTACAATCAGGTTCCAATAAAATATTAAGAAAAATGAAACGACGCTATAGAAAAGAAAATTATGAGGCTCGAGTTAAGAAAATTAAATCTAATATTCCTGATGCATGTGTTGGTGCAGATGTTATCGTGGGATTTCCCGGTGAAACTGAAGACGACTTCCTTGAAACATACAATTTTTTGAACGAGCTGGATATCTCATACCTCCATGTTTTTACATTTTCAGAACGATCAAACACAGTTGCCGTTGAGATGGGTGAAGTGGTGCCAAAAGAAATAAAAGCTGAGCGGAGCAAAATGCTCCATATTTTATCAGATAAAAAGCGAAGATATTTCAACGACCAATTTATAAACAAAAATCGTCCGGTTTTATTTGAGAACATAAAAAATGGAAAGATTCTGGGGCACACTGATAATTATATTCAGGTTAAGGCAAAAACAGGGACTAATTTTATAAACACAATTCAGGATGTGAAATTAATTGAAAACCATAATACATTTGTTATTGGTGATATTACTTGATTATGGGTACACACCTTCTTTCCATAGTCAAAAATAAATGATAAACCTTGAAAACCTATATAAAACCTTTCCGGATGGAGATTTATTTACCAATGTAACCCTTACAATTAAACATGGTATGAGAGCGGGTCTTGTTGGGCCAAATGGCTCCGGGAAAACCACATTGCTCAGGATCATGCTACAACACGAATCACCTGATTCTGGAAACGTACAGGTTGAGAAATCTATTACGATTGGATATTTAGCACAGGATATAGTTTCTGGGTCAAACCATTCCATTTTGGAAGAAGTATTGGCTGCCTATCCAGAAGTACAGAATTTGGAAAGAAAGTTATTGGCGCTGTCTGATGAAATAGCCTCTGACCCTGAAAACATGGTATTAATTGATCGATTGGGTACTATTCAAAACCGGTTTGAAGCGCTGGGCGGGTGGACACTTGAAGATAAAGCCAAAAAGATTTTGAGCGGATTGAGATTCAAGGAAGAGCAATTTGGCGACCCAATGGACATTTTTAGTGGAGGCTGGAGGATGCGAGTTGCCCTGGCGGCAATTTTACTTCAAGAACCAGATATTTTGTTCCTCGATGAACCCACAAACCATCTGGACCTTGAGGCCACTATCTGGCTGGAATCCTTTTTGGGTGACTGGAAAGGGGGCATGGTTGTAATTAGTCACGATAGGGCATTTCTAGATCGATCTGTGAACCACATCATTGAGATTGACCAGAGGGCAGTTACCCTTTATCATGGTAATTATACTAAATACAAAAATGATAAGACAGTGCGGTTGGAGCAACATCGTGCAGCATACAAGAACCAGCAAAAACAAATCAAGGAAACAGAGCGATTCATCGAACGATTTCGGTATAAAAACACAAAAGCAACGCAGGTTCAAAGCCGAATAAAAATGCTGGAAAAGATGGAAAAGATCGAGCTGCCCACAGAAGACAACCAAATAATGAATCTTATTCTTCCCCAGCCAAGCCGACCACCATTGAATATTACCTCATGTAAAAATGTAACCAAGCATTTTGGTAAGGTTGAGGTTTTCAATCAAATGAATTTATTCGTTAAGCGGGGGCAAAAAATTGGTTTAGTGGGTCACAATGGAGCGGGGAAATCCACGCTGTTAAAATTGTTAGCAGATGTGGAGAGTGTGACATCGGGAGACATCCAAATTGGAGATCGGGTAGATTGCGCATATTATGCCCAACATCAATTGGAAATTCTTGATTCAGAAGAAACAGTTTATGGAACTATCTGTAAGGTCAGCCCAGGCTGGACAGAGACGGAAATACGTACCTATTTAGGAAGTTTTTTATTTAAAAAGAATGAAATCGAAAAATTAGTAAAAGTGCTCTCGGGCGGAGAAAAAGCAAGACTGGCACTGGCGCGAATGTTGGTGGAACCATCTCATTTACTTTTACTGGATGAACCCACAAATCATTTGGACATGATTTCACGAAACGTAGTGGAAAAGGCCTTAGTCCAGTTCACTGGGTCTATTGTTTGTATTTCCCATGACCGTCACTTTTTGAATAAGGTAACAAACCTAACCTGTGAGGTTGGCGGCGGCGGCATCCGGCTGTTTGAAGGAAATTATGATTATTACATGTGGAAAAAAAGTAAGGATGCTGGTTTGCTCTCCTCTCCCAAAAAAGAAAAAAGATTTAAAAACAAATCTAATTATAAAGAGCGAAAAAAAATCCGAAACAGATTATCCTGGATTGAAAAACGATTTAAAACCATTGAAAAAGAATTAGAGAAACAGCGGTCTATTACCGAGAGTCCGAAATGCGTGGATGATTATGAAAAACTGCAAAAAGCAATGGAAACTATGACAGAGCTAGAGAGTGAATATTTGAGGTTAATGGAAGAACAAGAATCTCTTCAGTAATATAGAACATTTAATTTTTATAATTATCAGTAGTTGGGCAGGTACAAATTAGGTTTCGATCTCCAAACCCATTATCAACCCGGCCAACTGAAGGCCAATATTTATGATCTTTCAGCCAGGGGGCCGGGTAAGCGGCCAGTTTGCGATTGTAGGGATGAGTCCAGTTGTTTGAGGTAACATGGATAGCTGTGTGTGGTGCGTTTTTTAATGGATTATCTTTTGTGTCTAGTTTTCCATCCATTATATCTTTGATCTCATTTTTAATGGAAATCATTGCCATACAAAAACGATCCAGCTCTGCCTTGGCCTCGCTTTCAGTTGGCTCGATCATAAGTGTTCCTGGGACAGGAAAAGACATTGTTGGCGCATGAAAACCATAATCCATAAGTCGTTTGGCCACGTCTTCATCAGAGATACCAGCTTCTTTTTTTAGGGTCCGGAGATCAATAATAAATTCGTGAGCATTAAACCCACTGACACCACGGTAAAGAATTGGAAAATGAGTTTCCAGTGTTTTTGCCATATAATTAGCATTGAGGATTGCAACTTGTGTGGCTTTTTTAAGACCATCTTCGCCCATCATAGCCATATATGCCCATGAAATTGGAAGGATACTACTACTTCCAAATGGCGCAGATGAAACAGCGGTAATTGCTTTTCCGCCGCCTGTTTCAATTTGAGAGTGCCCAGGTAAAAAGGGTGCCAAATGATTTTTACATACGATGGGACCCATCCCGGGGCCACCACCACCATGAGGAATACTAAAAGTTTTATGAAGGTTTATGTGCATAACATCGCCTCCAAATTCACCTGGCTTACAGAGTCCTAACATTGCATTCAGGTTGGCACCGTCCAAATAAACTTGGGCACCATTGTTATGAATAATTTCACAGATTTCTTTAATGGTATGTTCAAAAACCCCATGTGTGGAGGGATAGGTTAGCATGACGGCTGAGAGATTTTCTGAATAAAGCTCAGCGTTTTTCTTTAAATCCTCTTTAGAAATATTACCATGTTTATCACATTGGACAATCACAACTTTCATCCCCGCCATAACAGCGGACGCTGGATTAGTTCCATGGGCAGATGCAGGAATTAAACAAATATTTCTTTGACTATTTCCATTGGCCAAATGAAAAGCACGAATCAATAGCAGTCCTGCATATTCACCTTGTGCACCAGAATTGGGCTGCATGGAAATATCATCAAATCCAGTGAGTCTTACTAACCAACTACCCAATTCGTCGATGAGTTCTGTATACCCTTTCGTTTGGTGAGTTGGTGCAAATGGATGAATATTCCCAAACTCGGGCCAGGTAATTGCTTCCATTTCGGTGGTAGCGTTGAGTTTCATGGTACAGGACCCCAATGGAATCATACTTGTATTTAAAGATAGATCTTTTGCTTCCAGGCGATGCATATATCGTAACATTTCAGTTTCAGAATGATAGGAATTAAAAACTGGATGTTCTAAAAAGGATGAATTTCTTTTTAAAGTTTCAGGGATACTTGCTTTATCTGTCTCAATTGGTTTTGCATTAAAAACGCTTAAAAGGGATGAAATATGATTCTCAGTTGTGGTTTCATCAACAGAGATCCCGATAGTGCCGTCACCAAAGTTTCGGAGGTTTAATTCAGAGGTTTTTGCGCTTTCTTCCCATTTACTTGCCTTAAAACGAATTGTATCAAAAAAATCTAAATGGGTTAATTTGTAACCAGCCTTTTTTAAAGATTCGGCCAATGTGATAGTAAGACGATTTACACGATTTGCAATTTTCCTGATTCCATTTGGGCCATGGTAAACAGCATACATTCCTGCCATTACGGCGAGCAGCACCTGAGCAGTGCAGATATTAGAAGTTGCTTTTTCCCGCCGGATATGCTGTTCTCGGGTTTGAAGGGCCATCCTGAGAGCGGGATTTCCATGAGAGTCCTTAGACATACCGATTATTCTTCCAGGAATTTTCCGCATAAATTTTTCTGTTGCAGAGAAAAAAGCAGCATGTGGACCTCCATATCCCATAGGAACGCCAAACCGCTGTGAATTTCCAATGGCGGCATCGGCCCCCAATTCTCCAGGAGATTTTAAAAGGGTAAGCGCTAATAAATCTGTGGCCATACATATAAAAGACTTATTCTCATGTGCTGAATTACATAAAGAAAAATGATTTTGGATTGACCCTTCTGTGTCAGGGTATTGAACTAATGCACCGAAAACCGTTTCATCAAAAACAAAATTATCATGATTTAATATCTTTAGGATAATTCCCAACGGTTCTGATCTGGTTTTAAGTATTTCAATGGTTTGAGGATGGCAAACATCTGATACCAGAAATGTATTTTTATCTGCCACATTTGTGGCGCTGAAAAACATGGTCATAGCTTCAGCGGCTGCGGTTCCTTCGTCAAGCAGGGATGAATTTGCTATAGGAAGACCTGTTAAATCTGATACCATAGTTTGGAAATTTAGCAGTGCTTCCAGTCGACCCTGTGATATTTCCGCCTGATAAGGTGTGTAGGCTGTGTACCAACCGGGATTCTCCAAAATGTTTCTCTTAATTACTCCGGGAACGATCGTACCATAATATCCCATGCCAATGTATGAACGGTAAACAGAGTTTTCCCCCGCAAATTTTTGGAGACGTTTTATTGTTTCTGATTCTGATAGCGCTTTTTTGGGGTTCAGGGGCGGATCGCACTGAATGTTCTCCGGAATAATGGATTTTGTCAACTGATTCAGGGATGTAAACCCCAGCGCATTCATCATTGAGTTGATTTCGTTTCCTTTTGAACCAAGGTGTCTTGTTTCAAATAGAGAGTCAGATATTTTGGGTGAACTCATTAAAAAGCCAATAATAAAAATTCAGAGAATAATTGAACGCTAAAATTAATTATGAGGGATATCACAATTAACTATGATTGTTTTTAAGATATAAAAATTGATTTAAATTAGTTCCTGTATTTTTTAGAAATATGGATTAATTAATAATAGAAAATAATTGATACATCAATTTATGGAAAGATTAAACAGTTGAAAGTTAATAATAAGAAGAAATTTCAAACATATATTTTTGTATTCTATGCACCTATTGTTAGGTGCATTTTTTGTTTTAGTAAAAAAGGAGAATAATGGACTCTATTCATCATTTAAAAGAGCTTCAAAACATAGATGATAATCTATCAGAAATTCGCAGTTATCTGGGTGATTTGCCGGTGAAAGTGGAGGAACTTAAATCTAAGGAAGCGATGCTAGTCGAGGAGTTAGATAATGGGAAGGATCGCTTAAAACATATTGAGATAGAACTAAATAAAATTGAAGTAGAAATTGCTAGTGCGAAAGAAAAAATTAATTATCTAAAAGATCAATTGTTTAAAGTCGCGAACAATAGGCAATACGATGCTCTTATGGCTGAGATCGACCATTTGAAAGAATCCGTGGATCAAATGGAAACTAAAGATCTTGAATTAATGGAAGAAAAAAGTCAATTAAAAGAAAAAGTTAAATTACAAGAAGAAAGTTTGGATGAATTAACTTCAGACTTGTCAACCAGAATAGATAAGCTTGAATCAACTATGGCTGAGTCTGGAGACAGAAAGAAAAAATTAGAACAAGCAAGAAATAACAGACGAGAAGAAATTGCCCAACCATTATTAAGTCGCTATGACCGCATTCTAAAAGCAAAAAAAGGATTGGCCGTTGTTGCGGTGGGAGGTAGCGCCTGTGAAGGATGTGGTTCTGCAATTCCACCACAAATTGTATATTCTGTTAAGGAAAACTCCAATTTATATAACTGTGATGTGTGTGGTCGGTTTTTATTTTGGGAGGGAGAATAACCTAAAACAAATAATTGAGTCGGTCGGATAGTTACCCTGACAAAATGTTGGGGAGGAAAGTCCGAGCACCGCAGGACAAGGTGCCTCATAACAAGAGGAGTCCGCAAGGATATGGAAAGTGCAGCAGAAAACAGACCGCCCCGACCCTTGTGTCGAGGTAAGGGTGAAAAGGAGGTGTAAGAGACCCCCAGTTCTGATGGAAACATCAGCAACTTGTAAACCCCACCTGGTGCAAGATCGAATAGGCTTCAAGATGTGGTTCGCATCAATGTTTTTACAACAAGAGAAGCGGGTAGATTGCGTGACCCCGATGGAAACGCCGGGGCTAGGTGAATAACTATCAATCAGGTTTCGTTAAGATTCCTGAGAACAGAACTCGGCTTATAGACTGACTCAATTATGATAAAATGAAATGGGAAACACTAAATCCTCAATCTGAGAAAACTTTTAGATTAGAAAAAGAGTCTAGATGTTTTTTACCATCTCTGACCGAACTCCATGATTTATGTTCAATTGAAGATATTACTGCTATGACAGAAGGAAATACTACCAATCAGTTGAATGTTAGGGATATTATTTTTCACGGATGAACCGAGCAAAAATTCAGGGGATAGGTTACAGTGTGCCTGATAGAATTGTAAAAAATTCTGAACTGGAAAAGCATATGGACACATCAGATGAGTGGATTCAAAGCCGAAGTGGAATCAGGGAAAGGCGATGGATCTCTCCGGGGATAGGGACATCTGATTTAGCTATAGTTGCTTCAAAAAAAGCAATTCAAATGGCAGATATTGATCCACAAACCATAGACTTAATTATTGTTGGAACCTTAACATCAGATTATTTTTTCCCTGGAGTCAGCGCACAGGTTCAGGATGCATTAGAGATAGGCCCCATAGCTGCTTTTGATGTAAAAGCGGCCTGCTCCGCATTTATATATTCTCTTTCTATTGGAGATCAATTTATTCAAACTGGAAAATATCAAACTGTGTTAGTAATTGGTGCTGAAGTGCAATCTACTGCCTTGGATATGTCAACAAAAGGTCGAGATATGGCAGTATTGTTTGCTGATGGGGCGGGAGCCGTAATATTGAAAAAACACGATGGAGATACGGGAATCCTTTCAACACATCTGCATTGTCAGGGAAAATATTTGAAGGAACTATGGTGTGAAGGCCCAACATCAAGGGAAAACCCTAGACTCTCTGCGGACATGTTAAAAGAGGGACGTCATTTTCCTTATATGAATGGAAGAGAAGTGTTTAAAAATGCAGTTCGCCGATTTCCTGAAGTTATTCAAGAAGCTCTGAATGAAAATGATTTATCTATTGATGATGTTTCACTTATTATTCCACATCAGGCGAATGAACGGATTACTATATCGGTTAGAAAAAAATTAGGAATTGAAGAAAGTAAGGTGTTTAGCAATATTCACAAATTTGGAAATACAACTGGGGCCTCCATTCCTATTGCACTGTGTGATGCCTATGAACAGGGAAAAATTTCTAAGAAAGACATTATTATATTAGCAGCTTTTGGTGCAGGATTCACATGGGCATCTGCTGCAATTAAATGGTAAAGTGAGTACTAGACCAATGGAAGAGGATTATTTTGGATAAATTATTTTTTACCGAAGAGCACGAAATGTTGAGGGATATGGTTCGAGATTTTGCGGAAAATGAGGTGGAACCATTGGCTAGGGAAATGGACAAAACAGAAAACATCCCGAAAGGCTTAATCGATAAAATGGGGGAACTTGGGATAATGGGAATCCCCGTACCGGAAAAATATGGTGGTGTGGGAATGGACACTGTTGCTTATGCAACAGCAATTATGGAATTGGCCAAAGTAGATGCCTCTGTTGCTATCACTGTTGCGGCTCACACATCGCTGGGGACCATGCCTATTGTATTAGCAGGGACTGAAGAACAAAAAATGAAATATGTCCCTAACCTTTCCTCAGGAAAAGTTTTGGGAGCATTTGGTTTGACGGAACCAGAAGCTGGTAGTGATGCTGGTGCCACAAAAACTACTGCAGTAAAAAATGGAGATGAATATGTAATAAACGGGAGCAAAATATTTATCACAAATTCTGGGATTTCTGGTTATTTAAACCTCACAGCACAAATAATTGAAGAGGGGAAGCCAATAGGGGTGGGTGCATTTATTACAGAAACAAATAACCCCGGTCTTATAATCTCTCCTAAAGAAAAAAAAATGGGATGGCGCGCTAGTGATACACATCAATTGTTCTTTAAAAACATGTGTGTTCCTGCAGAGAATATGATAGGGACCCCTCAGGATGGATTTAAAACCTTTTTAAATACATTAACTGGAGGCAGAATTTCCATTGGTGCATTATCCGTAGGTACAGCAGAGGGCTCTTATTTAAAAGCGCTGAACTATGCATGTGAGCGGGAAGCTTTTGGGAAACAAATAAATCATTTTCAGTCTGTGGGGTTTAAATTGGCCGATATGGCAACACGAATTGAAGCTGCAAAGCTGCTTGTGTATCATTCAGCATGGATGAAAGATAATAGTCAAGATGTAACAAAAGAAGCTGCAATGGCTAAATTATATGCTAGTGAATGTGCTATGGATGTAACAACTGATTCTATTCAGATTCATGGAGGCTATGGTTATGTAAAAGAATATGATGTCGAACGATTTTTCCGTGATGCAAAAGTTTTGGAGATTGGGGAAGGGACCAGTGAAATTCAACGACTAATCATTTCTAGAGAAATAGTAAAAAGTGTTAAAAAAATCTAAGAAAAAATACGGCAAGCTATCTTTTTTTGAAAGAGCGACCCCAGTTCTTAATAAATTTTGGCCTCAGGCCATCATTCTCTCCAGCCTGGTTGTTTTATCATCTTTCTTTTTTCCTAGAGGGGAAGCGTTAAAATATTCTTACCAATTAAATGATATTCCCAGAGAACCAATTATTGCACCGTTCACTTTCCCAATTCTCAAGTCAGAAGAAAAATTAAAAACAGATTTGGAAAATGCTTTAATATTGGAACCATTTGTGTTTAAACGTAACACAAAATTTGTGCAAAAATGGACAAACAGTCTTGAGAATTTTTTTCTTATTTCTGAAGATATAAGGAAAGCCAAGGATAAATATCTTCAATCAAAAGATCTGGTATACCGATACAGGTATGATGAAAATTATGATATAGTTTTAGCTGATTTTAGGGCAGACAGTATTGAACTATCTCAATTGAATTTAGATATTGAAACTCAATATTCTATTTCTATTAACGAAACTTCTTGGGCTTCTTTTTTTGATGTGGGATATCAAACAGGCCCACAACATGATTTGAATGAATTTGAAAATACAATCATCCAAATTTGTAGGAACCGATGGGCAGAGGGAATTTATGACATTCCCAAAATAGATATAAAAAGTGATAAAACTATGATACATCAAGGTGAGGTCCCTGTCTTGGCAAATACTGATGAATATCATGATTTAGAATCAGCATGGATAAAGGCAAAACAGGAATTAACTCAATCCTATTCAAAGAAAAATGAGATCCAGAACACAATAGGGTATGATCTTATTGTTGAATTTATGAAACCAAACCTCATTTATGATAAAGAAGTAACAGAAAGAAGACAACAGTCAAGGTTAGACAGAGTTCCTCGCTTCCAGGGAACTATATTAAAAGATGAAAGAATTGTCGATGCCAATGAACGCATCAGTGAAGAAGTACTATTAACACTCGAGTCACTTGCAACAGCTATTGGTGAAAAAGAAGGAGGAAAAACCGGAGCACAAGTTTTTTTCAGTTATTTTGGTAGATTGATTGTTATTGGGTCCATTATTTCACTTGCTTTCACATTTTTAAGTGTTTATCGAAGGCCCATATTTCAGCAATGGAAAATGATTTTTCTCATTTCTCTGGTTTTTTTGACCGAGACAGTATTGGTATATCTCTCAGTGATTCAGCTTGGATTTTCACCATATTTTCTGTTTCTTACTGTATCAGCCATGACTCTCACTATATTATTTGATGCCAGAATCGGATTTATGGGTACCACATCAATGGCAATTCTTAATGCAGTGATGATTGGGAATAATCTTGATTTCATTATTGTTGGAATGACCTTATCCAGTATGGCAATGTATAATGTGAGAGAACTTCGCACACGGACTCAGGTTTTCACAACAATATTTTCTCTTCTATTTATCAGCGTTGTTGTTTTGATTGGTTTGGGGCTTTTTAAGGGGAATCCCTGGTCAACCATTTGGAGTGATTTACTACCTCTTGTAATCACAAGCATATTGGCTCCTATTATTACATATGGATTGATAGGCATATTGGAGATTGCCTTTCAGATTACGACCGATCTTACATTAATTGAACTTTTAGATTTTGAACACCCTTTACTTAAAAGGTTGCAACAGGAAGCCAACGGAACATTCAACCACAGTATTGTTGTTGGAAATTTAGCTGAGGCATGTGCAAATGCCATTGGCGCTCGCTCCCTGCTGTGCAGGGTAGGAGCTTATTATCATGATGTAGGTAAAATGATACGCCCCGAGTATTTCATTGAAAATCAATATACTGGGGAAAATAAACATGACACCCTTACTTATGTGATGAGTGCAAAAACCATCAAAAACCATGTAAAAGAAGGGTTAGAACTAGCGCGTGAATATAAAGTTCCTAAAATTGTTAGAGATTTTATTCCTATGCACCATGGAACAACGCGGGTAGAATATTTTTACAGAAAGGCACTGGAAAATGCTGAGAAACCAGAAAGAGTTGACAAGAAAGTATTCCAATATCCAGGTCCTAAACCTAATACCAAAGAAACTGGAATCCTTATGCTTTGTGAGGCAATAGAAGCAGCTGTAAGATCGTTAAAAAACCCAGATATAATCAAAATTGAAGCCATGATTGATAAAATAATAAAACACCGAATTGATGAAGGACAGATGGACAGATGTCCTCTTACACTGAGCGAGTTAAAGAAAATAAAAGGAAGCGTGGATGGCAATACAGGGATGCTTCCGGTATTGAGAGGAATTTATCATATTAGGATAGAATATCCAGACTCTGAAACGGAAACAGGTAAGGTCTCTACACAATCGTGATTCGGTTACAAATTGAAACGGATCCCGAATTTATTTCACCGGTAAAAGATATTTGTGCATCAGTTCTGGCAAACGTTTTTTCTGATCAAGATATTGCCAGTGCAAACATAACACTCATTTTTGGAAAAGACGAGTTGTTGACACAATTAAAAAAAAAGTATTTTGGGAAAGACCATCTTACTGATGTGATTGCATTTCGCTTGAATGATAAATCTGAACAACAGATTGATGGAGAAATTTATATAAGTTTTCCCAGAGCAAAAGAAAATGCCCTGAAATTTGATGAACCCTTTAAAAAAGAAATAACAAGACTGATGATTCATGGATCACTTCATCTGATTGGCTACACAGATGACACGTCCAATACAATGAACGAAATGACAAAACTTGAAGACCAATATCTTGAAAACAAGATATGGAAAGATATTCTTCCAGCCGGGGAAAAAATGATAAATGGATAACAAAACAACAGAAAAGTCATTTACTAAATTATTAGATATTGTTCGTCAGCTAAGAGGTCCGGAGGGATGCCCTTGGGATAAAGAACAGACCCATGAATCTCTTCTTCCATATTTTCTTGAAGAGGTATATGAAGTAATCGAAGGGGTGGAGTCAGGAGATATCAACTCATTAAAAGAGGAGTTAGGTGATATTCTGCTTCATGTTATTTTTCAGGCAGATATCGCTCAAAATAATGGTGAGTTTACAATTAATGATTCTCTGAATCTTGTGAATGAAAAACTAGTTCGCCGACATCCACATGTGTTTGGTGACGATAAAGCCGATGCACCCTTTCATGCCAAACAAAATTGGGAATCAGCTAAGCATAAAGAAAAAAAACGAGAGTCCCGCTTAGATGGTGTTCCTGTATCTCTTCCTGCTTTAACTAGGGCACAGCGCTTACAGGAAAAGGCAAGCTATGCAGGATTTGACTGGGAAAAAACTGAACAGGTATGGGGGAAAATTAATGAAGAGATTCAGGAATTAAAGGAAGCGCAATCTAATGGAATTAAAACACACGTAGAAGAAGAAATTGGTGATGTTATTTTTTCATTTGTAAACTTAGCAAGATTTCTAAATATTTCAGCGGAATCTGCATTGAGGAAAACAAACAGAAAGTTTACAACACGGTTTAAGGAAGTAGAAGATGAATTAAAAAGCAGAGGAAAAACAGTTGAAGATTCTAACTTGGAGGAAATGGATAGTATTTGGAATGAAGTAAAAAAACAACATTAGTCTAAACAATTAAACCAAGGTCCCGCTTTTAGGTCACCATTAAAGATTTCTTTGTCCTTATTATCAGAAATCAGTTCCCCTGCCTGTTTTGCTTTTTTATACCATACTTTACTCTCACCTTTGTTTTTTAAAGCTGCATAGGACCTTGCTAAACTTTCATAGGCATAAGCAAGGTCAAAATCTTTCAATTCATATTTTTCTGCCAGCGCTAGAGTGTTTTCAGCGTGAAATAATGCAGTCTTTCCTTTTTCTAATATAGAAAACACTCTAGAAATCAGCCATTCTCCTCTTTGTTCATTAGCAGGTTGAAAATTTGTTGATTTTTTCCAATGGTACAGAGAAGATTTGGCAAACATAATCATTCGTAGATCATCCTGTTCTGATCGCTCTTTTTTCATCAACAAATCCCATGTTTGGATATTCATTTCGATCCCCATATACTGATGCATTTTTTCGTCATCTGGACATTTGTTCATTTATTTCCCCTTTTTATGTAACATTGAAAAAATATGGGATCATTATAATAATTTTCTGTTCCGTATTATTCCCCATAAACCGTCGCCACCAAATTTCGGCTTCCCCCATGATTGCGGTGTTCACACAGATAAATACCCTGCCAAGTCCCTAAAGCTAATTTGCCATTTGATATTGGTATAGATAATGAGGTGTCTAAAAGGGATGTTTTTAGATGTGCGGGCATATCGTCAGATCCTTCAAATGTATGTTTGTAGTAAGGTTGATTTTCCGGAACTATTTGGTTAAAGTGGGATTCAAAGTCAGCCCTGACTGTTGGGTCTGCATCTTCGTTAATTGTGAGAGATGCAGAAGTGTGTTTGATAAACAGATGCAAAATTCCAATTTTAATATTTTTTATTCCCTCAGTGTTTTTCAAAACATCATCTGTTATGAGATGAAAACCTCTTGAATGAGAAGAAATTGAAAATGACTTTTGGATCCACATGATTAACCTAATAATTTTTCCATAATGATTCGAGTTTCCAATAGGCTTTCCATTGGTATCTTATCTTTAATTAAAAACCCTCTTTTTAATAAAAACTTAATCATGGATTTGTGTTTTTTTCTTGTTTTTATCTGGATGTATGAATAACTATTATCTTTGGCCCATGCCTCTTGATAATTAGCCAACTGGTGAGCAACTCCATTTCGTCTATATTTGGGAATAACCCCACCCATCCAACTATAAAAACTCCCATCTTTATAGCGATCATAACCAACTTTAAAGCCGACAGGCATGTCATTCATGTTAGCAATGAGGGCAAGATGGTCTATGCCGCAACATCGTTTTTTATATTCATTTATTTCATAAGGTGAATCAAGTTCAGGTATTATTTTGGATAGTTTTACACATTGCTCAAAACTCCCCTTTTTTATCTGCACTATGTTTTCCGTTCTTTTTTGCGTGCAGCGGGGAACAGAACATTGTTTAATATAAGACGATATCCCGGGGAATTACGGTGAAGTGAAAGATCCGTTGGGGGGTCTCCCACGAAATGGCGATAGTCCTCAGGATCATGACCTCCCAAAAAAGCGAACGCGCCTTTTCCGAAACTACCGTGAAGATATTTCACCTGGTCTGATGCAGGATCTTCTCCCATGAGGACGATATGTTTTTTAATTTTACTTTTATGATATCCAGTTGTTTGTCCCATAAACCCTTTAATAGTAAATACATGATTTTGAGTTAACATGGTTGGAACAGGATCAAATTTAGCGGAGAACTCAAATAACGAGAAATAATCGGCTTCAGCACCTCTTGTTATGGGATTATTACTTGGAGGGAAATCAATATCTGAATATTCATATACCATGGGATCGGTGATAAGATTAAAATCGGTGAATGCAAGAGATTTGGAGAAGTCAAGACGGATTTGGGAATTTGGGTCTATGGGGGTTCCATCAAACACACGGTGAACTGCGTCTATCCCTTCCTCTGCTAAAGCAATATCGTAAGAGTCCGTAGCAGAACACATTGCAAAGAGGAATCCTCCCTGTCCTACATAATTTTTAATGGTACGAGCTATAGCTTTTTTTTCTTCATGAACAGAGGGGAAACCTAGTTTCATTGCTAGAGCTTCAAACTCCTCCTTTTGTTTTATATACCAAAATGCGGTATTATAGCTACGATAAAATTTCCCATATTGTCCTGTAAAATCCTCATGATGAAGGTGGAGCCAGTCAATTTTTTCAAAACCACTAACCAACACTTCTTCGTCCCAAATTGTTTTATAGGGGACTTCTGCGTAGGTCAATGCAAGCGTGACAGCATCATCCCATGGTTGTTTGTTGGGGGGAGAGTAAATAGCAACATTTGGTGCTTTTTCCAGTAGAACGACTTCCATATTGTTTTTTTCAATCTCACCATAAATTGATAGAACCGTATTCCCATCAATAGGCTCAAATGTGACACCACGAATACGACACTCCTGTACGATAAAAGGGAATTGATCAATCAAAAAAGAGCCCCCTCTGAAATTAAGAAGCCACTCCACATTCACTCGTTCTGTGAGGACATGATAGGCCACCCCATAAGCTTTTAAATGATCTTTTTGGGTTAAATCCATAGGTATAAGGATTTTTTGTGAAAAAGTAAAAGTTATAAGAAAGGGAAAAATAAATTTTTTCATCTTCAATTAGCTTTTCGGGTGATCTTTCAATTTGCGGATATGTAACCGGACAGGTTCTATTAAATAGGATTCAGGACATTCCTCAAGGACCTTATAATAAAAGTTTAAGGCCTCTTCTGGATTTCCCTTAAATTTCTCTTGAATTTCGCCTAAAAGGGTCCACCCCTTATCCACTAATCTTGTTTTTGTTAATTGCTCAGCAAGTATTTCTGCTTCAGGTAATTGATTTAGTTTTAACCTAATTAGGGCTTCTCGTAATATTGAAACATCTGATATTGAGGCACCCGGATAGTTTTCTTGTATAAACGCATAAGATGCTGCGGATTCAGATAGTTTTTTTTGACGAAGATAAAATTCCCCGAATATAAATAGTTCAAAAGCATGTTTATCGGTATCTGTTCCATCGTGAAAATGTTGTGAAATGAAATTTCTTAATTCTAATAAATCATTAAAATCAGGGGAAATAGGTTGGCTGTTTTCAATTGTCTGTTCAAGTAAACTGAATGCCGTATCAATTTTTCCTGAGAAGAGTTGGGTCAATATAAACCTATATTGAAACTTAGCACCTCTTTTTTTCAATTTGCCAAAATAACGATGAGCTTCATCCAAATCGCCTTTTGACAAATACATTTCACCAATTCTCAGTTGGATATCTTGTCTCAGCTTTGATTTAGTAGCAGATTTTAGTGCAGCACGATAAGATTTAAGAGCCCCATCAAAATCATTTAACAGACTAAATTGAATTTCACCTAAACGGTGATAGGCAGAGGTGGAGAAAAATGAAGATGGCATGGTTGTGAGAAGTGAATCATAAAGCTCAAATGCTGTATCCAAAGATCGAACCGAAATATTTTGTTTATGATAAAACGGATCTTCAAAAAACAAATTGTCTCCAAAAAATGATACAAATGAAAGACCTTGGCCTTCACTGGGAATAATATTATCCTCAAACGTTTTTCCCAATCCTAATAAAGCCTGACCTACAGCTTTAGTAGAGTTTTGAACGTTGGTTTCCCCAAGGATGGTTTTATAGGCTGAAACAGCCATGTCATATTGGGACTCTATTCGCAGTCCATTCGCAAATTCTAGCCAGCGATTAATATCTTTTTCCGTTGAGAATTTTAATGCCTTGTGTTGAGAAAATGCCTTATCAAAATGTTGAGTTTTGAAATAAAAATCTGCCAACAAGGGTCTATAGAGCATATCATTTACTTTTATACTGCTGTTAAGAGCATTCACAATAATTTCATGAGCATCTCTATCATCGCTGATTAGCAGGATTCGATCGGTGATCATTTTTATTTGTACTGGATGAGAAGATAAATAGTTTAGGTATTCAATCACGGCTATTTTAAAACTTTTACGTGAATAATGGTAATTGGCAATTTCCATTGAAAGAATTGATGGGTCGTTGAATTTTTTTCTTGTCCTGAGTATAATAGATTGTACATCATCAGAAAGCCCAAGATTTGTAAAAAGATAAAAGAATTTTTTGTATATATCAATATTAGTCCCAAAAACTTCTTCAGCAAGAGACCACTCTTTTCTTGCCAAAGTTTCTTCTTTTAATTTCCAGTATGTCTCTCCAAGATCAAGATAGGGCTCTATTTTTTGTGGAAATCGTTTTTTATAAATTATAATTAAGGAAGCAAGCTCATTATATTGTTCCAATCGAGAATAAATTTTCTTCAAATTTATATATGCCTTCTGGTTGTGATCTTTTTTCAAAATATCCGAATATATGGAGACAGCACTTTCTGTCTCTCCCCTTTTTTCCATTAGCTGAGCGGTTCTTAGCGCTCCAGAATTACTTTGACTTAAAGAAAAGGATAACTGAAAAAGTAAAATGAAGAGTGTAGTGGGTTTAGTCATTTTTTGCATCATTTATAATAGGAGATTTGGGGATATCACCGGGAGGGGTTTCTAACAAAGATGATTGATTGAGGGCATTAAAATAACGGCGAATCATGGTTACATATTCCTGTGTGTATCCAGCCTGCATAGCTTGGTTCAGGGCTTCTGAGGTGAGGCTATGTCTTTGCCCTAGGTTTTCAGGGAGACCGGATGGTCCTGTCAAATTAATAATTTTGGAGGCGGTTTCTGCTAACCGTTCTTCCTTTTTTCCTCTCTGAGTTATGGATTTTTGACTGTCTAACATTCTAGAGAGAATGCGCTGCTGACGATCTTGTGTTTTTCTGGTATAGCGCCTTTGTTTTAAGTCTTTGATAACTTCATCTATGTCCTGTCCTATTCCTCCCATATCTCCCATTTTTTTTGATCCCGATTGTGCCATTTCCTTCATTAATTCTTGTAGGGATTTTTTCACACCCTGCTGCTGTGAAAGCATCTGTTGTAGCATGGACTGCTGCATCCCTGCAGCAAGCTGCCCCAAAGCCAGCTGCATCCCCTGGTTGTTTATTCCTTGTTGTTGCCCTGCCATTTGTTCCATTTGTTTTAAAAACTGTTCATAACCACTGGCAGATCCACCGGATTGCATTTGCTGGATGGATTGATGAATACTGAGAGCGGTTTCATTCAATCCTTCCATTGCTAAATCCTGCCTGTTTTTTGCAGATGTAGTATGTCGCTCAGCAAGTCGAGAAATAGATTCACTCATTTCAGCAAATGTTTTACCCATTTTTTTCCCCATTTCGGGGGTTACTGCAAATGTTTCCCGAGATAGTTCCATCATTGCAGCCATTATTTGTGAAAGTTGATCCTTTAGGATTTGTTGTTGTCCTGCTAAGTCCTTCACCCGTTGCGAATTTCTGGGAGTATTAGATGTTTCTTGTCTTAGATGTTCCTGAGATTTTGATAACGAAAGAATATTGGACATTATTTCTTGAAATTTTTCAGCCATCTCTTTCGATGTTTCCTGTTGAAACTGCTGTTGTATATCCATAGCCATGCTGTGTAATTGAGACAGGCCTGATAGCGCAGATTTACTTGATTTTCGAGATGAATTTAGCTGTTGACTGTTGAGCTGTGATGCTGTGTTATCAATGTGTTTTTCTGTAGATGGTACCAATGTGGATTCTGCCATTTCCTTCATAGCTTCAGAGGTGGACTGGCTGAATTCACTTGTTAGCTCAGCTGCTTCCTCCATGGCAGATTGGATATGATTAAATTCTTCCTGAATCCTCAACTCACTTTGTTCATGTTGTAAAAAAGTGGACGGGTCAGTATCCTTATCCATTTTCCATAAATTTTGATCAAGGTGATCCTGTTGTTCTGTTAATTGTTCAAGCCGCTTGGACACCTCATCAAGTTTTTGTTCTGCTTGTATTCGTTTCAAAATATCCAGAAACCGGTCTAGTTCTTGTTCAATTTGATTTATATTTTCCGCCATTTCATTAATAGCATTCATCATATCTTTTGGATTCATTTGCTCCATAATATCTTCTATGTTCTCAATATTTGATAATAAATCCTCAGAAATAAGTTCATTCATCAATTGATTTAATTCACTGAATTTTTCCATAAGCTCAGGAGAAAATAATTGATGTTTTTCTGCTGCCTCCTTTAAGGACTCCATTGCTTCCGCCATTTCCTGTAAAGATGCCATTTTTTCTTTAGTTTCTTCCAGTATGTTTTTAATATTCTGCTGTTGCTGCCAATCCATGTCTTTGGATTTTATCAAATCAAGTTTAACATCTTCTAATTGATTTTGAATGGTTTCCATATCGTCAAGATTTATACTCATATCTTCAATGAGTTGCTCTTCTTTTTTTTCAACACCGAGAAATAGATCTTCAAAGGAAGGAAGGCGGGCAACAAAATTACCGGACAATGATTTTTTAGGTCCTGATACCTGGTCATTGTCGTAAAGTTCAAAATGATAATGGATTTCATCTTCAGGCATCAACATTAATTCAGATAAGTTCCAATCTAAGGTAACGGTTTGTTTGGGTTTGTTCGGAATAATTTCAGGGACCTTAAAAACGGAAATAATTGGATCCATCTCTATATAGGCGGGGCGGCGAATTTCATATGCAATCTGTAAAGTTGAAAACCCAAAATCATCTTCAATGTCAAGGTGCACAGGGATTATTTGGTTATCACCTAATTCGGAAATAGGGTGCGGTTCATACACGGAAATTTGAGGATATAAATCAGGAATGATTTCAATATAATAAGGGATTGGATCACGATTTGTTATTTCCCGATTATCATAAAGATGAATAGTAAAAATACTGTTTTCCTCTAATAATAATTCCCCTTCACCTCTTTTCCCAGATATCTGAAGAGGATATTTGGTATCATTTATTTTTAATAAGGCCTGTGCTAATTTTCGGTTTGAAGTTAGGTGGACTATCATTTTCGTTCCTTTTAATCCCTGGACATTTGCCTGATTACCAGATTGTATTGTTGGGTCTAATCCGGAATAATCAGGTGGAATTAAAGTCAACGTAAAACTTTTTATCGCTGGACGGTCCGTGACCATTATTCTGTATTCGGGTGAACGCACCTCCTTCCAGGCCTGCCAAAAATGATTTGCCTTAACAAAGGCTCCATATGTATAATCCTGATTGATATCTTTTAGTTTAAAAGCATAATTTCCATTTGTATCAATTTGAGTTTTCATCAACAACGTTTCAATTTTTTCTAAGTTTTGGTCCACTTGTTTGATGGGCATAATTTCTAGGAATACTGTGTCTGGTGGTAAATGCCTGGCAACTATATTAATTTCAGCACTATCACCACCAAGAAGGTGTATGTCACCCGTTTCAGAATGGAGGTAAAAAGGTTTTGGGGCTTCAAATTTCTGGTGAGGGTGAAACCATCTATATATAGAATCTCCAGCTGTATGTTTTAATCCTGTACCCCCAACAGCGATAAGCACAAGAAGAGATAATGTGAAGTATTTCCCCTTGGGATTAATCGTAAAGATTTCCCTATGGTCAATATGGGAAAGGGAGTCTACTATCTTGGTAATAAAAGCATGACTTAGTCCAGTTGATGAACTTTTTGACATTGTGTTCTCCAATTGGAGCGCATTAATGACGGAGTCTTTTTTAGTATAGGAAATTTTGCCTAAATATTGTGCAACACGAGACCATCGATACCTTTTTAAAGAATTTGTCTGAATTAACATAGTACATATTCCCAATCCGATAATCCAAAAAAGGAAGATAGACAAGAGCGAACCAACCATAAAATATTTTATTTTAGGGGGGAAATAAAAAACGCTTTCCAAAACTATCACAGAAATTAAAACAATTAATAGCACAGCATAGGACATCCACAGGGATTGTATGAGATCTTTTTTAATCATTGCGTGGCGAAAGCGTTTAAGGTGGTCTTTAAAAAGCATGGTTATTGTGTCATCGAGTAATAGATAATGTTTACACCCATCTGCAGCGCATTTAGTCGCATTTCTTCTGGGTCATTATGGACCTCTGGATCTTCCCAACCATCCCCTAAATCACATTCAAAAGTATAAAGAACCATTAATCGATTCTCATCAAACAAACCCAAGGCCTGTGGGGGGTTCCCATCGTGCTCATGTATTTTGGGCAACCCACTTGGGAAGTCATAGAAAACATGAAACACAGGATGGTCATAGGGCAATTCGACTAAATCTTTGTTTGGGAATATCCGTTTCATTTCTTCCCTGAATGAAACATCCATTCCATAGTTGTCATCAGCGTGAAGAAAGGCACCACGAAGAAGGGTTTCCCTCAATTTTGTAATTTCTTCTTCTGAAAACCTCACGTTTCCGTGTCCAGTCAAATAAAGATAGGGATAGTTGAAAAAATTTTGGTCAGCAGGACGAATCCGCACCTCTTCATCCTCAACAGAAATGTGTGTGTTTTCACTTACGAATTTTAACAGATTTGGGAGACTGCTTGGGTCACTGTACCAATCCCCTCCTCCACTGTAATGAATGCGAGCGATGGTAAAATTTTGTCCAAATACCGGAATGGAGAATGAAATTATAAATAATATTTTGAATAAAGTAAGAGCTCTCTTTTTCATTGTTAAATTTTATGGCTTTTATAGACAAAGGTTCCAAATTAAACTGAAAGTAAAAAATAATGATACCATAGGAACATCTAATAATCAATCGTGATATTAAAGAAGATGCGCGTATCTTATCAGGAATATAACTTCTTGGGCAATCACTTTCATAATTCCTGCAGTGGGGATAGCAAACAGCATCCCCAGGGGGCCCAAAACGATCCCACCAATAAAAAGTGCAATCATAACAATCATGGGATGGAGCCCTACACTTTCTCCCACGAGGATTGGTGTAATGAAATTATTATCAATTTGTTGTACGATAATAAACATAACAATGATATCGAAAACGAAAAACGGAGAAGGAATTATATTGAACATCAAGTGGGACAAAGCCGCCTCACTTCCTAAATTATTCATAATAGAAATAAGTACAGCCGGAACCATTCCAACCAGGGGCCCTACCATGGGGATTAGGTTTGAAAGACCTGCAATAATTGAGATAAAAACAATCAAAGTTATGTTTGCACCATATAGGTTTAGTATCAATAATCCCAAGAATGAAAGTACGGCCACGCTAGAAGCTGCCAAAAACTGTCCGGTTAAATATTTGGACATTTGTTTTTCTATATTATGTATTATTCGGAGTCCTACTTCAAAATATTTATTTGGGATCATTGATACCAGAGCACGCCTGAAATGATGGTATTCATTAAGTAAGATAAATGAAAATACAAGAATCATAGCCGTAAAAAAAATAAAATTCATCCCACTTTTTGCTACAGAAAGAATTTGTTGCATAAAACTGGAGAAAAAAACCTGTACTTTTTTTGTAAGTTGTGGTTTTTCAAGGTCATCAATATTAGATGCTCCCGGTATAGATGAGATTGTACGTTGGTATAAGTCATTTAAGTCATTCACATAATTTTCCTGGGCTAATCTTTGAGAAAAATCAGATGATTGCTGAAACAATCCTGATGCAAATCCAGAAAGAAAGCCAAACAATAAAATCATAACGCCACCCATGATGAGAAATGTGCTGAATAGGCGACTCTTTATTTTTCTTTCCAAGGCATCTACTCCTGGTAAAAGAATTGTGGTAAAAAGAAAAGCAAAAACTAAAATCATTACCATGGAAGAAATATAGGGCCAAATAAAAAACAGCGCCCAGATTGAAATAATTATTAGAACAAGAGTATAAAATCTATCTATTGATTGATTTTGAGAGGTCATACTAACTCAGAAGAATTTCCGGACACTTGTTCACTGGTTTTTCTAAGCCGGGCTGCCATAACTTTCGCGAGATTAAAAAGAATTTTATTTCCGGTCTGTGGGCTTCTTTTTGAAAAAGATTGTAGATCAGGGCGGAGAAAAGCTAACAGGTCACTATCTTCTGTTGCTATTGCTGTTGCACTGCGAGTATCTGAATCTAGTAGAGAAAGTTCACCAAAAAATTCACCATTATTTAATATGGCTAAGGTTTTTTTATTATCATTATTGTCTTCCGTGAATATTTCAATTGCACCTGAAAGTATGATAAACATCCCTTCGCCAGGAGCCAATCTTTTAAATACGGTTTCACCTTGCTTGTATCTTCTTTTGTGACAAAGGTTTTCAATTTCATGAATTTGTCTATCAGACAGCTCATGAAAAACGGGGATTTGTTTTAAAACAGCTTTTGTAAGGCTTTCCTGCCTGTTCCAGTTTTTAAAAAGATTTTCCCACAGGGCTTTCATTATATTATCTCCAAATATAGCGGACAAAATAAACATAAGGATAAAGGAGAGTCAAGATGAGAGGAGAATACATTAAATCCAAAAATGATTATTTGAATCTCCATTTCTATGGTATAGAATCAATAGGTAATTTCACAGATGTGTCGAAGTGTAAAAAATATTGTTTCGATATTTTTTCTGTTTTCAATTTCGCTTTCCCAAAGAGATTTTGATGATGAATTAAAATTTAAAACTGAATCTATAGAGACCCTAAAAAAAGAAATCATGGATTTGCAAGGGAAAATAAAAAAAACGTCTTCTCGCGAACAATCTGCTACCCAAAAAATAATTACATTAGAAAAAGAGATTTCACTTACGGACAGACTTATTTCCGAATTAACAAATGAAGAAAAAATGACAAGGGGATTAATTTTAGAAACTCAAAAAACACTTAGGCAATATGAAAAAGAATTAGATAATTTACGTGGAAGATATAGGGAAAGGGTTATTTATGCCTATACACATGGGAGACCATCAAATATTGAGAAAATATTTAGTACTGTTTCCTGGAGACAGTCTGTATATAGAAAGGAATACCTAAGGCTTATTTCATCCTTAGAAAATGATATTAGAAAAAACATAAACACTCTATTCATCAATATAGGTCAGGAAAAATTAAATTTGGAGGTCGGACTAAGGAAGAACATATCGCTAAATAGAGAAAAATTAAAACTCAAGAAGTCTATTAAGACAAAAATAACTGGTCATGAAAAAGATTTAACCGCTCTAAGTAAGAATAAAAAAGAGCTAACAAAATATTTAAAAGAAAAAGACAAGGGGCTTAAAGAATTAGAAAATTTACGAGCCACTATTCTTGAAGATAAAGCAAGATTTGAGAGAGAAGAAAAAATCCGCAGACAGCAGGAAGCACTTAAATCAAAACAGTTTTCTCAATTAAAAGGACAGCTCCCCTGGCCCATTAATGGAAAGATAGTCACAAAATTTGGAAGACAATGGAATCCAAAATTAAAAACAGCAACTGAGTATCCCGGGATTGATATTCAGGGGAAAGCAAATATGCCTGTAAAAACTATTTTAAACGGTATTGTAGTCACCATTACTTATTTAAGAGGTTATGGGACCACAGTCATTATTGATCATGGCGGTGGGTTTTATACAGTTTATAGTCAGTTGAAATCTTTAAAAACTCATGTAAATAGTGAAGTCCGTTCTGGAGATATTATTGCCCATCTCTCCGAATCTAACTCAGAAAACAGTACGGTTCTTCATTTTGAAATTTGGGGTGACGGTGAGAAACTGGACCCTGAAAAATGGTTGGCAAAATAATGTTTATAAATACCATAAAAGCGCAACCAGAAGTGTGGGATCAATTAATCTCTATTTTTAAATCTGATAGAATAGGGACAGCATATTGTTTTACTGGTTCCCCGGGAAGCGGGAAGGAAGGAGTAGCGCTGGCATTTAGTGCCCTCATGAACTGTGAGGATAGCGATCATTTCCCGGATTGCAATTGTTCTTCCTGTTTGCGATTCAAAAATTTACAGCATGAACATTTAAATCTTGTAGTTCCACTTCCAACTCCACCCAAAAAAAGTCCTGATGATATGGATATTAATAGCGTGAATTCTTTTTCAGAAAAATTGGTTAAAAAGATTAATAACCCATTTTATAAGATAAAGGTTCCAAGAGCAACCCGAATCACTCTGTCAAGTATTCATAAACTAAGGAAAGCCCTTTATTTAAAATCAGCACTTCCGGGAAGGAAAATAGCAGTGATTTTTGATGCTGAACTCCTTGGATTTGGTTCAGGAGAATCTGCAAACGCGCTCTTGAAAATATTGGAGGAACCTCCCCCGTTAACCACTTTGATTTTGGTAACAGATTTTAAAAATAAGCTTTTTCCAACTGTTATTTCTAGATGTCAACATATTCAATTTCCTGCACTAAAGAAAAAAGTAGTAGAAACAATGTTAGCCGAAAAGGGAGTTAAACAAGATAAAATTAAATGGATATCCTGTTTATCTCAAGGGAATTTTGTAAGTGCCAGTAAAATTGCAGAAAGGGATAGAAAGGAAATAAAAAATATATTTACTTTTATCTCAAACTTTATGTTGTTGAATAACCACAAATTACTTATCAAGTTTGCAAAAGAGTATTCACGTTTATCAAGAATGGATGAGACGGAATTTCGTTTTCATTTTTTACTTATTCAACGATGGTTGTTGGGAGTATTACACATAAAAAATGATATCCAAGATGATTTAACGGAAAGTGAATTAAAAGAAGGGATGGATCGTTTTTTGGCTAGTTATCCCGAAGTAAATATTCGTGCACTTAATTTACTGGTAGAATCTGTAGTAAACGGATTGAATAGGAATGCTAACATGAGTTTATTATTAACACATTTTATCATTCAATTGAAAAAGGAAATTAAACAAAAAACGCTCTATGAATAGTACATCCTTTTATGTAACCACACCCATTTATTATGTGAATGACAGACCTCACATTGGTCATGCCTACACGACACTTTTGGCAGATGTTTTAGCGCGATATCATCGCAACTTGGGTCAGGAAACATTTTTCTTAACTGGATTAGATGAACATGGACAAAAAGTTCAGCAAGCGGCTGAGAGACGTAATGTTGAACCAATGAAGCATTGTGATGAAATGGCACCACGGTTTATTGAACTTTGGGAGAAACTTCATATTTCCTATGATGATTTTATCCGAACAACGGAGACGCGACATAAGAAAGTGGTGCAGAAAATTCTTCAGAATGTGTATAATTCCGATGACATTTACGAAAACGAATATGAAGGACTATACTCTGTTTCTGAAGAACGATTTATTACAAGGAAAGAAGCGGAAAGTGGCGCATTTCAGGACATCAAGGAATTAAAGGAAAAAAACTATTTTTTCAGAATGGGGAAATATCAGGAAGCCCTCATTAATCATATTAAAACAAATCCCAAATTCATTCAACCTGAACATCGGAAAAATGAGGTGCTTGGATTTTTAAAACAACCACTGAATGATCTGTGTATTTCCCGTCCGAAATCACGACTGAATTGGGGGATTGAACTACCCTTTGACTCTGATTATGTGACCTATGTCTGGTTTGATGCTCTCATTAATTACATTACCGCACCTGGGTTTATGAGCGATGATGATTCATTTCAAAAATGGTGGCCCGCATCCTATCATTTAATTGGGAAGGATATTTTAACAACACATGCGGTTTATTGGCCAACCATTTTAATGTCTGCTAATATTGAGCTGCCAAAATCAATTTTTGCACATGGATGGTGGCTTATGGCCGAGTCTAAAATAAGTAAATCTGTTGGTAACGTAGTTGATCCAATAAGTCTTATTGATGATTATGGTGTGGATCCTGTACGTTATTATCTCATGCGAGAAATGATATTAGGGCAGGATGCTAATTTTACAATTGAATCTTTCATAAAGCGATACAATAGTGATTTGGCAAATGATTTTGGGAATTTATTGAGTAGGGTATCAACCCTTATGAAAAAAAATTATGATGGAAAAATCCCAGAATCGGGGGAACTTACAGATGCAGAACTAAAAATTAAATCCAGAGGGGAATCACTTGGAAAATCAGTAAAGGATATGATCGAAGAAATGCGTATTAATGATGCCATCGAAGAAACCATGCAGTATATCAGAAGTGTGAACAAATATATGGAAGAAAGTGCCCCCTGGAGATTGGTGAAGGAAGATAAAGAAGCAGCTGGGCGAGTGCTTTATACAGCGGGAGAGGCCTTGAGAATAGGTGCTGTTTTATTGTCTCCGGTTATGCCTAACCGGACGGAAATTTTATTGGAGACACTTAATGCAAGGGGTGGGGATTTGAATTGGGGCCGATTAAAATCTGGCAGTAATCTAAAAGATCATAAACCGCTGTTTCCCAGAGTTAAATAAATTCACTCCAAAATAAATAATAAGATAGAAAAGAGAATAAAGGTGTTCTCTTAAAACTCTTTAAGCTTTGTGGATTATAATATTTTAAAACGATCATTGTTCTAAAGTTACCCACTATCCCACAAACAAAGTCCTCTTCGATTTACCCCGGTCCCATTTATTTACAAAGAGTTGGGGTTCTACCAATATTTACCCAGAGGAATCAATTTAGGCTAGGAATCACTCACTCCTTAAAATGATATTACCTGAATTATTTGCCCGTACCCAGTAACCTCTTCCCGGATAGATAACATCAGCATTAAAATAACTTCCATCATAACCATATATCTCCCCTGTAAAAACCAACTCTGAGCTGTAGAGCACATCTGCATCTACCGGTGTGGAGATTCCAGAAATGAGATTCCAGCCCTCTGTAAGTGATAGTGTGAGTTCATTGATTGGTTGACCTGAAAAATCGGTTGTACCATCAGAAGAAAGTCGCAACAAGTACCCTGTCCCTGGAATGAGCATTGTTTCTGACTGGTATGCATCATCATACAAAAACAGCGTACCTGTGTAGGCTTCGGGAAAGAGAGTCTGGTAGTGTATATTGCCAACATCCAGCGCAAGACCAACCATGTTCCAACCTAAGGAATAATCTACAGCTACCTGCTGTGGGAGAGTCGGCGATTGTTTACTAAATGACAGTTCACGGGCGCCGAAGGTGCAGGGCGGAGTGAATGGATATTTGTCTGTTATGTAGTAACCGTAATCTCCGTTCACATCGTAGGCACCATTGCACTCATCAAGATTTCCCGTACCAGCGAAATACCAGTCCTCTTCATAACGCCCCATTTCGAGTCCAAAGTCGCAGTCGAAATCATCGGGATTGTTCGCGATATCCCAAGGGGTAGGTGGGGTGCCGTGTAAAGCAGTTTCTATTGGTGTGCGTGAATTGCCTGTATAGGTTTCGTAACCGGATTCAGCTCTCACCAGTTGGTTGTTAGCGTTGATGAACCAATGCCCATAGATCGGAAAGCCATCTGGTGCGAATCCGATAACAGGGGAAGCATCGCCGTTGGAAGGCGGCTGCGTTTGATCCGTATCTTCCTGCAGAGGATGGGTTAACGCATGGTAGTGGTAAGTGCCTTCATACCCATGTGCAAAATAACTGTCAAACACGGCAGCCATATATTCTGCATCTGGTTGCCAAATCGTATACGCCGGTAACTCAAACCACGAATTTTGCGGACCGCACCCCGAGGTATTGCAGGCCTCATTTGACTGCAGATATGGTGGTCCCGTGGTCACGCCCGGGTTATAGCAGAAACCGGAATCCATGGAAATGCCAACTCCATTCAATAAAATACCATCAAAGTCGTAGGTAGGCGGATTTCTTGGAGTGTCTGTTTCTATATCAGTTCGGATTGGATCTACAGGAATATAGGTCACTTCTATATCCGAATGATCGATTGGATGTATCCAGCCATCACCATTAGGGCCGGTGACTTCCACACCGAAGTTATGATTCGGGATCATATTAGAAATAATTCTGCAATGAGTCGCAAGCTCCGGCTCATTGGTAAACGTCACGTTGTCATAGTCATAGGCACTGGCATTCCAGCTACTTGCTATGACCAAATCAATATGCACATCGCTAACGGCGTTGTTGATGTCATTCGACATGTCCAAAATCTGATACGATCCGTAATCACCATCGTTTGCGTCCGTCGCGTAGGCTCTGCAGTCCGGGTTTCTGTTTATAAGTACCGCATCAAAAAATTGCCCATTCATATCCGGATTAGAGCTGTATATTAACGTGTCGGGCTGACTCCGTCCAAAACTCATCAATAAGAAGAACGTTAACAATATTATTAGAATATTTTTTATGATGTACTCCTGATTCAGTTAAAAGGTCTAATAGATAATACATCTTGATGCAGAAAATGTCAATGATAGATATCACAGCCTAATTCCACCTGTTTTGTGTGAGAGATGGTTATATCTAAAACACAGGGGATTCCCCCAATGTGTGGATGAGGGGGGCTGTATTTAATTTTTATTCTATTTATGTTTCCGTTTTGATAAAATATATAGAAATGGCCAAAGATATAAACAAATATAACGCTACTAAAATGGAGATTGATGGACCTGAACCAAACCAAGTTAAGTCATTTATGCCTAAGCATATTAATCCCACAGTGAGCTTAACGCATTCGATATATATTGCATATTTGTTATTGTCCAAAAGAGAGGTATATGCAAAAACGTGAACAACCAAAAATAATGCATAAAGCAGCGCAGAAGGAGTGCTAACAGATGAGCTGAGGACCAAAAGGTGAAACATAAGCGCTACCCCAACGGACATTTGTATGCACGACCAGTAAATTAAAGAGATAGAATTTTCAGTTTTATATTTAACCTGTTCAGAGGGGTCTTCTATGGTTTTAACAGAATGTTTTAGCTTAACATCGTCCGGCCTCCACCCTGTTGGCATGAACCAAATCCTTATCTTGTCCCACACCCTTTCAGTGCGTACAGCATCCTTTATCAATTGCCAAATATGTTTAAAATTGATAACAACAGGGTTCCATGTTTTTGCAGGACGGAGTATCCCGTAAACCGGTTTTACATCCGGCAATTCAGACTGGAACGAACCGAACATCTTATCCCAGATAATAAAGATCTGACTGTAGTTCTTATCAAGATACTCTGGGTTGATGGCATGGTGAACGCGATGGTGAGAGGGGGTAACAATTATATTTTCCAGCCACCCCAGTTTATCTATGAGCCGTGTGTGGTACCAAAACTGCATAAATAAATGAATGGGACCGATGACAACAAAAATGTATGCCGGTATTCCTAGAAAGGCAGCGGGGACCATAAATATTGCCCCAAATCTTACTGTATCTGAGATTGACTGACGAAGGGCACAGGAGAGGTTAAACTCTTCACTGCTGTGGTGAACAACATGTCGGTTCCAAAAAACGTTTATACGGTGATCCATTCGGTGTATCCAGTAACCTGAAAAATCTTTAACAATAAATGCTATGACCACCGCCACCCAGACTGGCTCAAGTTTGTACACCGTTAATTTGTCCACGAGCCAGGAATAGCTAATGAGAATAAATCCAAAATTTATTCCGTCACGAACTGTATTTGTTACCCCTGAACTTAGGCTCGATATAATATCTGCAGGACGGTTGACTCTAATTCCCATTCGCCCTGCCGCCACCGCTTCGATTCCTATCAATATGAGAAAGATCGGTATAGCAAACATTAAAGATGTAACGTAAAAACTCATTTCTGGATGCTATCTGTTATACAGCAGGTTGGCAAAATAAATTTTTCCCTTCAAATTTTTTTGTACCATTGATATAGCTGTAGTATTTCCTGCATTCACAGGAAAGATATTCAATATCAATTGGTGTGAATTTTCGCTTGGCTTCCGGCCAATAAACAGACTGAAACTCAATCATTCTCTCTGCAACCTCTTGATGGTTGGAGCAGTGGAGGTGTTGCTGCAATAGATTAAGGTAGGGCTCTGCACCAATGCCAGTTGGAACTGGGCTATCAGGGCTAATCAAGTCTGGTCTAAATAGGGCTAGATCAACCAAAGCCATAAAAATAGGAAATTCATTTGTCATATTGAGTTGTGCATTGATCTTACGGTTGGCAATCATTACATCTCCCCCAGAATCAAGAATACTTTTTTCTATGAAACCAATAGATCTGGGGAACATTTCTATGCACGCTTCAATCCTGTTGAAAACTCTACCATCCCATTTGGCTGGAACAACCGGGTATACGTCTGATTGCCACGGAACTTGAACTCCCTCTATCAGAGCTTTCCTGAGTACAGAAGGTGATTTCAAAATATCAGGTTCAAGGGCATTCAATGTGGTGTCACGATTGCACCATCGGGCAAAAAACAGTGCGTGAATCAAATCGCTCTGTGTTTCTGTTTTGTCTGCAAAACGCAAGACCGCTTTTGTGCCTTTATCGTCTTCACGAAAAACATTTAGAAATCGGCCTTTTTGAAAAACGGGATCTGAGGTCCAGGGAAACGAGTCTCCAGCTTTTCGTTTTATTCGAATACTTTCTCTTTCAATGCACCAAGTAAAAAAAGATTGAACAGGGTCGGAGATATTCAGGCCATCCAAAGCATTTTGATATGGATGTTTGCTCTTTGTATTCATTTTTTATTAAGGCAATTGTCCCACATGAAAATTAAGTTGTAATTCCTGTCCAAAGTCTGGTTTGAATTCATGTAAAATATCACCGTTCATAGCTGTAAATTTTATTTCACCGTTTATTCCCACTTTTTCTGGAGCACTGTTTCTGTACCACCAGTGTTTGGAAATACCGTCTTCTAAATCATCTTTTAATAAAAATTGGTAGAAACCCTTTTTAAGGTCAATCTGAAAATTATATTTGGTTGAATCACTAAAAACATCTTCGGTATAAAATACAGTTCCGTTTATATCTGAAAGTGTAAATGAGTTTTCTTGTGCCCGATTTATATTATTTGTTTTTATGGATAAGGTGAATTCTTTAGGAAATACTTTTGGTAGAAGAACAGTGGTAGTAAGAAAATTATTGTAAGTATTTTCATCTTTTTGATGATTGGGGTTTTTTGTCTCAACCACAAAAGATTGATTTTTTCTCAAACCTCTCCAGCTTGGGAGAGGGAGCACAACCTCTTCCTCCTCAAGAAACACTAAATCTCCTGACCACTGGTAAACAGATTTTCTGTTGTGTTTAAGCCCATAACGCACTTCAACAGTTTTTAGATTATATTTACCGGAATTTTTAATGATAATTCTCGGGTTGGACAAAGTAGGGTTCATTCGGCTGTGCTTGTTTTGACTGCTGGGTGTAATGATATCTATCAACTCAACATCATTTTTAAAGTTGGGTTTGCCATAACTGATAAGTTGGTGGGACATTCGAAGGGTGCCATTTTTTTCTCCATCATCGAAATATTTTTGAATACTGTAATTTAAATTGATTGAATCCTTTGGATTAACAAATGGGGTCAGCTCAAAATCGTATTCATCAACCTTAGTACCAGGGCACCAACCCGCTCGATCAAAAGGCCAAGTCCCTCCCTGTGGATAGATGGGGTTATTTCCACAGTCCTTCCACACGTTCCACCTAAACAACTCCCATCCGTTCATGTACCATGTATGGGTTTTACTGTCCCATTCACAGCAGTTTCTGGGGCCCTCATGCCCGTGACCTGAGATCACAGACTTCAATTTGTATCCCCGAGCATTTGGGATTAAAGCAATTTTTTTATTTGTTAGAATGGAGTCATCAGCGAGCTCCCCATATTTAAAATTTCCATATGGGTAAACATTTTCCACCTTTAAAATATTTCGTGGTGGGGTTCCTTTTATAAAATGAAATTTTATATCTAATAGTTCTTGGTTATTTCCAACAATGAGTTCACGATTTCCTCTGAGAATAGGTGAATAATCTGTCATATCGTAGGTCCATTCCCATCCCTCTTCTCCACCAAGAAAAAGTCGTTTCCCATAGGGTGTAACAAAGCTGCCGATACTAAATGTCTCTGTGGTATCTCCACGGGGTACCTTAACAAAAGTATTCCAAATATAATCCCATTCTCCACAGGGATATTTATCTCCTTTTGTTAATGAATCACATTTTAGGGTTTGTACCATGATAATCTTTGCCCACAGTTCATCTATTTCCGGAAAATGGGCAAATGTTTTGTATGGGGCATTCCATCCCTCAGGGCTTGGAGTTTTAAAAGTGATTGGATTGATGGTAAGGGTGTCCCCCACATCCATGCCGGACAGAGCAATCGATTTTGATAGAAAACAAAATATAGGGAGAAAATATATTACGTTAAGAAATAAAATATGTGAATTTCGTTTTTTTGTCATATTCTGAAGTTAAAACAAATTACTTTTACCATCAATTTTATAACCATTTGTATAATAATGCTAACAGATACACATTGTCACCTTTACTATGATTCCATAAAAAAAGATATCCAGGCGGTTTTAGCCCGAGCTGAGGAGCAGGGGGTTAGCAGATTTATTTGTGTAGGAACAAATCTGGATGATTCTAAGGAATGTCAAATTCTATCTGAAAAACACGAGAACATTTTTTTCTCAGCAGGGATTCATCCCCATGACTCAAAGAATGTATCTAAAAAATATTTACAACACATCAGAGATTTTGTTCAATATGATAAAATGATTGCTGTTGGAGAAATGGGCTTGGATTATTTCAGAGATTTTTCTCCAAAAGGTTTGCAAATAAAAATATTTCGTGAACAATTGGGGTTAGCTCAGGAGCTAAATAAACCTGTAATATTTCATAACCGTGATGCAGATGAAGATGTAATTAAAATTCTATCTGAATTTCCAGAGGTTATAGGTGTCGCACACTGTTTTTCAAGCAATTTGGATACAGCAAGAGTGTTTTTAGAAATGGGGTTTTATATCTCATTTTCTGGAAATCTTACATTTAAAAACAGTCTTCTTCCTGAGGTTGCAAAGGAGATTCCTTTAAATAAGATTATGGTAGAAACTGACTCACCGTTTCTCAGCCCTGTTCCTTTTAGAGGGAAGCCAAATGAACCCGGAAGAACCTTGTTTGTTGCAAAAAAACTGGCAGAAATACATGAACTTACTTTGGAGGAGATTGCAGAGAAAACCTCAGAAAATGCTGCCAAGTTATTTAATCTTCCAAAATTATAATGGTAACTTGATAAAATCGGGGATTAAATAATCCATATCATGAATAAAAAATACACACACCCGTTCCGAAAAAAATGGGGACAAAATTTTCTTGCGGATAAAAATCTTCTAGAGAAGATTGTCAAAATGGTAGGTCCTAAAAAAGGGGATTCAATATTGGAAATTGGACCTGGAGAGGGTGCGCTGACAGAAAAAATTTTTCCCAAAGTGAAAGAAATGGCATCTGTTGAGATTGACCCGATGCTTGTGACAAAGTTAAATAGCAACTCATTTTTGAAAAAATTAAAACTCATTCATGGTGATATCCTCCTACAGGATATTAATGATCTACCCATCTCAAATCCTGTTCGTGTGTTAGGGAATATACCTTATAATATAACCTCACCTATTGTTTTTTGGTTGATTGAGCAGTTAGACTATTGGGAGGACGCATTTATTTTGATGCAGAGAGAGGTAGCAAAACGGTTTTCTGCTCAACCTGGAAACAAGGATTACGGAAGGCTTACTGTTGTAACAGGGGCCTATTTAAACGCTGATTATTGTTTCACAATACCACCGGATGTTTTTATTCCAAAACCAAAGGTGTATTCAGCATTTATTCATTTTACAAAGAGAGATAAACAGTTAGTTCCCGATGAAAAATATGTAAAGTTTAATAAATTGGTACGGACTGCGTTCTCCCAGCGACGAAAAATGCTGAAGAACACCTTAAAAAGTTTTGGTATTAACCAAGGTGATTGCCCACACATTGATTTAAATAGGAGACCGGAAACGTTAACTATTGAGGAATTTGTATCCATTATTTAATTTTTTTATTTATTTGAATCATTTTGCTATTTTAATGAAAATATCTTAAACTTCCCGGCTTTACTTTAAGAAGAAATAAAAGGATATTATGGCAAAAGCTAGCAAGGCAATAAATGAATCAAACCGTAGTTTGAGCCGTTATCTCGAGGAGATAGGAAAATTCGAACCCCTTCATCCAGATCGAGAAGTAGAACTGGCACAAAAGATAAAGAAAAATGATCGTCGTGCTTTAAAAGAATTGGTAACGGCAAACCTTCGTTTTGTTGTTTCGGTAGCAAAAGACTACCAGGGACAAGGGTTACCCCTAACTGATTTAATTAACGAAGGGAATTTAGGTTTAATCAAAGCAGCCGGAAGATTTGATGAAACAAGAGGGTTTAAATTTATTTCATATGCTGTTTGGTGGATCAGACAATCCATTTTGCAGGCCTTAGCAGAGCACTCCAGAATTGTTCGTCTTCCGTTAAATCGTGTAGGGACAATCAGTAAAATAACAAAGACAGCACAAAAAATAGAAGCAGAGATAGAACGAACACCTAATGAAGAGGAACTGGGAAGACAACTAGAAATGACACCTGAAGAAATTTTAGATGCCATGAGAATTTCCAGGCGTCATCAATCATTGAATGCTCCATTTCGTGACGGAGAAAAAAACGCCCTTCTTGATGTCATTGAAGATGAAAATCAATTATCTCCAGACACCAATCTAATGGGTGAATCTTTAAAGGATGAAATCCGTCAATCGCTGACCACACTACAAAAAAGAGAGAGGGATGTAATAAGAATGTATTTTGGGATAGATATGGATTACGCACTTACTCTCAATGAAATAGGCGAGGAATTTAATCTTACCCGAGAGCGTGTTCGGCAAATAAAAGAAAAAGCGATTCGCAGACTCAGGCATCGATCCAGAAGTAAAATATTGAGAACATATCTTGGTTAAAGGAGGAAAAATAATTGATTGAAGTAACTTTAAAAGAAGGCGAACAAATAGAACATGCCTTGAGGCGTTTTAAAAAAAAGTGGGAAAGAGCGGGTGTTTTAAGGGAATTAAGAAAAAAAGCATTTTATATTAAACCCAGCGATATCAGGCGCGTTGAGAAAGAAAAAACAATGCGTAGGGTTATAAGATTGTCACGTTAGTTTATTGAAAAACAATTAATAAAAAGGCTCGGTGACCCAACCGAGCCTTTTTAATTTTTAGCCATGATTATTGAAAGCATTTCAGGTGTAAGGGGAGTTACACCTTCTTTTCTCACTCCAGAAACTGTCCGAAATTATGCAGCCGCTTTTCACCAACATTGCCCCTCTGGGGTTTTGTTTATAGGTAGGGACTCTCGCTCAACAGGTGATGAACTACAGGACATTGTTGTGGAGGAGCTTTCATTGTGTGGCAGAGATGTATTCGTTTGTGGAATTGTACCTACTCCAACAATTCAATTCATGGTAGAAAATACAGAAGCAGCAGGGGGCATTGTAATTACCGCAAGTCATAATCCATCGGAATGGAATGGACTTAAATTTATACGTTCTGATGGTGTATTTCTGCACCCTGATGAATGTAAATCTTTGTATAGTTCATCCAAATTAAATCCCAAATTAAGATCAGAAACATTGGGGATGATTTTGCAGGATTCTAATGCGATACAGAAACATGTTATCCATCAAACATGCTTAAGCTGTATTGATTTAAATTCCATCCGCAATAGAAAATTCAAGGTTGTCGTGGATGCCTGCAATGGCGCTGGTTCTGAGGCACTTCCAGAAATGTTGGAAGCTTTGGGATGCGATGTAGTTACCATTCATTGCGATCCGCAAAAAGAGTTTCCCCGGGGAACAGAGCCACTTCCCGAAAACCTTAATTTGCTTTGTGAGGCCGTTAGGGAAAATGATGCAGATGTGGGTTTTGCTACAGATCCGGATGCAGATAGATTGGCAGTAGTCTCAGAAAAGGGATTCCCATTGGGCGAAGAATATACGTTGGTTCTTTCTGCTGAAGGATTTTTAAAATCTGGAGTTGAAACAGGCAATATATTTATTGTCAATTTGTCTACATCCATTGCGCTGGAGAAAATGGTAAAACCATACGGAATAAAAGTTCATTATACACCTGTAGGTGAGGTGAATGTCGTTCAAAAAATGCTTAAAAGTGGGGCTCTCCTAGGTGGAGAAGGGAATGGAGGTATTATTTTGAAAGAGAGCCATTTAGGAAGAGATTCATTGACCGGGGCAACATTGGTGTTGAACAGAATGTCTCAATCCAAACATTCATTGGGTAAAATTTTTTATACTCTCCCTCAGTTTTCGATTGTCAAAGATAAAATTAGATTCGGAGGAGGGGAAATATTATCATTGAAAAATAACTTAAAAAAGCAGTTCCACGATAGCAAAATCAATGAGTTGGATGGTATTAAATTTATATGGGATAATTCATGGATTCACTTCCGAAAATCTAACACAGAACCTATACTGAGGATTTATGCTGAAGCACAAAATGAGTCTGTTGCCAATGAGCTTATACAAAAAGCAAAAAAAGCCATTGAATAAATGACGATAAACACAAAAGATATTATTGGTACTGTTAACCAAATTGGTGCGGAGGAAAGGGTAAAAAGACTGTTCTCAAGGAGCATCAAAAAAGAATCAAAAGTGAAGGCTTTACATTTGGTACTATCCATGTTAGATTTAACAACTCTTGAAGGAAAAGATTCTCCAGGAAAAGTTCGACAGCTATGCTATAAGGCCGCCCATCTTCATGACCGCTATCCTGATATCCCTCAAGTAGCTGCAGTTTGTGTGTATCCTAATTTAGTTAGAGTTGCGAAGGAATCTTTATTTGGAACACCCATTAGTGTTGCATCTGTTGCTACAGGATTTCCAAGCGGAATGAGTTCAATGAATGAAAAACTAGCTGAAGTTAGAAAAGTTGTGAAGGATGGAGCTGATGAAGTAGATATGGTTCTGTCAAGGGGAGAGTTTTTACGGGGGAATTTAGAATATGTTTGTGAAGAGATAGCCCAAGTCAAAAATGCCTGTGAAAGTGCCCATTTAAAAGTGATTTTGGAGACAGGGGAACTGGAGACTTTGGATAACGTGAGAAAGGCAAGTCTTTTAGCGATGGAATCTGGAGCAGATTTTATCAAAACAAGCACTGGTAAAATTTCTCCAGCGGCAGTTCCTGTTGTTGTATTAACCATGCTGGAGGCTATCAGAGATTACTTTCATAAAACTGGAAGGCGCGTTGGGATGAAGCCTGCAGGAGGAATTAGTAGGGCAAAGCAAAGTATTCAATATCTGGTTATGCTGAAAGAGACATTAGGTATATCTTGGTTGACTTCAGACCTGTTTCGTTTTGGTGCAAGTTCTCTAGCCAATGATGTCCTTATGCAAATAGTAAAACAAAGTGATGGTGTATACCAATCGCTGGATTATTTTTCACTGGACTAATTAAATGATTAATGAATGAATGATGTAGTTAAAGATCCTGATAATAAATTATGGGATTATTCTCCTGCACCGGAAAGCATGGATCATATCCATTTGGAGGAGCACTATGACCTCTTTATAAATGGGAGATTCTCCCCTCCTACATCAGGGAAATATTTTAATACTATTAATCCCGCTACCGAAGAGGTGATAGCCAAGGTTGCCTATGCATCTAAAAAAGATGTGGATAAAGCGGTGTCCTCAGCACAAACTGCTTATGAAAAGTATTGGTCTAAATTAGACCATTCAGAACGGGGAAAATACATTTTTAGAATTGCCCGTCTTATATCTGAGAAAGCGAGAGAATTTGCTGTTATTGAATCTGTGGATGGAGGAAAACCCATTCGAGAATCGAAAGGGATTGATGTTCCATTGGCAGCAGCTCATTTTTTTTACTATGCTGGATGGGCAGATAAACTAAAATTTGCCTTTCATGGTAGGGAGCATAGTTCACTAGGTGTTGCGGGTCAAATTATTCCTTGGAACTTTCCCTTGCTCATGGCTGCGTGGAAAATTGCCCCTGCCCTTGCCACTGGGAATACTGTTGTATTAAAACCTGCAGAAACAACCCCCCTTACAGCCCTTAAGCTTTCTGAATTAATTCAAGAGGCAGATCTACCGCCAGGCGTTGTCAATATTATTTCAGGAGATGGTGATACAGGTAAATATTTGGTGCAACATCCAGGAGTGGATAAAATTGCATTCACTGGCTCTACTGAGGTAGGAAAATTTATTCAAAAATCTTTAGCTGGTTCTTCGGTGAGATACACACTTGAGTTAGGGGGGAAAGCTGCTAATATTATTTTTGAGGATGCATCAATTGATCAAGCCGTTGAAGGAATAATTAATAGTATTTTTTTCAATCAGGGTCATGTGTGTTGTGCTGGGAGCCGACTTTTTGTACAGGAAGGAATTGCTGCTGAAATTATTGAAAAATTAAAATACAGAATGGAATCCTTGATTTTAGGGAATCCGCTAGATAAAAATACAGATATCGGAGCCATTAATTCAAAAACTCAACTGGAAAGAATAAATGATTATGTTGATTCTGGGAAGAAAGAGGGGGGGGGGATATTTCAGACATCTTGTACTATTCCAGAAAAGGGTTTTTGGCATCGGCCTACATTATTTACTGATATCTCACAATCTCATAAAATTGTTCAGGAAGAAATATTTGGTCCGGTATTAGCCATTCAAACTTTCCGCACTCCAAGTGAAGTGATCGAAAAAGCAAATAATACTCCCTATGGTCTATCCGGTGGAGTATGGACTGACAAGGGGTCAAAAATTTTCAAAATAACTAATGAAATTAAAGCGGGAGTTGTATGGGCTAATACTTTTAATAAATTTGATCCAACATCTCCCTTTGGTGGCTATAAAGAAAGTGGAATAGGACGTGAAGGTGGTCTTGACGGTCTGTTATCCTATGTTAATTTAATTTAAATCATGAAATTTCGATTAAATATTCGGAAAACACGAAAACTATTTATAAATGGAGCATTTCCTAGGTCAGAATCGGAAAGATATATCAAGTGGACGTCATCTGATGGTAAAGAAACCATAAATATCTCCCGTGCATCTAGAAAAGATTTCCGAAATTCTGTAAGAGCAGCAAGAAAAGCTGTGGATAGTTGGAAAAATAAAACTGCATATAATCGAGGGCAGATACTCTACCGTATGGGAGAAATGCTAGAAGGTAGAAAAAAACAGCTGACTCAGGAACTTTGTTTGGAAGGAGCACAAAAAAAACAGGCTGAATTTGAAGTTAATTCAGCAATTGATTTATTTATTTACTATGCCGGGTGGGCAGATAAGTATCAGCAGGTATTTAGTAGGGTGAATCCTGTGGCACAACCCTATTTTTCTTTTACAATAGCTGAGCCTACAGGGGTTGTTAGTGTTCTATGCCCAGATAATTATCCACTTAAAAATGCTGTTTCTATTCTCTGCTCAGCGATTGTCTCTGGGAATACAACTGTTGTACTTTATTCAGAATCAAGTCCGCTTACGGCAATGACGTTAGCCGAAATTGTTCACACTTCGGATGTCCCGAATGGGGTTATTAATATTTTGACCGGTTATCGTAAAGAATTACTGACACAATTCGCGTCACATATGGATGTGAATGCCATCATTTATTGTGGTGAGAAACTGGAAGAGCTTAAAGAGGTTCAGGAACTTTCATCCTTAAATTTAAAGCGTTGTATCATTTTGGATGATGAAAAATTAGATTGCTCTTTTCAAGAAGGGCCATATACTATCCTTCGTACGATAGAGATGAAGACCACTTGGCACCCCGTGGGAGTCTGACCTAACTCATGGTGAAGAAGGGGGAGACATTAAACCTCAAGATTGGTTCGCTAGCCTATGGAGGCAGAGGGGTAGCACGCCATGATAATTGTGTTATTTTTGTTGATAAAGCGTTACCCGATCAGGAGGTCAGCGCATTTATTTACAAAAAACGCAGTGGATATGGAGAAGCAAAAATCCTTGATATTCTGAAGGAATCTAATAAAAGAACGGACCCTATGTGTGAACATTTTTTGCACTGTGGAGGATGCGCTCATCAGAATTTGGATTATACCGAACAAATAGAACAAAAGAAAAAACAGGTTGAAGATATTTTTTCTCGTCAGGCAGGAATAAAGGATTTCCAGGTTTCAGCTATTATCCCTGCAGAAGATATTTATCATTACCGTAATAAGATGGAGTTCACATTCTCTAGCCAGAGGTGGATATTGTCGGATGAAAAGAAAGGGGTCGAATCAGATTTTGCTCTGGGCCTCCATGTACCACGGAGATGGGATAAAATCTTGAATATTAACGATTGTCATTTACAACAAATAGTCGGCAATGAAATTATTAATTTTGTTAGGATGGAATCAAAAAGGCTTGGGCTAAAGCCTTATAATCAAAAAACACATAATGGATTTCTCAGGCATCTCGTACTTCGATTTGGAATTAATACTGGGGATATTATGGTTAACTTTGTCACATCTTATGAAAAGACTGAGTTGTTGGTGCCACTTGTTGACAGTCTTGTATATCGACACCCTGAGATAACATCTATATTGAACAATGTAAATCGCAAAAAAGCTGATACAGCTTATGGTGAATGGGAGAATAGTCTTCATGGCACTTCATATATTGAAGAAAACATTAATGATTTAACATTTGAGATTTCTTCCAATTCATTTTTTCAGACTAATACACGACAGGCAGAAAAATTATATGCCGAGATTCTAAAAGCGGCAAAACTCACTGGGGGGGAAATTGTATTTGATTTGTACTGTGGCACAGGAACAATAGCACTTTATTTAGCACGACAGGCAAAGGAAGTTATTGGGTTTGAAGTAGTTGAAGTGGCAGTGGAAGATGCTATAAGAAATTCTGTGAGAAATGGAATTGGGAATGTTCAGTTTATACATACTAATTTGGAGAAGTATAGCCCCGATAATTCTTTGCCAGTACCTGATGTGGTTGTTGTGGACCCTCCCAGAGCAGGGCTTCTGGGTTCTGCAGTAAAAAGTGTTTTATCTTTTGGAGCAAAAAAAATTATATATGTTTCCTGCAATCCTTCTACTCAAGCGAGGGATACTTTGGCATTTTTGCAGAGTGGATATCAATTAAAATCTATGATTTTAATTGATATGTTTCCCCATACACCACATGTGGAGACCATTGGTGTTTTTCAACTTGGGTCTTAACTATTCTTGTTCTGTTAAAATTATTTTAAAAATAGTTAATTTTATGCAATGTATTTAACTGTAGAAACATCGTTGTAAGCTAAATGATTCAGTTTTTCAGTTAGATTTATTTAAACATGAAAATGATAAAGCTATAAATATTTTCTAATGACAGAACTAGATAAGGTGTTTTCACCGGGAGTTGTGGAAAAGCGGTGGTATGACCACTGGCAAGAAAAGGGATACTTTCATGCAGAACCAGATTCCGGGAAACAACCATACACGATTGTTATCCCTCCACCAAATGTTACTGGTATCCTTACTATGGGGCATGTATTAAATAATACGATTCAAGATGTTTTGATTAGAAAGGCACGAATGGAGGGATTTGAGGCTTGTTGGATACCCGGAACTGACCATGCATCTATTGCTACGGAATCCAAAGTGATGCAGATGCTGCAGGACAAAAATATTGAAAAAGATACTCTTTCAAGAGAAGAGTTTTTAAAATATTCATGGGATTGGAAAGAAAAGTATGGTGGAATCATCATCCAACAGTTAAAAAAACTTGGATGTTCCTGTGACTGGGAAAGAGAAAAATTTACTATGGATGATAGATATTCCAATGCCGTGCTGGAAGCATTTGTTCGGCTTCATAAAAAAGGGCTGGTTTACCGGGGATATCGTCTTGTAAACTGGTGTCCTGCATCACAATCCGCCATTAGTGATGAGGAAGTCATTCATAGAGAAGTTCAGGGATCTCTATGGACACTCAGCTATCCTTTAAAGGATAAAAGCGGAACCATCGAAGTGGCGACAACCCGTCCTGAAACGATGCTGGGTGATACCGCTGTGGCAGTTCATCCTAAAGATGATAGGTATAGAAAATATATAGGGCAGAAAATCGAACTCCCTTTAACCGGAAGAATCATCCCTATTGTAGGAGATGAATTTGTAGATCCAGATTTTGGAACGGGATGTGTCAAAGTAACCCCCGCACATGACCCCAATGATTTCGAAATAGGGAAACGCCATGATTTAGATTTTATAAACATCATGAACCCTGATGCATCTTTAAATGATAGTGTACCGGAACAATTTAAAGGATTAACTCGGGAAAATGCGAGAAAACAGGTTATAGAAAGATTAAAATCCTTCAAGTTAATTTCAAATGAAAAATCCTATACTCATAGTGTGGGATTCTCAGAACGGGGAGGTATCCCCATTGAATATTATCTATCTGAACAGTGGTATTTAAAGATGGAGGCATTGGCAGAACCAGCCATAAAGGCGATTAAGGATGGGGATATTAAATTTCATCCTCCTCACTGGGTAAAAACATATGATCATTGGATGGAAAATATAAAGGACTGGTGCATAAGTAGACAATTATGGTGGGGACATCAAATTCCTGTTTGGTATAAAAAAGGAGAAGATTCTTCTTTAAAAGAAAATATTCATGTATCTGTGGTCGGGCCAAAAGACCCTGAAAACTGGAGACAAGATAAGGACGTTTTGGACACCTGGGCAAGTTCTTGGATATGGCCTTTTGGGGTGCATGATTGGCCAGAGAGTTCAGAGGATTTAGACTCTTTTTATCCTACAAACACCTTGGTAACTGGCCCAGACATTATTTTCTTTTGGGTGGCACGGATGATCATGGCAGGATGTGAATTTATGGAGGACCTTCCATTTAAAGATGTGTATTTCACAAGTATATTGAGAGATGACAAAGGAAGGAAACTGAGTAAATCACTGGGAAACTCTCCTGATCCTCTGGACTTGATTGAACAATATGGTGCTGATGCAGTTCGTTTCAGTATATTGTTAATCTCGCCACAGGGAGTAGATGTTTTATTTTCTCCTGACCGAATGGAACTTGGGAGAAATTTTATGAATAAACTTTGGAACGCGGCACGTTTTGTAATAATAAATACGCCCTCCCCGGAATTATTACCTGAAATTGATGAAGTAAGATCTGAGTTTAAATTACCTGAAAAATGGATTATTAGCAGATTGAATAATACAATAAGGGAAGTAAACAGGCGATTGAACAAATTTCAATTTAATGAGGCAGTAAAAGTTATTTATGATTTTACTTGGAGTGATTACTGTGATTGGATGATTGAAATATCAAAGATTTCGTTCTATGGTGAAGATAAAAAACGAAAAAAATACCTTCAGGTGGTTGCAGTTTCTGTTTTAAAACAAGTGTTGTGTTTGTTACATCCGTTTGTTCCGTTTATTACGGAAGAGCTCTGGCATCAATTTTGCAATGAAAATGAGGGAGACATTATTCTTTCGAAATGGCCTGATTATAATAAAAGCGAAGTAGATGAAGAAGCAGAACAGATGATGGATATTCTTAAGGAAATTATTACCTCTGTACGATCAGTTCGTAATAGGATGGGTGTTCCACCTTCAAAAAAAGCAAACCTTATCATCCGAACTGAAAATATAGAGCTCTTTGAAAATTATCAGCAGATAATTCAAACGTTGGGAAGTATTGATATCATTACTATGGGTTTAAATCTTGAGAAACCGCCCCATTCTGCTACGATCGTTGTGAGAGGTATGGAAATTTTTATTCCACTGGAGGGATTAATTAATTTTGACCTTGAAAGAACACGATTAAAAAGGAGGAAAGAGGAATTGACCGGACATTATAAGTCAGCATTAAAGACTATAAATAGCAAATCATTTTTAGAAAAAGCTCCAGTGTCTGTGGTGGAGAATAAAAAGAAAAAGCTAAATGAAATGAATATAGAATTAGAGAAACTCATATCAAATTTGGAGATGCTAAATTGAAAAATATATTTTTGTTATTGTTAACAATGTGCCTGCTTAATGGACAAAGTATGAATGCCAATTTGACTTTGTATAAAAATGGATATACAATAGTAAAACAACCTGCTTTTTGGAATGTTGAAAAGGGGAAAACACAAATAACTTATTCTTTAATTCCTAACCAATTATTTCCGGAAACACCGTTTTTATCTATAACAGATGGTGCAGAAATAACATCTCAGAGGCTGAACAGAAACATTTTTTCAAGTGATTCTTATTTCAGATCTAAGCTTGGAAACATGGTAGAAGCTTTTCCAAAAGATGCAAAATCAGTGTATGGGCAATTAATAGAGTTCAATGGGAAATCGATTACTATCCAGAGTAAATCTTGGGTGAAAATGATCCCACGAGATGAATTAACATTGCTTGCAATTAAAGAAAAGATAGAAGATGTTCAGTTTAGACCTAAATTAGAGTGGGGTATTACAGTCACCCAATCTGGACACATAAATGGTACTATTTTATACATGACCGGAGGGATTGAATGGAAGTCAGTTTACCGCCTCATTACAGGTCAAAATGAAGAGTCTGCTGAGCTAGTTTCTGAAGCACTTATTTTCAATAACACTGATTTGAATTTTGAGGAGTCCCAATTGAAACTAATTGAAGGGGATTTACATAAAGCATCATCACATCGTCCTATTGGGCTTGGTCCCCAAATGATCCAGTCCATGAGAAAACAGGGTGAATCTTTGACACAACAGAAAACGGAAGAAGCTCCATTGGGGGATTATTATGTTTACTCCATAGAAAACAATGTTTCCCTAATGCCAGGAGAGACAGTAACACTCACTCTATATTCTCCCAGAGATGTTTTATTCAATAAGACATATGTTTTTGAAAACCGCGAACGACAGAAAAAAGAAGAACCTTTAACAGTTGAACTGGAAATTGCAAATACGAAGGAAAATAATTTATCCATACCCTTACCAGCAGGGAAAGTTGAAATATATCTTGAGACATCGGAAGGAAATATTGAATTTATTGGTGAAGATAATATTAATCAGGTTCCAAAAGGAGAAAATGCAAAACTAACGGCAGGGAAAGCCTTTGATGTAATTGGAAAACGGAAAATTGTGAATTTTGATAGACAGAGAAAAAGTGAAGAGGCTTCTATTGAAATAGAAATTCTAAATAAAAAGAATCAGTCAGCTTCGGTAAAAATAATTGAACACATAAACGGTGACTGGGTGATTAAAGATTCAAATAAACAGTGGATTAAAGAAGATGCCTCTACACTTTATTTTCCCTTAGTAATTCCCCCAGGCGGATCAGATATAATTATGTATACATATAAAAAGGAGTGGAAATAGTCATCATATGGCTTGTATTTTTTGATATAGAAACATTATTTTATAATTATCAGTTCATTTAGTAAAAAATATAATCTATAAATTCACGGAGAAGAATTGAATGAGCCTTTTAACGCTATCTTCTTCATTAAAATATATCAAGGGGCTTGGCCCTGTCCGTACGAAGGTGTTATCTGAGATGAATATCAAAACGGTTGGAGATTTGCTATATTATTTTCCCCGCAAACATTTAGATAGAACAACCGTAACCTCTATTCTTCATTTAGAACGGGACAAATATTGTACTATTGTCGGAGCTGTACAGAAAATTATGGTTCGAAAAATGGGCAGAAAATCACTTTTTGAAGCAGTTTTGTACGATGGGACAGGGCGACTTTCATTGGTATGGTTTCATGCTATTCCCATTTTAACAAAAATGATAAAAGAGGGAGATAAACTAGCAGTTACAGGTAAGGTTGGTTTTTACAAAGGGTTTCAGATTACTCATCCAGAATGGGATAAGCTTGGCAAAGATGAAGATCCAGTAAATACACAGGCAATCATTCCACTCTATCCCCTTACTCAAGAGTTGAGGGAGTCTGGGTTAGAACACAGACGCCTGAGAAAGGTCATTTCCAGGATGCTAGACTCTATAAGTGAAATTGAGGATCATTTCCCAGATTGGATGCTGAAAAAATATAGTTTATTTTCTTTATCGAATTCATTAAAAGAAATTCATTTCCCATCCCGAGAAAAAGGACTCAATCGATCGGTTAACAGGTTAAAATTCGATGAACATTTTTTTCTTCAGCTTCTTATGGCACTAAGAAAAGCTTCTTTTGAAGAAACCGCATCCAAGCCATTGGGGATTAAGAGTGACAATGTGATATCTATTTATAACAATCTCGATTTTGTTCTCACATCAGCTCAGAAAAAAGTAATCAAGGAAATTTGTGATGATTTGAACAAATCAACAGCTATGAATCGTCTTTTACAGGGGGATGTGGGCTCAGGAAAAACAGTTGTAGCGGTCCTTGCCTCTGCCGTTGCAGTGGACAGTGGAGTTCAATGTGCTATCATGGCACCGACAGAAATTCTGGCCGTCCAACATTTTGATTCATTTAAAAGGTTTTCTGAGAAATCCCTTCTGTCCTGTGAGTTATTAATTGGGAAAACGCCGAAAAAAGAAAGAGCAGTCATTTTACAAAAACTGAAGGAAAATACGATTGATATCATTATTGGGACCCATGCACTGATTCAAAAGGATGTACAATTCAAATCGCTAGGATTGGTTATAGTGGACGAACAACACCGTTTTGGTGTTGTCCAGCGGGGAAACCTTATTTCAAAGGGATATAACCCCCATTTTCTAGCCATGACTGCTACACCTATTCCTAGAACTCTCACAATTACATATCATGGTGATATGGAATGCTCTATTTTAGATGAAATGCCAAGAAACCGAAAGCCTGTAAAAACCCGAGTGATACAACCAAAAAAACTAGAAAAAGTATATCAATATATGAAATCTGAGATGGACGAAGGAAAACAATGCATGATTGTCTATCCTTTGATAGAGGAGACGGAAAAATCTGATTTAAAAGCTGCAGAAAAAGCTTTCACAGATTTGTCTTTGGGGGATTTTTCAGATTTTTCCATAGGGCTTTTGCATGGGCGAATGAAAAAAGATGAGAAAAATGACATAATGGTAAAGTTTTTTAAAAATGAGATTAATCTATTGATCTCTACAACAGTTATTGAAGTAGGAATAGACGTCCCAAATGCTACGGTTATGGTGGTTGAACACGCTGATCGTTTTGGATTAACTCAGCTCCATCAGTTAAGAGGGCGTGTAGGTAGAGGGACTGAAAAGAGTGTTTGTGTATTGGTTCAAAGAAAGTTTACAGAGCTAGGTTTAAAGCGTTTGCAGATTATGGAGGAAACCAATGACGGGTTTAAAATTGCAGATGAAGATTTACTAATGCGGGGTCCGGGCGCATTTTTTTCATCAAAACAAAGTGGGTTTTTAAAATATAGAATAGCAGACCTGGTTCGAGATAAGGCCATTATCAGAGAGGCAAGAAAGGCCGCTTTTGATCTTATTGGAAAAGACCCTCACTTACGAAAACCAGATCATGAAGGGGTTAGAAATAAATTCATTCAGGAGTATCGATCCTTACTTCAAGATATAAAGATTAACTGAGTTATTTTTACTTTTATATAATTAATCAAAACGCAAAGATTCGATTGGATCCAGGTTCGCCGCCTTCCAGGCTGGATAAATGCCAAATCCAATTCCAATTATGGAGCAGATCGCTAATCCGATGAACGCCCAATCCACAGGAATAACTGCAGGAATATTGAATATGTAAGAAACAATATTTCCTCCAGCAACACCCAATATTATTCCAGCTACACCTCCGAATTCACTTAAGAAAATCGCCTCTATAAGAAACTGCGTCAGTATATCTTTTTTTGTTGCACCAATTGCCTTACGAATACCGATCTCTTTAATTCGCTCAGTGACCGAGACCAACATGATGTTCATTATCCCTATACCTGCCACAACAAGAGCGATCACACTTACAGACAAGGCAAATAGCTTAATCCCGCTCGTGAAACCAGAAAATTGTTCTATCATTTCCGTGTTTGTTACAATTTCAAAATCATTATCCTGTTTTGGCAATACTTTTCGAATTGATCTCAGATGACCGACCACCTCATCCATTGTTTTATTGTAAAGTTCTTCGGAAGGAGATTCAACGTGAATTCTTAGACTACTCCAATTGTTTGAAAATTTTTCTAGAAAAGTAGAAATAGGTATAACAATAAAATTATCCTTACTAGCCCCAAACGCTTCTCCCTGCCTCTCAGTAATTCCAATTACAAAATAATCAAGACCATTGATCTTAATTTTTTTCCCCAGGGGGTCTTCAAAAGGAAATAATCGATCCACAATATCCATTCCAAGAATACAGACATTTCTAGAATAGTGAACATCATCAGGGATGAAGTTCCTTCCATCAGCAAGAAAGGTGTTATAAAATCTAATTGTGCCATCATCACCACCAGCAAGCTGAACGGAATTTTTAACTTCCTTATCCCTGTATTTTATATTTCGGACCATTGTCAAATCAGCGGCACTGACTAATAGAGGCAAGCTTGCTCTTTCCTTAAGCTTTTTATACTGATCGATCTTAATATTCTTTCTGTTCCGATATTTTCTATCTCCATGCCCACCAAACTCTATTTCAGGATACTTCTGTATAACAAAAGTATTTGCTGCAAACACATTCAGACCTGATTCAACAGAGGATTCAAGTGTACGGATAGCTGTCATGACACCAATCACAGAAAAAACCCCTATACTGATACCCAAAAGTGTAAGCGTAGACCGCAGCTTGTTTTTTTGAATAGCATCGATGGCCATCCAAAAACTCTCTTTTAACACATTTTTTAAATTTCTTGCGCCCATTTTCTATTCATACCTGAGAGAGTCAATAGGATCAAGGTTTGCAGCGCGGTATGATGGAATCATACCAGAGATAACCCCAACAATCATACTGAGTAACACTGCAGATATTGATAAGCCTACAGGGAGCGTAGATGGAAATATTTTATTGATGAAAATACTACTGATATAAGCAAAAAACAGACCAATCAGACCCGCAATGAGGCATATGGTCACGGCTTCCATTAAAAATTGGCCCATAATCATTCCTTTTGTTGCACCAATGGCTTTCCGTACGCCAATCTCTCGGGTACGTTCCTTAACCGAAACAAACATGATATTCATGATCCCTATCCCGCCTACTACCAGAGATAAAAGTGTTATAAAAACTCCAGTTCCGCCGATAGCTGTCTTTAAGGTACCATATTGTTTTTCAAAAATTTTTGTTTGGTTGATAGCAAAATCGTTTTTTTCACTAGGTTTTAAACCACGAATGTGACGCATTACAGAATAAATTTCGTCAATACTCTCATCAATTTTATCTTCTGGGACCTTAACGCTCAGTCTCATCCAACCTCGTCTGGAAAAAATTCGTTTGTAGGCACCAAAAGGTAAAATAGCCTGTTTGTCAACACTGAATAGACCCAAAAACTTACCCTGTTTTTCTAAAACACCTATGACTCTGAACTTAACATCGTCGATTTTTATATATTGTCCTATAGGATCCTGTTTACCAAAAAAAGCTTCCTTGATCCCATCTCCGATCACCGTTACCCTTGAACCCGATCGATCTTCATTTCGCGTAAAAAATCTTCCTTGTGCAATATTAGTATTGATGGTCTCCATATATTCCTCATTGGTTCCAAAGATCTCAGTTCGAGTGTCCTTTTCTGCATAAGCGAGAGATGCCCCTCGCTGCATCACGGGAGCTACCGCTAATGCATATTCTGATCTTTCCATGATTTTTTCAACATAGTCTGGGAGCATCCGTGGCCTGTTTTTAACCTCCCACCATTCCATATCACTAAACCATTCATAACGACTAATATGCAGGATATCCTTACCCAGCCAGGACATACTGCTCTCAAATGACTTGTCCAGTCCTGAAATAAGAGTTCCCATTAGCGTCACTGATAATACACCGATAATTATCCCCAGGGCAGTGAGCGCAGATCGTGTCTTATTTGCAAAAACGGCAGATAACGATATTCTAAAATTCTCAATAAAAAGAGCAAACATTAATAGTCCCGACCAATATCTTCGGTAATTTTACCGTCAAACAATCGAATCATACGATGAGCGTGTTTTGCAATACCATCTTCGTGGGTCACCAAAATAATGGTGTTCCCCTTCTTATGAAGCAGATCAAGGATTTCCATTATCTCATTGCCGCTTTTTGAATCAAGATTCCCTGTTGGTTCATCTGCAAGTAGTATGGATGGATTATTCACTAAAGCTCTAGCTATAGAAACCCGTTGACGCTGTCCGCCTGACAATTCATTAGGCTTGTGATGCATTCGATCGGCCAACCCTACACTTTCAAGAGCATCTGATGCCATCTTCATCCTTTCATCCTTTCTAATATTTGCATATACCAGAGGGATCTCTACATTATGATGTGCAGTTGCTTTTGGCAGCAGATTGAAGGTTTGAAAGACAAATCCAATCTTACGGTTTCGGATGGATGCCAGTTGGGCATCATCCATTACCTGAACCATTTCCCCTTCAAATTCATATACACCGTCTGTAGGGGTATCCAGGCACCCAATCATATTCATTAACGTCGATTTTCCGGAACCGGAAGGGCCCATAATGGCTAAATATTCATTCTCTCTGATTTCCAGGTCTATGCCATCCAATGCCCTAACTTCCTCTCCGCCTACATGATATATCTTATAAATATCTTTGAGTGAGATAAGAGTCAAATCTGAATCCAAGAAGGTTTGTTAGTCTCCAACCCCATCTTTAATACCTTCACGATTTTTGTCAGATTTTTCATTATCTTTTCTTGGATATATCTTAACGGAAACAAAAGTACCATGATTCAATTCTTTACTTAAAACCCTGTAGCCTCCGGTGACAACCATCTCATTTTCTGAGACTCCTGACTTTACTGCATAATGGTTCTCGCTGGAGATACCAACAGTGACAGGTCTTACCAAAGCATATTTCCCCCCCTCTGGAGCAGTTTTTCCATCAAATTTGTCTTCTAAAATAAATACAACGTCAATTGTATTCTTTTTGGATAGGAAACTATTATTTTCTTTTTCATCATCTTTTTCGCCTCTGTTTTCCTTACCATTTTTATTATCGTTTTCGATCTCATTATACTTTTCCGGTCTAGAAGTCAGGGACTGGATAGGAATTGATATTGTATTTTTAATGGTTTCAGAGATGATATTGACTGTACTACTCATGCCGGGCCTTATTTTATCTGGGGGATCAATCATCCTCACTTTCACTTTAAAATTAGTGACCTGTTGCTGACTACCCATGTTTAATGATTGCGCTGTGTGGGCTATTTCACTGACAACTCCATAAAATACTGTATCCGTTAAGGCATCGATCTCAATTTCAGAGGTATCACCTATATCAATATTTACCACATCATTTTCATTTACATCCACCTCAACTTCCATCCTACTAAGATCAGCAACAGTCATGAGGACTCCCGGATTAAACATCCCGCCCACAGCCATTTCTCCCACCTCCTTTGTTAAGCTCGTAACAATACCATATTTGGGAGCCATTATTCGGGTCTTGGAAAGTTCATCTTCTGCAGATAATAAATTTGCTTTTGCTTGTTCTGACTGGCTGACAGCCATTTGGTAGGATGCTTCAATTTGCTCCAGTTCCTGTTCGGAAATTAATTTTTGAGAAAAAAGCGTTTTTGTGCGGTTTAGCTGGGAGTGAACCTTCAGGAGATTTGCTTCTGAAGATTTAACTTGAGATAAAGCTTGATTGTATCGTGGGCGGTATTGTTTTTCATCAATGCTGATTAAGTGCTGACCGGGATGAACGGTATCACCCTCTAAAACTGTAATTTCGGTAATCCATCCTGTGATTGTGGATGTAATTTGAACTTCTTGCTCTGGTTGGATCCTGCCGCTTGCATTCACTTTGTGTATAATATCTGTCCGTTTTACTGTTTCAGCTTCCACGATGATTGCTTCATCCCTTGAACGGCTGAGAAATCCTGCTATTATAAGAACAATTAAAACTAGGGGTATCCATACCTTTTTTTTCTTTAAAACTGATAGCATAATGTTTCCTTATTTCATTCCAAAATCTGTGTTTAGCTCACCCGTTAATGCCTTTAGAGAAGTTGCTGATATCCAAAAATCAAATTTCATATTCACCCATATTGTCTTGGCTAGGTTTAGGGATACCTGTGCATCCAGAACCTCTAAAATGGTTGCGGCTCCCAAAGAATATCTTTCCTGAACAAGGATTAAATCCTCCTGAGCAGATTCTACAACTTGAGACTGAATTGGTAGGATATCCGTATATTGATTTAGAATTTCTAATAGGTCAAGTGCTCGAACATTGAGGTTTTCTTTTAAGGAGGTATAATCATCTGTTGTCTGGTTCCACTCAATTCTTTTCTGTTCTATTTGTGTAGACAAACTATTTCCTGTGTAGATGGGTACAGATATAGAAATATTTACCCCAAGATTCCAATCTTCTTTAAAGTTCTCCATCCACTCCTTTGAATTTTCACCTACAACGGAGTAATTTAATCCTGCATCTATAGAGGGGAGCCTCATTCCTCTGGAAATCATATAATTGAGTTTTGCCGATTGTATTTGAGATTGCTGACTTAGAAGATCAGGGTTTTTTTCTTCAATTATAATTAATATTTTTTCTTTTTCTGGTAATTGATATGTTAGGATGTCTTTTGTGAAGTGCATGAATTGCTCCCTACCATCGGCAATACCCATGGTGTGAAAGAAACTTCGTCTTGCGCTACGAAGAGCCTGATCAGAGCGAAGGAATTCCGATTGAGCCTGCCCCCTGGTTACTTCCCCTTTCAGGAGATCCGTTTTTTTTACTGCCCCCAGGCCAAATTTAGCTTTCACCAGATCCAATTGCTTTTCTGATAAAGACAGATTTTGGCCTGCGACTTCCTTCAATTCATTCGCCTTTAAGAATTCAAAATAGCCATGGATTATATCCCGAATAATTCTTAATCGGGTAGATTGATAACTAAGACTTGCGATTTGAAAAAATGATTTTGCTTGCTTTACTTGGTTTATTGTTTGTCCTCCATCGTACACTTTTTGAGTGACTTGAATTCCACCAGACATTGTCTGAGAATAGGTAGAAGGGGATATGTTCGTTTTAGGGAAATAGGTTCGGTTCACATTTCCGGAAAAACCAACTGATGGTAACAGATTACTAAATGAGGTTTTTACAGATTTTTCAGCAACTAATTTTCCGGACGACGCTGATTTAAGGGTGCTCTTGTTATTGAGTCCGATTTGGATGCAATCTTTCAAGGACAATTCCTGAGAAAGTGCAATAACGAGAAAAAGAAAAAATAAAATTATTGGTTTCATTGGAGAAGCGAATGACTAATTGTTATACAATTCAAAGTATATAGTTCCTAAGAATATTAATGAAATGACATGAGTTAAAAAAATAAATTTTTATTTTTCACAAGAAACTCTTTTGCATCATCATAGTTATTTCCTATATCTCCGCTCAAGATTGCTTCCTCAATTGCTGATTTAATTTCGCCGACTTTTTTTCCGGGTTTTATTCCAAACATTACCATGATTTCCTTCCCTCTAACAGGTGACTGAAAGGCTGCCATTTCATCCAGCTCTTTCACGTTCTGCATTCGTTCTTCTACCCGTTCAAAGTTTCCCATATATTTTTTTACAAGCCGTGGGTTTTTCGTTGTGATATCTGCCCGGCAAAGGACCATTAGTTCATGGATGTCCTCTCCTGCAGCAACCATAAGTCGTCGAACTGCAGAGTCTGTTACCTTCTCTTTGGCAATTGCAATGGGACGTAAATGAAGCGCAGTCATTTTTTGCAGATAAGTATTTAGCTCATTGGGTAATTTCATACGCTTGGCAACTTTCTGAACAATTTTGGAGCCAAAAAAATCATGACCGTAAAATGTGTATCCTTTTTTCTTGTGAATGCGCCGTGTTTTAGGTTTAGCAATATCATGTACCAATGCGGCAAACCTCACTCTCATTTCGTCGGTTAATTCAGCGGCGTTATCCACCACTTGAAGTGTATGAGCAAAAATATCCTTGTGGTGCCATTCGCTGGTTTGCTCTAAACCCCACATGGCATCAATTTCAGGAAACACATGTTTCATCAATCCAGTGTGCTGCAGCAGCTTTAGACCGATGGAGGGCTTAGAACAGGAAAGAATTTTTAAGAATTCTGCGGTGATTCGCTCCCACGATACAATTTTAATACGGGCCGCTTGGTGATTCATAGATTCCCTAATTTTAGAGTCCACCCGCATATCCAGTTTAGAGCAAAAATATGCGGCTCTCATCATCCTTAAAGGGTCGTCTGAAAAAGTTTTATTAGGGTCCAGAGGTGTAACCAGTTGTTTTGCCTGCAAATCTAGGATACCTTTAAATGGATCTGACAGATTCCCAAATCGTTTTGGGTGCAGATCAATTGCCATGGCATTGATAGTGAAATCTCTTCGAAGCAGATCTCCCTTTAAATCTGTGTATTGAATTTTATTAGGATTCCGAGAAGAGATATCGTAGGACTCTGTTCGGGCCGAAGCAACCTCAAGCGGAATCTTTTTATATGGAATCCGAGCGGTTGAAAACCGTTGAAATGGAACAATTCTATCTACTTTCAATTCGTCAGCCAGCAACCGGGCAAATTTTATTCCATCGCCCACCACCATAAAATCAATTTCCTTTATATTGCGTTCTAAAAAGAGGTCTCGGACATACCCGCCTACCACATACACTCCCTGTTTATACTTAGCACCTAATTCTCCTGCTAATTGTAATATACTAGAACCGATGATATTTTCTTCAATTAAATGTCGGATATTTGCCATGGGTAAAATTAACCTGATGTGTCTATTCTTTTTAGCAGGAAAAATGAGTTTGCTATATTTATTTTTCCTTTAACGACAGGGAATAATTTAGTTTTTTTCTTGGTTTTATTCCAGCTACAGTCAGTGCTTTTTCCCAAGTATCTAATTTTACTTTTCTCTGATTAGCAGTCATTTTTGGGAAATATTTTTCCTGAAAAGAATTTATGATCTCAGGAAATTCACCAAATTGTTTTTTAAATAATAGTTGAAACACTCCCAATGCTGTCTTATCTTTTAGTTTTGGCCGTTTTACTGGAACATCTAATAAATCTGCAATAAACTGGAGCAATGGTTTTCTGGCACCACCACCACCAGACTGAACGGATGTAATATCTAAACCATCTTTTTTGAGAGTTTGTATAATATCATGAACGAAAAACCCTATAGATTCCATTCCAGCTCTAATTATTTCATCATCCGTTGCATTATTCAAATTATAGAATACTGTTTTTTTTGGCTGAGCCCAGTACGGTGATGCAATTCCGGTAAAATCAGGGACAAGAACTCCTCTGGTTTTTGTTTTTTCACATCGCTCATCCCATTTCATTTGTTTATGGGGAATATTCAAATGGTCTTCCAACCAGTAAAACAATGAATTGCAAGCATTAATGGTTCCTTCCATAAGAAAATAATATTTATGGTTTGAAGACCAAAGTAAATTTGATAAAAGCCCATTTATGAACATTTGATTATCGTTTGTACAGTATTGGACAGAACCAGATGTCCCCAAATTTATTGAAACCATTCCGGGACTTGAAAAGCCCTGTCCCATCAATGCTGATTGCTGATCTCCTATGATACAAAGGAGCGGAATATTTTTTTCATCTATTTTAACTTTTCCAAAATTGTGGAGTGTGGGTACCAGCGGTGGAAGACAAGATAAATTCACATTGAATAATTCACATAATGTATCATCCCAATTCAAAGAATCAAGGGAAAACAATTGTGATCTTCCTGCGATGGAATGATCTACTACAGCAGTTCCGGATAATACATGGCTTAAATATGAACTTAGGGGCCCAAAAAAGGTTTTCCCTGATTTAAGTTTTTTCACAAGTTCAGGATATTCTTTGATGAAGTGAATATATTTCAATGCACCAAAATGACCGCTGAGCGGAGTCCCTGTTTTTCTGTAAATAAGTTTTTTATGCTCATTGAATTTACCAATGAGGTGATGTGCTCTGTTATCCTGCCAACTCAAGGCCGGAGTTAAAGGTTGAATAGATTCTTTGTCCCAGAACAAAAAGGTTGACCTCTGCACTGCTATCCCTAAAGAGAGAATCATACCTTTTTTTTCATTCGCCCAATTTATAGCGGAAGTGATTAATAAATTTACCACGTCAGCAATTTTTTGAGCGTCACACTCAACATGAAGTGGTTTAGGACGATCCAGAAAATGCTTAAATTTTTCACTGAAACACACCTCGCCTTTTTCATTGAAAATAAAAGACTTAGTCCCGCTTGTTCCTTGATCAATAATTAGAAAATAACGTTCCATTCTTCACTTGAAATTCTGAATATCACTTTTAAAAAATCCGATCAATCCTGTAAGTGTTCCCCCAATACCAAAAACAAAGAACACAATATGAATGGAGATAATTTCTGCCATCATTCCCACCAAAGCCGTTGAAATTGCTGTCATACCAGAAACAGCTAAATGAACCATTGCAAATAGTCTTCCATGGTACCTATTGGGGGCATATTTTTGGAGAATTGTTGTTCGGGAAATTGTAATAATTGGAATTCCCATCCCGTGAAATATGATAATGCACAGTGCCAATGGAACTGATTGCACCCAAAAGAAAAGAGCATAGGTCAATCCATCCCAGAGCATCCCCAATAGTAGTAGAAATCCATTTTTGAAGTGTTTGGAAAAACGGTACATAAAAAATGTACCTGTTAACATTCCCAAAGCCATACCAGCTTCCACAAAAGCAAAGTCAGATGCAGAGCCATGCAAGTAATGTTTGATCATGATAGGTAGACCTACGATGGCAGGACCCATAATGAAAATATTGTTAATTATTGTCAGTATAATAAGAAGTCCAATTGAGTTGTTTGTTTTAAGGTAATTAAAACCGGACCTCAGCTCCTGTAATCGAGAACCATTAACTGATTCTTTGAATTTATCAGTATAACGGATTGTCAGCAGTACTATTGCAGCAAGCAAGAAAGAAAATGCATCCCAAACAAACAGAATTTCAATTGACATTATGTTTAACAGAATGCCTGCTATTACTGGACCTGTAAAATAGGCAAATTGCCCGCTAGTAGCTATCAGTGAATTTATTTTTACTAATTTATCTTTGGGAAAGATCTCTGGTAAAAAGGCGTTTATTGCTGGTGGGAACAAAGAACCAAAAGCAGCACGAAGAAAAGCTAGGATTCCAATGATTAGTCCTGTTTTAATATTTATGAATAGAAGCATTGGAATAATTGCAACTACAGCTGCCTGAGAGAAATTTGAAAAAAGCATTAACTTCATTCTGTTATGTTGGTCTACCAACACACCGGCGAAGACCCCAAAAATGATAGCTGGTAAATAAGCACTCATAGCGACCAGACCAGTTACAAAGGGGGATTCAGTTATATCCAGAATTATCCAAACTAGAGCTAACTGATATACAGCATCACCGGTTGCCGAAATGGTTTGAGCTGTCCAGAGTTTTAATATGTTATGTTTGATTTGGGAACGAATGATAAAAATCGAGAATCAAATATTATTTATTAAGGTACTGAACTATCTTAAAAAGAGTTATCTTTTTATATTTTTTGTTATTATATAGTTTTATCGATCAGAATATTGGTTTTAATACTATAATGTATAAGGAGCAAATTTATTACCTAAAATACTTTTTCCCATGTAGAAATCCTCTTTAATTTTCGAAACAATTTTGGAGAAAAAAAATGACATATATAATAGCTGAACCATGTGTTAGTACCTGTGATACTGCCTGTGTTGAAGTATGCCCCGTAGATTGTATCCATGGTCCAGAAGACAAAACCGGAGCAGGAGAAGAGGCAAAGGAAGCAGGGTTTGATCCTGAAGGAAAACAATTATATATTGATCCGGAAGAGTGTATTGACTGTGGTGCATGTGAACCAGAGTGCCCTGTTGAAGCAATATTTGAAGAGAGTGAAGTTCCGGAAGAATGGGACAAATATATTAAGATCAATTACGAGTGGTTTGGCCAAGAATACACAGGTTAATTATTTTTCACCACTAAATATTAAACGGCTTTTTTAAAAAGCCGTTTTTTTCTTTATCTAATTTCTAAATGACAAAAGACCAAGTTTTAAAGATATTATCTCAAATTAATTATCCGGGATTTAGCCGTGATATTGTATCATTTGGGCTGATTGATGATATTTCAGTGAGCGATGAAAATGTCCGGGTCACATTGAAACTTTCCGCTGAAAAATCCAAACAAGAAGAAATGCATAAGAGGGTTCGTGATGAATTAGAATCACTTGGGAAATTTAAGAATGTGGACGTTGTGATGACTGGAGCAGCTCAGCCAATGGACAACATCGCTCAGTCTATGAAACCGGAAAAGGTAAAGAATATCATTGCAGTTGCCAGCGGGAAAGGTGGTGTTGGCAAATCTACAGTGGCAGCCAATATTGCCTGTTCATTTTCCCGGAAAGGATATAAGGTTGGACTTCTGGACCTTGATATTTATGGCCCATCTCTACCAATTATTCTGGGGATAAATGAATCCCCTAAACTCACCCAAGATAAAAAACTAGTTCCTTTGAACTGGAAAGGATTAAAAGTACTTAGTTTTGGATTTATTAGTGGTAATGATTCTCCGGCAATCTGGCGTGGTCCTCTGGTTGCACGGATGACTGAGCAGTTTTTCCGTGATGTTTTATGGGGAGATTTAGATTATCTTATTTTGGATCTTCCACCAGGGACTGGAGATGTTCAGCTAACACTCACACAAAAAATTCAAATTAGCGGGGCGGTTATTGTAACGACACCACAGGATATTGCACTTTCTGATGTAAGAAAAGGCGCGGATATGTTTCGTAAAGTTAATACTCCAGTTTTAGGTGTGATTGAAAATATGTCTGGATTAACTTTACTTGGGACAGTATTTGACTCAGAAAACAATCCCCTGAAAAGCGGTACAATTAAAATGGATAATAAAGAAAGCACCCATATATATATAGATGATAAAGGAGCATTTACTGTGACCATTGACTTGTTTAAAAAAGGAGGGGGAGAGAGAGAAAGTCAGCGTCTTGGAGTACCCTTGTTGGGAAAGATTCCTTTGTCCCAAGCTATCATGGACTCAACAGATTCAGGTGCACCAATCACATTTAGCTTACCTGACACATCTGCTTCAAAAATATTTTCAGATATTGTATTACAAATTGAAAATAAACTTATATCTTAACTATAATGATTATTGAAATTGAATGTTTATTGAATAATGAAACTGATTTTAATATTTTGAAGGGAACAGAACTTCCTAAACTACATAGAAGAAGTAAAATGTCAACTTATATTCTCCAATTTTATATGGGATTTGTCCAATCAGTTTAAAAAAAAACATTCTAAAGCAAAAAAGCATACCTAAGCATATTGCAATTATCATGGACGGGAATGGTCGTTGGGCAAAGGAGCGTTCAATGTCTCGGCTATCAGGTCACCATGAGGGGATAAATTCAGTTAGGGAGATTACTAGGGTCTGCGGCGAAATTGAAGTAGATTATTTAACTTTGTATACATTTTCTACTGAAAACTGGAGAAGGCCAAAAAGAGAGGTGTCCGCTCTAATGAGGTTATTACTTCACACTATCCGGGATGAGATTAAAAACCTTCATGAAAACAAGGTGAAATTGACAACAATAGGAGATTTAAGTGCATTGCCAAAATCAGCACGAGAAAATATCCAGGAAGGAATAAAAATAACTAAAAATAACAATGGACTGAATCTCATATTAGCATTAAACTATGGAGCTAGACAAGAGATAACCCGATCAGTGAAGAAACTGATAGATCAAATTATGTCAGGGAAAACTGTGCCAGAAGCCATTACTGAACAAAAAATTTCTGAAAATTTATATACAAATATGATCAGGGATCCAGATTTGCTTATTAGAACTGGAGGAGAAAGACGAATTAGTAATTTTCTATTATGGCAATTGGCTTATTCAGAATTATATATGACCGATATCCATTGGCCAGCATTCAGGGAAGAACAGCTTTTAACAGCTGTTCAGGATTTTCAAAAAAGAGAGCGACGATTCGGAAAAATAAGTAAGCAGCTAAAACCTTCATGAGGAATATATTTTATAATCTTTTTTTACTCTTTTGTTTTTTCTGTGTATTTACACAGGCTCAATCTAAAATAAAGATTCTTGATGTGGGGATTGAGGGGAATGTTGTTACAACTGATAGGATGATTCGATATACAGCTTCATTAAAAATTGGGAATGAAATCAATCCAGGAGATTTCTCAAAGGCGGTGAAGCGATTATGGAGATTAGGGATGTTTTCGGATATTCAAATTCGGCTTGACGAGGAAACGGATGAGGGTATTAAAATTACTATTATTGTTGAAGAAACTCCCATTCTCGGGAAAATCTTTTTTAAAGGTAATAAGAAAATTAAAGATTCTCAATTGGAAGAAAAATTGATGCTTGTCTCTGGGCAGCGGCTTAAACTGAATACTGTTCATGAAAAAATCCAGGAATTAAAAACAATATATGCAGAAGAAGGATTTTTGTTAGTAGACATAGAAAGTGAGCTGTCTCAGGCAAAAACTGTTCGGTCAAATGACCCAAAAATCCTGAATATCACAAAAGATTTAACATTTAATATAAAAGAGAACCGTAAAGTAAGAATTGGGGCTATTAAATTTGATGGGAACAAATCTTTCTCTGATTGGCGGCTCAGGAGAGTGATAAAAAACACAAAACAACAAAGGTGGTATCTATTTTGGCGGTCTCATTTTGATACGGAGAAATTTGAAGAAGATATTGAGTCGCTTACCGCATTTTACAAAAATAAGGGATACCGGGACTTTATGTTTCTTTCAGACTCAATAGAGTACAGTAATGATAACAAAAAAATGAACGTTTATATAAAATTTACAGAGGGAGAAAAGTATAAATTTAGAAATTTCACTTGGGAAGGTAATACTTTATATGATGGAGAAACTCTAGGCCGCGCATTGGGACTAAAAAGTGGTGATACATACAATGAAGAAGATTTTAATAAAGCCATTTATGAACGTATGCAAAGTCTTTACATGGATAGAGGATATATTTATAGCCGAGTTGAACCTTTGGTAACCCCCGTTGGAATAGACTCTCTGGATGTTCATTTCCGAATATTGGAAAACCACAAAGTCTTTGTAAGAAATATTATGATTGGTGGTAATACCAAAACAAGGGAAAATGTGATTCGACGTGAATTAAGGATTTTCCCTGGAGATGTGTTTAGTAGGGAAAAATTAATTCGTAGTCAACAGGCTGCCTGGATGCTAAACTATTTTTCTAATGTAGTCCCAGATATGGTACCAGTAGATGAAGACCAGGTGGATTTAGACATAGTGGTTGAAGAAAAATCTGCTGACCGGGCAAATGCTAATATCGGGTTTACCGGTGAATATGGGATGACCGGTGGTGGTGGGCTCGAGTTTAATAATTTCAGAGGTCTAGGTCAGCGATTAATGTTCAGTTTTAATACAGGGACCAATTATTCAATTTATACTACCAGTACTCCCGCAAAATACCAATCAATAAGTCTCAGTTTTACTGATCCCATGGTGTACGATACACCAAATTTAATAGGATTTTCAATCTATTATTCATTCAGAGGTGCATCAACAAATTATTATTTTCCTCTAGACTTTACTGCAAAAGGCGGATCTGTTACATGGGGAAGACGTTTTCGCTGGCCCGATGATTATTTTAGAGGAAACTGGGCCTTGCGAGGCGTTGAAAAAGAATATAGTGGAAATCAGGCTGATCTTGATCGATATGTGAAAGGATTAAATGTTTCCAGAGGAATAAATCTGACGCAAATAATCAGCAGAGACAGCAGAAATCGGCCTGAGTTTCCCACATTGGGGTCCCTGTTTTCCTTGGAAACCACACTATCTGGTGGCCCTTTAGGAGGGAATGAAGACTTTCATAAACATGTTTTGAAGTTAGAGTGGTATACACCTACATTCTGGAAATTTGTTTTGAAAAGTTCTTTTAATTTGGGAATGATAGAATCTCTGCCTTCGGAGAAAGACGAACTTTCTATCATTCCATTTGATGAACGATTCATTATGGGTGGGAATGGAATCCCTTATGGGAATATGCTTAGAGGATATCCAGATAACTCCATTGGACCTGTTACCTCAGGCGGTAGCCCAATTGGGGGAAATGCTATGATAAAATTCAATACAGAATTCAGGTTTCCCTTTTCAGAAAATCCAGTTGTTTATGGTTTGATTTTTGGTGAGATGGGGAATGTCTGGAATTCATATCATATGAATGAACCATTTAATATATCCCGAGGCGGTGCATTGACATTAAGAAAATCAGCAGGGGTCGGCATTCGGTTTTTTATGCCGATGATAGGCATGCTGGGATTTGATTTAGGTTATGGATTTGATGATATAACCGGATCAGGCACTCCACAAGGATGGACGACGACCATAATATTTGGACAACCATTTTAATTAATATATTAGGAGAAAAAAAGTGAATAAAAATACAAAATATATATTTACACTTATAAGCATAGTTTTATTTCCGATGATACTTTTTGGTCAGTTAAAAGTGGGATATGTTGCTTCAGACAGAATTCGATTGGAATATGAGGAGTTCAAAGAATCAGAGTCTCAATTGCAATTGGATTTTCAAAAGATTCAATTTGAATATCAGGAGATGGTGAAAGAATTAGATAGTTTAAAACAGGCATTTGATACTCAGCGATTGATGAGTTCTCCTGAATGGCGGCGGGAAAAAGAACAGAATATTAAAGATAAAGAAACGGCAATTCAGAACTTTCAGGCAAAAAAAGTTGGGCCTGAAGGTGATTTAGTAAAAAAACAATCTCAAATGGAATATGAATTACTCTCCAAGGTAAAAAAGGCAGTTGATAATGTTGCTATAGAAAAAGGGTATGATTTTATTTTTGATGGATCTATATCTCTGCTATATGGAAAACCCACTCATGATTTAACCGATGATGTGTTGCATGAATTGAGAAAAGTCAGTAGTAATACACCTAAATAGGTATTTATTTGCCAACATTGGAGCAATTGGCAGAATTAGTAGGAGGGGAACCAGTTGGTCAATCTGACTTGATTGTTTCTGGTGTATCTGAGATACAAGATGGGGAACAGGGGACAATATCTTTTTTAGCAAATCCTATGTATAAAAAATATGTAGAGTCCACGAAAGCTTCGGCAGTAGTTGTTTCAGATTCTTCACTGTTAAATGGACAAAACGGAATTGTAGTTCGAAACCCTCAGCTTGCATTTTCAAAAATTCTAGGTGAATTCAGCCCAAGATATACAACACAAAAAGGTATTCATCCCACTGCTGTTGTTGATCCGTCTGTGCACTTAGGGGATGCTGTTTCTGTAGGAGCCAATGCTGTAATCCAAGAAAATGTAACTATTGGAGAAGGGACCAGGGTCGAAGCCAACTCAGTGATAGGTTGTAATACTGTAATTGGAAAAGAATGTAGAATCCATCCTCGTGTCACAATTTATCATGATTGCACCATTGGAGATCGTGTTGTTATTTTCAGCGGAACTGTGATAGGATGCGATGGTTTCGGATTTGTAACGGAACAGAATACCCACTATAAGATTCCTCAAATTGGCAAAGTGATTATTGGAAGTGATGTAGAAATAGGTGCAAATTGTGCAATTGACCGAGCTACTATAGGAGAAACAATCATAGGAAAGATGACCAAATTAGACAATCTCATTCATATTGCTCATAATGTTAAGATAGGGGTGGGATGTCTCCTTGCTGCAGGCGTAGGTATTGCAGGAAGTGTGACCATCGAAGATTATTGTATATTAGCTGGACAATCAGGTGTTGTTCCTCATGTTACTATTGGGACTAAATCTATTATTGCAGTCAAATCAGGAGTAACAAAATCTCTAAAGGGTGGAGAGATATATTCAGGGATGCCAGCTAGGAAAATTCGTGAACAGAATAAAAAAGATGCCATATTATCATCGGTTTCCCTGTTGAAAAACCGAATAGAAAAATTAGAAAAATCACTTTAAAAAATGACACTTCAACATAGGTTCCAGCGCACTATTTCAAAGCCAGTTTCCTGTACAGGAGTTGGACTACATACGGGACTTGAAAGCACAATTACATTCAGGCCTGCTCCTGAAGATTTTGGCATACATTTTATACGGCAGGACATAAAAAATTGTCCCGAAATTATGGCAGACATAGATCATGTTGTGGATATTTCCAGAGGGACTACTATCGAACAAAACGGGGTCAAAATTTTTACTGTTGAACATGCACTTGCGGCGGTTTCGGGCTTGCGAATTGACAATGTGTTAATTGAATTGAGCGCAAAAGAACCTCCAGTTATGGATGGTAGTTCAAAGGACTTTGTTGAAGTGCTGCAAAATGCAAATATTTTGGAACAGAAAAAACCTCGAAGAGTGTTGGAAATATCTGAACCGGTTTCCTATTCAGATCCAAAAAGAGGCGTAGATATTCACGTTGTCCCTTCTGACCAATTTAGAGTCACCTTTATGATTGATTATAAACTTCCATCCCTAGGCTCTCAATATACTGCTGTTTACAATATGCAGGAGGATTTTGCACGAGAGGTTGCACCTGCAAGGACATTCTGTTTCTTAAGTGAGATTGAAGAACTCAAAGAAGCTGGCCTAATTAAAGGGGGAGGTTTAGATAACGCCGTAGTTATTGTTGATAAAGAAATTAACTATTATGAGGTGAACAAGCTCAAATCGCTTTTTGGGATAGAGGAAGAAATTATAATGGGCGCTAATGGTATTTTGAATGGAAAGAGGTTAAGGTATAAAAATGAGCCGGTTCGCCATAAAACTCTGGATCTAATTGGAGATATGGCCTTGCTTGGATACCCAATTAAAGGCCATGTTACTGCTGCAAGAAGTGGGCACGCTAGCAATGTAGAATTTGTTAAAATGATTCGCAGTACTTATTCAGAATTTTTTTAGTAGTTACCCATGCCAAAGCCTTCCTTTTTAATCGAGGACATATTAAAGATTGTCCCACATCGTTATCCGTTTATACTTATTGATCGTATTATAAATTATAATCCTGGGGATAAATTAACGGCAATTAAAAATGTAACCATAAACGAGAATTTTTTTCAAGGTCATTTTCCTAATCAACCCGTAATGCCAGGAGTACTGATTTTGGAAGCTATGGCACAGGCAGGAGCATTTTTGGTTCTAAATACAGTTGATAATCCATTGGAAAAGAATATGTTTTTTACAGGTATTTCTAATTCAAAATTTAGAGCACCTGTAACTCCAGGGGATCAATTACGTTTGGAAATAAAATTAATTAAAATTAAGCTAACTGCGGTGCGGTTGCAGGGAGAAGCCTATGTGGAAGATAAACTAGTTGCCCAGGCGCTCATTATGGCCAATATTGTTAATAGAGCATAAGGGAGAAATTAATTTCTACCTCCATTCATCCTACAGCCATAGTACACAAAGGAGCTGATTTAGGCGAAAACGTAAGCATAGGTCCTTTTGTATATATTGCAAATGGTGTAACAATTGGTTCAGGAACAAAAGTTGAAAATTTTGCAGTTATTAAATCCAATACATTTATCGGAGAAAATTGTAGAATATTTCAAGGATCTGTCATTGGGGAAATTCCACAAGATTTAAAGTTTGCCGGTGAAAAGACAGAAACAAGGGTTGGTGATAATACCACCATTAGGGAATTCGTGACCATAAACAGAGGGACCTCAGCTTTAGGATATACTGAAGTTGGGGAAAATGTTTTATTGATGGCCTATTGCCACATTGCCCATGATTGTATAGTAGGAGATAATGTTATCATGGCGAATATGGCAACATTGGGAGGTCATGTAGAGCTTGGAAATTGGGCATTTTTGGGGGGTGGTGTTTTGGTACATCAATTTTGTAAAGTTGGGGAACATTCTTTAATCGCTGCCGGATTCAGGGCAGTACAGGACGTTCCTCCTTTTATATGGGCCTCAGGTGAGCCGATTCAATACAGTGGTATAAATAATGTGGGTTTAAAAAGAAGAGGATTTTCGTCTGAAGAAAGGCGATTAATAAAGCAGATTTACATGTTATATTTTCGCTCAAAACTTCCCAGAGTGAAAGCACTGAATAAGATTAAAATTCAATTTTCAAAGAATCCTTTGGGAAAAACAATTGTAGATTTTATTGAAAAAAGTAACCGGGGAATTATATAAGCAAGTATTATTATTGTGTCCTAATTGATAACAAAATTTTCTCAAATAAAAAATTAGGTTTATTAATGCAAATTTACTTTAGAACTCCCTTTTTTCTCATGAATCACAACTCTCATTTTTTATATTCAATATCCAATGAATCAAACCAATTCAATCGAAAAAAACTTAGCACAACAGGTAGGTGGGGTTTATTACTTGTATTTTTCACTTTTGGTTTTTCTCAATGGGCTGAAGTTGATGTCAGAGATTCATTTACGTCTACTGACATAAAAACATTTGTTGAAAGCACAACTTTTGGATTATCACCAAATCCTTCACTAAATTCCTTTTCTAAAAAGAGAGTTTATGTTGGAGTAGGACTATCAAACAATATATTCCTTAATCCCAGTATTTATCAAAATCAACTTTCTGGCTGGGTACCAAAATTCTCCGCAGATATTTTTATAACAAACAATCTTTACTTCATGGGCCGTCTCAGTCAGTTTTATTCTGGTAAAGATATTGTCCAATCTCACAATTATGGAATTGCATTGGTATCTGGAGGATATTCAACCTACCCATGGCAAACCTCCGTTGTGTTTTGTAGCTTAAAGGGCCCCCAAGATTTTGCATTGAGAGACATTTCTTTATCCATGGCAACACTAGTACAAGTAGCTGACCATCAGATTCAGGTTGGAGTGGGGAAAGAAATGTATTCTGCTAGGTTTTTTTTTGAAGATGCAAACATACTCTTCCCCAATGGAATGAAAGGTGAGATAAATTATATATTGCTGGGGATGCATTTAAATAGAAACTCAATCAGGATTACTCCTCAGATTCGATTTAACCCTGGATTGATAAAGGCATCTATTAGAATGGCTTGGGGGATAGGCTGAAAATATGAAGAGACTCTCCATTTTGGGCTCAACTGGATCAATTGGTGTTAGTACGTTAAATGTAGTACGAAACCTAGAAGAGAAAATTTTAATTAAATATCTTACGGCGCATTCAAATAGTGAATTGTTAATCAAACAGGCAATAGAATTTCGTCCTGAAACTGTCGTAATAGTGAATAAAGGGAAAGTCAATATAGTAAAAGAATCTGTAGAAAAATTTGGAATAGATGTTATGGTTGGGCGAGAGGGCCTTATAGAATGTGCTAAAGATTCAGATGTGGATATTCTTTTGAATGGGTTGGTGGGTTCGGCCGGTATGGAGCCCACATTTCAGGCCGTAAAATCTGGAGTGGATGTTGCATTGAGTAATAAAGAGAGTTTGGTAATGGCTGGTGAATTAATTAATCATGAAAAAGGAGTTTCTGGCTCAAAAATTATTCCGGTAGACAGTGAACATTCTGCTATTTGGCAGTGCCTAACAGGTGAATCTATAAACGATGTAAGCCGATTAATTCTTACGGGGAGTGGCGGACCATTCCGCAATAAAAATAAAAATTATTTTGGTAAAATTACTCCTGAGGAAGCCCTAAATCATCCCAATTGGGATATGGGGAATAAAATCACAATAGATTCAGCTACAATGATGAACAAGGGACTGGAAATTATTGAGGCCCATTGGCTTTTTGATATGGAACCAAATGAGATTGACATCGTAGTACATCCTCAATCTATCATTCACTCAATGGTTGAATTCAAAGATCGATCAGTAAAAGCACAATTGGGAATTCCGGATATGAAAATTCCTATCCAGTATGCATTGACCTATCCGAAGCATATTGATTCAGAGTGGGAATCCCTCGATCTTGCTTCCATAGGTTCTCTTACCTTTGAATATCCGGATTTTGACAAATTCCCCTGTATTAGGCTCGCGTATGATGCTTTAAAAACTGGTGGCTCAACCCCTGCCGTGTTAAATGTGGTAAATGAATATGCTGTGTATAAATTTTTAAATAATGAGATTAAATTTACGGATATTCCCAAAATAATTGAGAAAGCTTGCGAAAGTCACAATTGGATAGAACACCTTGATTTTGAGACCTTGCTTGAGTTAGAAACTTGGTCAATCGAATTTGTAAATTCATTCCAATCATGATTATAATTAATAAATAATATGACGTCACTTTGGGCTTTCATATTTGTAATTGGGGTGTTAGTCTTTGTTCATGAATTAGGGCATTACCTTGCAGCACGCTCTGTCGGAATTAGAGTTGAAAGGTTTTCAGTTGGATTTCCACCAAGATTATTTACGTTTACTTCGGAAGATGAAGGTTGGTTAATTCAAATGTATTTTTTTTCTCGATCATCGGTAGGGAAGTGGGAGTGGCAGTCTGTTTGGGAGAAAAAAGTATCGGTATCAGGAAAAGCAGGGACCGGTACTGAATATTGTTTAGCATTAATTCCGTTAGGTGGCTATGTAAAAATGGCTGGGATAATCGATGAAAGCATGGATACAAGCATTACCAGTGCACCTGATGAATTTATGAGTAAATCTATTTTGTCACAGATATTTGTCATGAGCGCAGGTGTGATTATGAATATTCTTTTTGCATTTTTTGTTTATACAGGTCTCTCATATCATTTTGGAAAACCGGTTGAAAATCCTCCTGCAATTGTCTCTCAACTTGTGGATGAAATGCCTGCAAAAGAGGCAGGAATGCTTCCTGGTGATAAAATAATTTCTATCAATGGGGAACCGGTTGATAATTGGAATGACATGGCGCTGAAGATACAAAGTATTCCTGTAAAAAAGATTACATTAGAGATTGACCGTGATGGGATACACCTCACAAAACAATTCACAACTTCATTCAGATTAGACAGAGCAGGTGTGGACACAGTGGGATCAATTGGGATTTACCCAAAGATGTATTATGTTGATGTTAATCTTTTACAGGCCGGAGTATTAGGATTCAATGTAACAGTGGAAGGTTTTCGTATAATTGTTTTGTCAATTAAAATGTTGATTACCGGTGAAGCTTCTTTGAAGGAATTAGGGGGTCCTATAATGATTGCCCAATTAGCAGGAAAAACGGCAGAAGCTGGAATCCCTACACTACTGTCATTCATGGCACTTATTAGTATTAATCTAGCATTTTTGAATATTCTTCCTGTTCCCGGACTAGATGGGGGGCATATTTTTTTATCAATTATTCAGGTCATAATCCGCAGGCCGTTAAGTGTCAAAACGCGAATGATTTTTCAGCAGATTGGGATGGCATTCCTTTTACTGCTCATGGTTATCGTTTTTTATAATGATATTGGTAGACTGTTCATAAACTGAACGACTTTAGTTTTAACTTCATTGTTCCATATTTTAGTTTTACCAAGATTTGTACTGGAATCCTTCGGGCATCATCGCTGAACCAAATAGTCATATCCCCTTCATTTTTCAGGAGGGTTTTTCCATTTTTGAATGGATTGATAACCAGACATTTAAATTTCCCAGCAGGACCAGACAGCGATTCCTTTTTGTCCACCTGTAGTTGAAATTCTGTGAATGATCCGTTATCAAAAGTGACCATATTTAGGGTCTCTCCAAGGATAAGGGGAATGGTTCTTAAATAATAAAATAGGGAATAGGGGTCAAACACTGTATCGGATATAGGTATGGTGTCATTATTTACAATCGCAAAAGAATCAGCATAAAAAAGTTTTGTGCTAGATTTTTTTCTATAGTCTCCTTGTCTTATTGTCTTTATTTGGCGGTGAATAAATAGACCTTTTTCATCAATCCAGGAATCCACCTTGTCCCTGATCTTAAATAACCTATCACCAAGGGAACCGGTACGCGCAGAATATTGAATATGAAATGAAGGGATATTGTCAACTGTATCCAGTGAAACAATTTTTAGTTTAGCTGTCCCCGCTGGAATAAAATTAAATTTAGCTGTATAATTAAAGGTTTCTCCAACCCTAAAAGGGAAACTGTTCCCATGAACCTTTAGGGAAAAACAAATTAATATTACGATGATTAATAGTTCTGATTTATTTCCCCATTTCATCTAAATCTCCTCAATTTTTTATCAATAAGTTTATAAATAGTTGATCCATGTGAAGGAGGAAGAGGGCCTTCATCTACCATCAAATCAATTTTATCTTCAAATTGTTTCATGATATCATCAGGATCATTTAATGGTGGGTGTCCGGTATGATTGACGCTGGTAGTTGTGATAGGGTGATTTAGCCTATGAACAAGATTTTTCCCAAAATAATGACCCGGCATTCGGATTCCTATCGAATGGTTTGGTCCAAAAATTTCAGGGCACAGGACTCTCTTTTTACCAGGAACAATGATAGTGTTTGTCCCACCAAGATTTTTCGATAGAATATTTTTTTCTTCTTCAGATAAGTTGGAGATTTCAAATGCCATGGTAATATTGCTGACTAAAACACTTATTGGGCCACGGCGTTTTTTGATATTATAAATTTTATTGATGACGGTGCTATTGGTGGCATCTCCACCAAATCCATATAAAGTGTCCGTAGGATACACGATTATTCCACCAGATTTTATGGTTTTTTCAGCTAAGGAATTGACATTCGTAGATTGTGAGGAAATTCGCTGACTCATTTTCCTGGTGGAGGAGTTTTCCATCGGTTGTGCCACCAGAAATATTGTTCGGGATGGATGCGAATCTCATTTTCTAGTAGTTGGGTATATGCTTGGGTGAATGTCTCAGTATCTGACCAAGATTCTTTGGGGATATCCTTAAGTTTAATAAAAAATTGATTATGTCCTTCTTTACTGCACACACCAAATATAGGGATGGAGCCTTTATGTTGATAAAATCGTGCTGCTCCTTTTGGGGTTGAAGAAAGGATATTAAAAAAATGTACAAACGCTCCTCTGTTTTTAGCATCCTGGTCGCTTATTAATCCCAAAATACCACCATCATCCAAGACCTTGTTCATTTTTTCTAAAGAATCTTTTCTGAAAATGTGTTTAATCCCACTCCATTCTCTCTTTTTTCTAAAAAACTGATGGGCCCCTTTATTTTTTTGTTTTTGCGCAACCCCCGTAAGAGGATAATTTTGTTTTCCAAGCCAGGCAATGTTACATTCCCAAAATCCAAAATGCCCTGTTATGTATAGCACCCCTTTTTTTTGTTTTAATGCATCATCAATTAAATTTTTATTTTTTACCTGAATATTTGTTTGACCATAGGATTCTGGGAATCCAAAAAAAAGCAGAAACTGTTCCATGAAAAAAGAATAGGATTTTTTAAGAATTCGAGTTTTCCATTGATCAGATTTATTGGGAAAAGCTTTATCAATATTTTTTAATGCCAGATATTTTCTTGTTGGAATATTCCGGTAGACAAATCCCCCAATTTTTTGTGCCAAAACTACCCTTCTATGTGCGTTTAATCTACATGCGAAACGGGAAAGGCAATCAAGAAAAAAAATCAATATACGTTCATTTAGTTTCATTGTGGTGTCGTAAATTATTAGAATCTAAGTTAAATTCCTTCATTGTAATATTTCTTTTAAGAACAACTTTATGTACATCAAATTTGTAAAATATTTTCTTTCAATTTTCACAATGGTATCAGTTTCTATTGCCAAAGTAGTATATGTTGTTCCTATTCAGGGGACGATTGACCTAGGCCTGCCACCGTTTATTGAACGAGTAATTTCTACTGCAGAAAATAATAATGCGGACGGTGTTATTTTTGATATAGACACATTTGGTGGTCGTGTAGATGCTGCCACTCAAATAAAAGATGCTCTTTTAGGTGCAAATTTAATGACGGTTGCATTTGTTAACCGTCGTGCAATTTCTGCTGGAGCATTGATATCTCTTTCCTGTGAAAAAATATTTATGACCGGAGGTGGCACAATTGGAGCAGCAACAGCGGTGGATATGTCTGGGAAAAAAGGTTCTGAGAAAGTTATAAGTTATATGAGAGAAGAGATGGCATCTACTGCTGAAAAAAGAGAAAGAAATGTAGACATTGCTAAAGGAATGGTAGATGAAGACCTATCTTTTACCCATTTAGTTGTGGAGGGTGATTCCATTCCTGTTGATGATCTGGAAGGCAGGAAAGAAGGGAAACTCATTACCCTCACTACAGAACAGGCTATTAAATATAATATGGCAGATGGTGAAGTTGAGACACTGGAAGAAGTATTAAAAACACTTGATTTAGAAGATGCGGAAATAAGAAATGCATCTATAAATTGGTCCGAAAATATTGTACGTTTTTTAACTGATCCTGTGGTAGCCTCATTACTCATGACATTTGGTTTTTTGGGGATTCTTTTTGAGCTTCAAAGCCCGGGATGGGGAATCCCCGGCACCTTTGGTGCCATTTGCCTCGTACTATCATTGGGGGCATCCGCCATTGCGGAGCTTGCAACAATGACTGATTTACTGATTATTATTGTAGGTTTGACCTTACTGTTTATTGAAGGATTTTTTATTCCTGGCTTTGGGATTGCGGGCATTTCAGGAATTGTGGTTTTGTTATGGGGACTTTATGAACTGTTAATTCCAGATATACCGGTTTCTCATGATATCTATTCTCGTGCATTGGATGGCCTCACCATTGGTATTTTGGGAGGAATAATTGGTCTGGTTTTACTTTTTAGGTTAATGATCAAAACCAAGTTTTGGACGAAGCTCACCTCTCCCGGAGTGGAAAGCAAAAAGGCCGGATATACAATTTCCATGGGTCTAGAAGATTGTGTGGGAAAATCGGGAGAAACTGTTACAGACCTGCGTCCTTCAGGATGGATAAATGTAGAAAATCAAAAAATATTTGTAGTGACAGAAGGAGAATTTGTAGAAAAGGATCAACCGGTAAGAATTTTATCTGTTGACGGAAATCGGGTGGTTGTCAGAATTAAATTAAATGTAAAATAGGAGTTTGTCATGGTTTCATATGTAATGCTTGTTTCGATAGTTTTATTTGTTTTCATAATTTTTTATTTTGTTCCTTTAGGGCTTTGGGTTCAGTCTGTTGTCAGTCTTGGTTTAGGTCGTATTACTATCATTGATCTTATCCGTATGCGGTTACGAAAAATACCTCCCCGTCTTGTTGTCGATGGAATTATCAATCTTCACAAAGCTGGATTGGAACATATTTCTACCAGCATGCTGGAGACACATTATCTTGCGGGAGGAAACGTTGCAAATGTAACATTTTCAATGATTGCAGCGAATAAGGCAAACATCCCACTGGAATTTGAAGCCTCCACAGCTATTGACCTAGCAGGTCGTGATATCAAAACCGCTGTTGAAACATCTGTATATCCAAAAGTGATTGATGCCCCCGCTTCTGGTACACTGGCAGCAGTTGCTAAAGATGGTATTGAAGTTAAAGCTCGCGCACGTGTTACAGTGCGAACCAATATCCCCGGTCTTGTTGGAGGTGCCACTGATGAAACGATTATTGCCAGAGTCGGAGAGGGGATTGTTAGTGCAATTGGGTCGTCTGACTCATATAAAAATGTACTTGAAAATCCAGATTCGATATCAAAGTTTGTGCTGGGGAAAGGGCTGGATGCAGGGACTGCTTTTGAAATATTAAGTATTGATATTGCAGATGTGGATTTGGGGAAAAATATAGGCGCACATTTACAGGCAGATCAGGCAGAGGCAGACCTTCGTGTGGCTCAGGCACGGGCAGAGACTCGTCGAGCTATGGCAGTTGCAGAGGAACAAGAAATGAAAGCAAGAACACAGGAAATGCGTGCCAAGGTGGTTTCATCTGAAGCTGAAGTACCATTAGCAATGTCGCAGGCTTTTCGCGAAGGGAAGTTGGGGGTTTTTGATTATGTGAATATGCGTAACATTCAATCTGATACAGATATGCGGGAGTCAATATCGGGTAATAAAGATATAAAATCCACAGAAGCCCCAGAGTCGAGGGATGACGATTAGATGGATGGTATTGGATATTGGTTAATAATTGCAGCGTTTTACCTGCTGTCATCGTTGATGAAACAACGAAAACAGAAGGCTGCTCGTCAAGCGTTGGAACAGGAAGACGTGATTTCAGATTCTGAAAAAGATACCCCCCCTACTCAACCAGAATTTTTACAGAATCTGTTTGGTGATTTTTGGAATGTGGTTGAAGAAATTGGAAAAGAAGAGAATAAAACTGAGGATGATTTTCCTGTTATTGAATCAGATGAACAAATGGCATCTGAAACGGAACCAATTAATATTGAGCCAGATTCCGACAAACATGAGAAATCTGATTTTACACATCTTCCAGAAAAAACTCGAAAATTAACTAGCACGGGACCGCGATATTGGCAGAAAAAAACTACAATAATTCAAAACCATTTTAGTACAGTGTTAAAAAATGATTTCAAAACTGCTTTTGTACTTAAAGAAATTTTGGATAAACCGAGGGCAATGAAAAGAACAATTCGTTAGACCAGTCGGTCAAATATCTTTTTTACCTGTGATTTAAGATCTTTTTCTGTTGTATCATTGTGGATAACGAAATCTGCCATTCGTACTTTTGTTTCGCAAGGCCACTGCAAATCAATTCGTCTTAAAATATCTTCCCTAGGGATATTTCCTTTTTTAAAGGCTCTTTCCATACGAATAGAGAGCTTCGCTGTTACAACAATAATGTAGTCTAGGTGGCTATCTAGTCCGGATTCATAAATTAATGCACCGTCCACCATGAAAAAAGATGCTTTACTTTTGGTAGATATCTTTTGGTAATCCTCATCTATTTTTTCAAATATATGAGGATGAATTATAGAGTTCAAAGTGCTTTGATGGTATTCATCCTGAAAACTCACATTAGCCAATTTTCCTCGGTTTATTTTCCCGGTATTGTCCAATATATCTGATCCAAATTCAGCCATCAAGTCATTTTGGATTATAGCTGAAGAGTCCAAGAGCTGTTTGGCTTCCCTGTCTGCATCAAAAATATGTACTCCCAGTTCTTTAAATGTATTTGCTGCAGCACTTTTTCCGACACCCATTCCACCAGTAATCCCAGTTTTCAGCATGAATATTTCAACGCCTTAATTATATTTTCTGTTATTTCAGGGATCCCTCCAATTCCATTTATATCCTTAACTAAATCCATTTTTTTATAGTATTTTAAGAGAGGAGCTGTCTGCTCCCAGTATATAGTTTGCCTCCGTTGAATCACCTCAGGTGTATCATCACTTCTACCGGAATCAAGTCCTCTAAGTACTAATCTGTTCACCAATTCCTTCTCATCAGCTGTGAGACTAATAACTGCATTTAGTTGATGATGGATAAGCTCTAATATGTGGTCAAGCCCTTCAGCTTGGGGAATGGTTCGGGGAAACCCATCTAAAAGGTAGCCCGAAGAACAATCTTTTTCCGTAAGACGATGTTCCATCATTTTTAGAAGGATATTATCTGGAACCAGCTTCCCGGCATCCATAAAAATTTGAGCCTCTTTCCCGATAGCAGATCTAGACTCAATTTCGCCTCTCAAAATATCTCCGGTAGACAGGTGAATAATATTAAAATATTCTTTAAGCTGTTTGGCTTGAGTCCCTTTTCCTACCCCTGGAGGGCCTAATAGAATAAGTCTCATTTTTGTAATTATTTAAATAAGTATTCCAGCAATTGTTGCAGTAAGCCACGACGCCAGAGCTCCACCAATCATCGCTTTTAGAGCAAGTTTTGCCAAATCTTTCCTGCGTTTTGGAGCAATGCCACCTATACCACCCAACTGAATTCCAATGGAACCAAAATTTGCAAAACCACACAATGCATAACTAGCAATAATTGCTGTACGTTCTGAAATTGCCGCCTCCAATCTTAAATCTCTCAGATTACTGTAAGCAATTAATTCCGTAAAAATTAATTTTTCTCCCATAAGAGTTCCCATAACCCCAGCTTCCTCCCATGGTACACCCATTGTCCATGCTAAAGGTTTGAAAAAAAATCCGAAAATCATTTCAAGTGACAAACCTGCAAATCCCAACATATAGTTGACCAATGCAATAGCAGAAACAAAAGCAACAATCATTGCAGCTACGTTCGCTGCTAATTTCATTCCATCAGTTGCTCCACGAGATAGGGCCTCTAACGCATTATCATCTGTTTTTGGTATTGTTATTTTTATTTCACCCATTGTTTCCGATTCTTCAGTCTCGGGAAGGATAATTTTGGCAATGACCATTGCCGCGGGAGCACTCATGATGGAGGCAGCCAATAAATGTCCTGCAATACCCGGGATATCACCAAGCATGGTGACATAAATTGCCATTATACCTCCAGCAATAGTAGAAAATCCTCCAGTCATCACTGCCATAAGTTCCGAGCGAGTCATGGAATTAATAAAAGGTCTCACCATAAGGGGTGCTTCCGTTTGTCCTACAAAAATATTTGCGGATACACTTAGCGTTTCTGACCCGCTGGTGCCCATAGTTTTTTGCATGATACGGGCAATCCATTTCACAGTAAATTGAATTACCCCAAAATGATACATCACTGCCATCAAAGCGGAGAAAAATATAATGGTAGGTAGGGCACGAAAAGCAAAATTAACCAATGCTGAGTGATATCCTACATCCGTAATAAAAGATTTGAAAAGGAAATCACTTCCAGCATCAGAAAAACCAATCAATTTCTTGATTGCCTTATCAAAAAACCCAAAAAAAGGTGGCCCTATTGGTGTTTTTAAAATAATCAGTGCAAGCAAAAGTTGTAGCCCCAATCCCCACCCTACAATTCTCATGTTTATTATTCGTTTGTTGTTGGACAAAATATATGCCACAGAAAGAAGAACAACAATTCCTAATAATCCAGTAAATTGAGTCACGTCAGTTCCTTTGGTGAAACATAGCAATTTCTGCATCGAGCTTCATAAATATCCATTTCTCCAACAATAATTTGTTCAGTTTCTCTGGTTTTTCTTTGCGTATAGGATGCTGGTTTGCCGCATTGAACACAAATTGCTCGCAATTTATCTAAATAATCAGCTTCACACATCAAGGCTGGCATTGGCCCAAAAGGGATTCCACGGTAGTCTGCATCAAGACCAGCCGCTATGACCCTTTTTTTATTATTAGCAAGGGTTTTACAGACATCAATAATATCATCATGGAAAAACTGAATTTCATCAATTCCGACCACCTCAGCACCATCCGCCAAATTCAAGATATCATGTGCATTTTTTATCAAGTGAGATTCCAATTTCATGTTATTGTGAGATACAATGTGGTTTTCACTGTAACGGCCATCAATATGAGGCTTAAAAATAGTGGTATGCATCTGAGCAATCTGAGCACGGCGCAACCTCCTTATTAGTTCTTCAGTTTTTCCACTAAACATGCATCCACAAATTACTTCTATCCAACCTGGTTCAGGTGATTTCGGACTCATCAGTTTTCTATTTCATGTTAAATTATTTTTGTCAAAAGCATCTGGAAGCAGGGCTTGGCTTGATGTTTCTTTTATTTTATTTTGATTATCAATTATCAAAATTGGAATATCTCCGCACAGTTCCCATATAACCTGCCGGCAGGCTCCACAGGGGAATCCGCCATTTTCACTTGCGACTGCCATTGCTTTTATTTTTAAAAATCCTTGGGATATGGTGTTGTACAGTGCAATCCTCTCAGCACAGCAAGTTAATCCATAGCTTGCGGATTCTACATTACAGCCGCCAATTATGGAACCATTTTCCGTTTTGACCGAAGCTCCAACTGTGTATTTTGAAAAGGGTGCATATGACTTATCGCGCATTTTTTTTGCAACATGTATGAGTTTCTCTTGATTCATAATTTATACGATACGAAAGGTGCGAAATAATTTTTGTCCCCCGACACCAGCAATAAATCCTCCAATATGAGCAAACCACGCCACGCCACCGGTTGTATCCAATCCTAATGTTTCCAACCCATTACTTAACTGCATGAGAAACCAAAAACCCAATACAATCTGTGCTGGAACTTGGATAGTAGTGATAAAGATAAAAATGATAAAAACATGTACCCGTGCTTTTGGGTACATCATCATATATGCACCTAAAACTCCTGCGATAGCACCGCTGGCACCTACCATGGGAATCTGGGAGGCAGCATTTAAAATCACTTGACTCAAAGCAGCAACCGTTCCGCATGCTAAGAAAAATATCAGGTACCGGATGTGACCAAGCGCGCTTTCCACATTGTCCCCGAATATCCAGAGAAACCACATATTACCAGCAATATGTGCTATTCCACCATGTATAAACATAGATGTAAAGACATTAAAAATAGAAAACTGTGCTGGGATAAGACCAAACGCATAAATAAATGTTCTTTCTCCAACAATATTTGAAAGTCCCAATCCAGTTTGTAAAACAAAAACAAAAATATTAATTCCTAAAATGGTATAGGTGACATACGGAATAAGAATTCGGGGGTTATCATCCTTATAAGGAAAAAACACAGGTCAATTTAATCTGATTAATTTTTAAAAACTGAAACGGATCTTATGAACAGCCTCAACGAATTGGCAATTTAATTTACATTAAATATTATTGTTTTTTCCATTTTATTCCCAGCATAATCTCGTGCAGAAATATACATGGAGTAATCTCCGGAAATCAGAGGATTAACAAAAGAATATGATAATTCCTTTTTTACGGGTTGGTAAGCACAAAAAATCCTTTTTCCGTTCAAGATAATTTTTAATGCCTCTTCACTAGGCTCAACCCCTGAAAGATTATCTTTCAAGATACACTCAATTGAATAAATATCACCGGATGTATATGAGTGTGATGGTGCAGGGAAGACATGAACTATTTCGGGAGGGATCGTATCCTGTAAAAGTGTAAATATTCCCAATCCTGATAATTTCACGGTGTGTTGAATAAAGTTTTTACCGTGGGGCTCCTGAAACTCCCATTTATTTTTCTTTTTGTTATAATTATAAATACCTGCTCCCTCAATTAATTGTTGATTTTGATTCAGTTTGAATGTGAGATAAACAGGGTTTTTTAAAGGGAGATTACTGGGTTCAATATTATAAGTATTGGTCAGTGATGTGATGTTACTTTCTTTAAAATACTGTGTGTTTTTTATCCAAATCAATGCGGTATCAAACAATGCAAATTCTGTGAACTGGATGTGTACGATATTATCCTTTGAGCTAAGTTTGGATTGAGAGTTCGGGTAGACAACCATTGCATTGATTGGAAAATCAACATGTGTTTCTTTTGTTAAAACCGAGATATGATTGATGTTTTTAAATTTTTCAAAGGGGATTAAAGTACTATAATATGTTTGGGGAGGAGTGTGAAAGAAATTAAAATCAAATGGTTTATTATCATTTATGATTAAACGACCGTGGACAGTGAACAGATTTTCTATATCATGGAATTCAATAAACACACCGTTCTCACTGTTAAGAATTTGTAAATCTGAATCGAGAAATAAATTTGTTTTCCAGGACTCTTGTCTTACCCAGGATCGTGTTTTTTTTAGGGCTTTATTGTTGGAAAGTTCACAAACGATTTTTCCGTTCACATTTGAAATATTACCGTAAGCATCGGTAATGAAAAGGCTGAGACTATGAACTCCAGGGGATAGTAAAATATGTCCGGACAACTTTTTACTTGAAAGAAATAGAGAATTTTTTTCCAGAAAGAATTTATGATAAGATAGGCCCTTTGTTTTTCCAAATTTGCGATTTTCAATTGAGTTCATTTGTGCAGATTGAAAAAAACTTATAGAATCATAAGTAAAATCAAAAATCAAAGAATCGTCAACAATCAGTTCTGCCTTATAAAATTGATATCGATTATTATTTTGTTGGATTTTATCCTCCAAGCTTACAGCAATACCGATCTCGCCTTTGGTACAAAAAATTGTGTCAGAAATTGAATATAAATTACTATGGTATTGAATTATTGGGAATTCCACTGGCAAAGGAAAACCATATATGAGAGTTTCCTGTGTAAGCGGGAATACGGTTAATCCTTTTAAAACAGGTGGAATTGTATCAGAAATAGAGAGCCCATGTCTCAGGGGATTTAAGGTGTTTCCCTCTGGGCTCCTAAGTTCAAAATGAAGATGTGGTCCAAATGAAGCCCCGGTGTTTCCGGTATAACCGATGATGTCACCTTTTTTAAATGGAAATTCGGTACTGGAGAAATACGTGTTCACATGGTAGGAATCAGTATTTGTTTGCTGAATAAAAAGTTCCTTTTCCAATTCCGAGGAAAATTTACTCAGGTGACAGTAAACACCCGTATCCCCCGATTTAATTTTCAGGTAAAGAGCTTTCCCATATCCGGTGTAATTCGCAACCATACGGGAAATAGAACCATCTGCAATTGCGTAAACTTCATATCCTTCTTTACCGTTGGTTTTAATATCAATCCCCATATGAAAATGATCATCCCTGAACTCACCATAATTTGATGTTAGTTTTCTGCTGGCATTTGTAGGCCAAATAATTTCACCCATTACACAAGTGACAAGGTAGAACGCAGGAACGATTATTTTTATGAAAGAGGTCATAAAGGGGCTCAAATTTATTTACCAAACAGTAACTATCTCAATTGCAGAATAAAAAAAACAGGCTTTTAGTACCTGTTTTTTTATTATATAAATTATGTAAAGTGAATTATTTAGATTTTTTCTTCAACTCTTTCAATTCTTTTTTTAAAGTGTTCATTTCTTCTCTTAATTCTCTCAAATCCTTTTTCAGTGCGTCATCATCAAAGAAAAATTTCTCGTCGTCTTCAAAAAGTTTTTTGTTATACTTTTTTACTCCTTTCTTGCTATTAAAATGGTCAAAGCCAAAGGCATCATTGAAATCAAATCTAAATAACTCATCACGCTCACCCAGTGTAACTTTTATTTTTTTTACACGCCCTTTTCTTACGACTTTAATTATTATTTCTTCTTCAGGCTCATGTTTCTTGACGGAACGGGTGAGCTCAAGCGTATCCCAAATTTCTTTATCATTTATTGAGATAAGGATATCTCCCGCTTTCAGACCTGATGTTTCTGCAGGACTGTCTTTTAAAACTTCAGAGATCAAAACACCACCACCGGATTTTACTTTAAAATAGTCTCGTAGTTGGTCCGAAATATCTTCACAGTGAACTCCAAGGAATGTATTCCCCATGAAAGTCATTGGACTAGGGGTATTCTTAAAAATTGAATCTAAATGAATATCAATGCCCAGGTTACCCACCAAATCTCTGATGGCATCCAATTCCATCACATTTTTCAAATCCACTTCGTATGTATTTTTCTCTCCATCTTTTTCAATTGTCAGCTTTAAAACATTGTCATCCACATTCGCTTCAACACGGGTCCGATGACTGGATTTATCATCTGATTTAATATTATCTGTTTTTTTATTTGGGAAAACCAACCCAATCAAAAACAGTATCAGGAATAGTTTGTTCATAAATTCTCCATATTTTTATGAAAAACGAATTGTGTATAGTTTAGTTCCATATTGGGAATATTTCTGTGAAGAGATTTCATATCATGGTTAATTTTTGGTTAAATATTATTTTACAATCTAATTGAGGAGTTATACAAATGAAACGCATTTTATCCATGTTGTTATTTGTTTCAGGTTTTATTCCCTTTACATATATTTTTGGAATTGGTGGGTTTGGTTTTCAGGGTGGGCAATCATTACTATCCATTGAATCTTCCCAGAGTCCTGAAGGGGTAGCAGAACTCAATACATCAGAATTTTCAAATCCTTTATCCGGAGGTGCGTATGTTTATATTGATGCAATTCCATTTGTTGATCTGGAAGCAGATTTTTCCTTGTCCTTTAAAGAATATACATTTGACTTCGCAAATTCTGAAGATAACATAGGTCCGTATGATTTTAGCTGGGGAGATTTTTCTATTTATTTAACTGCACGGAAAAAGATTATTGGCCTGGGGATTCCACTGCTTGCTAAAGCAAAACTCTTTTATGGCGGCGGATATAATATGCACACGGTAACGCCCCTTATGAATTTGGATTTGATGGAAAATGCTCTGGAAGGTAATATAGAGGAAGCTGATCCCACAAATTTATCCGAAAATGATTTGATAAAATTTTTAAAGGATAATCAAGTGAAATCCAATGGGTTTCACATTCAATCAGGATTTCAGTTTAAAGTATTGGTATTGGACACATTTCTTTTTTACCGACACACCTTCGCAAAAGATATTGTCCCCGGTCAGGACCACTTTGGAAGTCTGAATCTACGTATAGGTTACGGACTTTAGATCTGTTTGGTTAACACAATAGTTTTCAGTTTTTTTTATCATCACTATTGTGTGGTGCTATAAAATTTTTGTAATTAAGAATTAGGTGTCTATGGTTTAAAGGTTCTCTTGAATAAAACCCTCAATTTTTTTCTTGATGATTTCACGTGTATCCCTAAATGAGTCCAGCTTGCTTTTTTCAAAAGTCCAACCTTGAAATGGGTCGTCAATGCTCCAGTGGACATGTGTCGCATTTCCAGGGAAAACAGGACATATCTGTTTGGCAGAATCACACACAGTGATGACCACATCTATTCCCAGATACAGGTAATCACCAATGGGGTCTGATGTATGACCGGAAATGTCAATCTCAACCTCCTTCATTATTTCAATAGCCATTGGGTTGACACGGCTTGGATGGGAACCGGCGCTGAACACTTTACACTGATCTCCCGCCATGGACCGAAGAAGACCCTCTGCAATTTGTGAGCGACAGGAATTCCCAGTGCAGATAAAAAGAACTTTTACACTTTTTTCTATCATAGGTGAAATTCACCCCAATAATTATAATGAACAAAATAAAAAACACTGCAATTTTTGGTATAGTGTAATTGTGCCCTTGTTACCTATTCTTTGAATAAATTTGGTCATGGTTATGGAAGAAAAAGATACCCAAAACCTCTTGTTTACAGAACCTCTTGCTGAATTTCAGGGGTTAACGCTATCAGAGATCAACCGGTATCTTCCTGCTCTAAGAAAAGCAGATGATATTTTTCATGAAGGAGAAAAATTAGAGGACGGATTATATCTTGCAGATGCAAAAGAGGGGCTTTCAAGGCTCCCTGATAGATCTGTAGATTTGATTATTGCTGATCCTCCTTTAAACCCTATTCGTGAGGGTGTTAATATGGGAGCATCGAAGACACTGAGTGAATATTATCAATGGAATGAAGATTGGTTGGCAGAATCACATAGAATTTTAAAAGCAACTGGTGCCATTTATCTTATGTGTGATTGGAAAAAATCTGGAATGTATCATAGCTTAATTTCCCAGCGTTTTCATGTACAGTCTAGGATCACCTGGAAAATACTACCTGGTGATCTCAGAACACAGGGCCGGGGGTGGAACAATGCTCTTGCAGATATTTGGTTTGCCACAAAATCTGAGGAATTTCTTTTTCATGGAAATATGATTACCCATTCAGACGAGGAGGGGCAACAGAATGAGGTAAATAACTTCTGGTCAGATGTTGCTGATAAAGAGGATTCAAACAAGCTGAACGAAGGGATTCCCTCAGAAATTATCATTCGAATATTGGATGCCAGCAGTTTCAAATTAAGTTGGGTTGTCGACCCGTTCTCCGGCTATGGATTAACTGGCTCTGTAGCAAAAACAATGGGACGCCGTTTTATTGGTATGGAGATTGACCAGGACAGACTGCTTATGGCGATGAAAAGAATTGATCAAACATAAAGGAATAAATGCATGTCTTATTACGAACAAATAAAAGCTGATATGTATTCTGCGATGAAATCCGGAGACAAACAGAAAACCGCTACGCTGCGCACTATACTATCCATTTTAAAGGCAAAACTGATAGATAAACGGGAGGATTTAACAGAGGGAGAGGAGTTGAAAGAACTGAGAACCTTTGCCAAGCAACGGAATGAAGCAATCAAAATGTTTGAAAAAGGTGGAAGAAACGATCTGATACAAAAGGAGCAGAATGAATTATATACGATTGAGCAATATTTGCCAAAGATGTGGGATGAAAAATCCATTCGGGAGTTGGTTCAGAAGATTATTTCAGAGACCGGAGCATCTGGAGTGAAAGATATAGGAAAAATTATGCCTCAAATTATGAAATCCGGTGGAGGACTTATTGATGGGAAAACTGCTCAAACAATTGTGAGGGAGCTCTTATCCTAAGTAAATGACTTTTCTTGATGCATTAGGGGGCATGATACTTGTCTGGTTTGGGTATCGTGGATTCAAAAAAGGACTGACAGGTGAAATAGGACATGTGGTTGGTTTATTAGGAGCCGTTATCATTTCTATGTCTTGGTATGTTTCTCTGGGAGGGATCCTTTCGAACTTGTTACCTGTTCATGGATATGTTATCATTGGGATTGCATTTTCAGCTCTCTTTTTCCCTAGTTTGATTTTTTTTAGAATAGTATTTAAACTCATCGAGTACTTTATTTCAACCGCAGGGTTAAACCCCCTTAATAATTGGCTGGGGATTATTACGGGATTGATAAAGGGAGTTCTCATCCTCTCTATGGTGATCTGGGGACTTGAGCTTATCAATAACTCAAGATGGACAGGTATCGTCCAATCTAATTTCAAATATGCTTCGAAACTATCGGATATTAGGAAAACTATCTGCCAACGTTATGGTTGGGAGGATCCGGTTATCAGTGGAAGCAGGTTTATTGAAGATTGGCTTGCTCCTGAACAACGTCAAAACTAACCATGAGTAGAATCGCTCAGGAGGTCATAGAACAGATACGGCAAACTGCCGACATTCTTGACATCATTTCTGCAGTGGTAAATCTGAAAAAACGGGGACAGAATTATTTTGGACTTTGCCCCTTTCACAATGAAAAAACACCCTCTTTCAGTGTAGCACCTGCAAAAGAAATATATCATTGTTTTGGATGTAATGCAGGGGGAAACGTATTCCGTTTTTTAATGGAATATGAGAAAATGACGTTTGTGGAAGCAGTAAAAACTTTGGGAGACCGCTATGGGGTTGAGGTAAAACTGGGAGAGGACGACCGAAATCAGGAAGAACTGAAAAGGTTACGAGATTTTCAATCATCTGCATCAGGATTTTTTGAAAAACTGCTTGGTTCAGCGGAGGGGAAACCGGTAACAAAATATCTTGAGGGAAGAGGTCTTACCAAAGACATAATAAAAGATTTCCAGCTAGGATTTTCTCCTGACTCTTGGGACCGTCTTCTAAAACTGGCACGAAAGAACGGAGTCCCAGGAAAAATAATGGATAAATCGGGGCTGTTTACCCGAACAGAAAAAGGGGTGTTTGATCGATTTCGAAATCGCCTCATGTTTCCCATTCACAATCCCGGTGGACAGGTAATCGCCTTTGGAGGTAGAGCCATGGATCAGGAGGACCCAGCGAAATATATGAATTCTCCTGAAACAGTTTTATATTCAAAGAGCCGTGTTTTTTACGGATTGAACAAAACTCAGAAAGCCATTCGAAAAGCAGGAACGAGTATTTTAGTGGAAGGGTACATGGATTTACTACAGCTTTATCAGGCAGGGATTACCAATGTACTTGCAGTTGCCGGAACTGCCTTCACGGAGAATCATGTCCATCAGATACGAAAATTAACCCAAAAAACTTTATTAATGTATGATGGTGACAGTGCCGGGAGGAATGCCTCCGTTCGGGCAGGATATTTGTTGTTACGTGGTGGTGTCGAGCCATTGATCGTCTCTGTTCCAAACGATCTAGATCCGGATGATTGGGTCAGACAGGACGGTGCAGATGCAATTAATGAAAAAATAAAGGCCGCCCAACCGCTTATCACTTATCATATTCAATTATCGGGTGTGCGTAAGATGTCTCCCGCAGAGCGATCCAAATTCATACGTGGAATGGTAACAGAGGTTGTGGGAATTCAGGATAACATTTTCAGAAATGAGATGTTTCGTTCCATTTCAGATGAAATGCAGATTAATGAGCGGGACCTTCTCGCTGTAGCGGACAAAGAATATCGCCGGAGGAGGGGACAGAAAACTAAAAGCGATGTCAAGAGTAACAAACCTATGTTTGCATCCCAAAAGGAAAAAGCTCAGCTCGAACTGGTAAAACTCCTTGCAGGAGAAGACCTGACGGTTCGCCAGAAAATTCGAGATTCAGTGACCATAGACTATTTTACTTCGCCGGTATTAAAAAAACTTGCGGAGTTCTTTTTTAGTCAGTATGAAGTTGTAAAATATGGGGCAGTGCTTCAGAACTTTGAAACAAAAGATGAGCAGGAAACAGTAGCAGGGATTCTGCTGGATTTATCAGTGCCGGAAGAGGTTGACAGAGCCATAGAGGATTGTATCAATTCTCTGAAAGCTGGACCGGTTCGGGAAAAAATTGAAACAGCCAGGATGCAATTACGGGAAAAAGAAAAATTGGGGGAGGATGTTTCAGAATTATTAATGGAGATTTCCGAAATGCGGAAAGAGTTAAATTCACTTACATCAGAGGGCAGATAGTTATTATTTATTTTACTTTAACAAGGTTTTATCTATGGAAAATGGTTATCAGAGAGTTATAAACGACACATTTGAAAATGTAGAAGCTCGAACTAGGGTATCAATAACGGAACGAGGTTTTGGAGTCTTGACAGAGGTAAACGTTAGAGACACCCTGAAGGAAAAACTGGATGTGGACTTTAGTAAATATATGATTCTTGGGGTTTGTAATCCACCAATAGCTTTTGATGCCCTAAAAATAGACAAGGAGGTCGGTCTCTTTATGCCTTGCAATATAGTTCTGTGGGAAAATAAAGATGGATCAACCACGGTCAGTGCCTTTGATACAACCATTATTTCTAGCCAGATACAAAACGATAAAATTGAAGAGATTGCACATAGAGTGAATAAAATTCTAAAAACAGCTTTAGATACAGTATAGGATCCAATTAAATGCCTATGTATGATTATAAATGCCGGTCATGTTTCCAGTTTTTTGATGAACTGGTATTTTCTAGTGCTGTTCCAGATGAAGAAATCACATGTCCAAATTGCGGAGAAAATGAAGCGGTAAAACAGCTGTCAGCTCCTGCGGTTTCTGTAGGGTCTTCCTTTGAACCTGCCTGTGAAAAATCTGGTTGTTCTACACCTGTACAGAGTGGTTTTGGCTGAGCTAACTGATCCTGGGTCTCAGGATAAAAGCACTAAGCAAACACTTCATATATAAGGTTTTAAAGAGAAGCACGCTCTGATTTTAATGCCACATATTTAGAGTTTTTCCAGAATAGCAGAGGTGTAGTTTATACTAAGACACATCATACATTTTAAAATCATTTTTACAGGGCTGTCCGAAGGAGAGCCATATTTTCTGATCTTCCATATCCATTATCATGGAAGTTTTTGTAATGATATGCTGGGATTCCGGAATCATATTATCCCTGTGACGGCAGAGAGATTGGGGATGATTTTCATGATCCCCAAGAATCTCCTGAATACTTTTAACATTAAGAGGTTTTTGTTCATCTAAGAGTCTCTCCATGCGCACCTGGCGGAACTCTGATAGATGCCTTCTGGGGTTCGGAGGTTCTGTTGCGTCTATCTTATCTAGATTCCTAAAGTGGTTGGTGTGGACCAGAACCCCGTTATCCGGATCAATAGACCGTAAACTGTCAGGCGCAAGCTCTATATCTACCGCACCATGGGGAGCACCCCCAATGATAAAATTAGCTGTGCAGGAACGTGGGGAATCTGTCAGTACATCCAGAGCATCATCCATGGTGCGAGATCTCAGGATCTCATAGCAGCGGAGGTGAAAGGGTTTATGAAACCTTGCCCAATTGTCGGCGGTGGAACACATGCCGTTTACCGCCAGACCCACACCTTCAGAGTTCATGCCTGGCTTCCCTGCAAAAATACCTGCCTCAGTAAAGGACGTCCGGCGAAGGCCATCTGAATCTGTACTGGTAACCAAAACACAGTCCACATCCGGTATCCAGTCCCAATTTTGTCCCATGACAACGTGATTATTCTGGGAGGCCTCGGGGAGAAGAGCAAAAGAGGTGCACCCGTCCACCGATTCGTCTATGTAGATTTTACCCAGGGCATAGTAGAGCAGTTCGTAGCGGAGGTTGAGCATGGCAATCTCTAAAATCTCCCTGTTTGAACTTTCAGCGATACCGTTCATAGCGCTCACATATTCAGGGGATTGACCCCGAAGTTTATTCATATAGATGCCAGCATTTACCAGGAGATCCTGTTTACAAATACCGGCCTCCCTATCAAACCGGGTGAGGTAGACATCTATATTTTTTTCGATGGACTCCCGCAAAGTTTCGCCATGTGCCAGGCCCTGCTCGTAGGTGGTACCTGAAAACCGGAAATGTAGTTGGCTCATTACTCTTCCCTGATTATTTTTTCGAACACAAGCCAGTCAGGCATAAATTTAAATCCGGCTCTCAAATTAATACCGAGCATCCCTGTATTGGTGGAACCATTATCGGTGCGGATCCACTCATAGCCCTGGTTTTTTGACCATCTGAGACTGGTATGTTTTAATGCTGAGGCAATTCCCTTTCTCCGATATTCACGGCGCACACCGGTGAGCCCCGTATTGATACCGTTTTTAATCTCGCTTTTCCAGAGATTGTTCATGCCGGCAATACGAGTTCCATCCAACACAAAAAACCATGAATCCGGGTTGAACTTTGGATGTAACAAAGTATGTTTTTTATAGGTAGAATATTCCGGCATCGTAAAGGGATCTGTCCATGGAATATCGGGGCAGACATCCCTCTCAAGCTCCCAAACCTTATAGTCAGCGTTGTCATCTTCTTTCCTTAATTCTGTAAGGGTCGTGATACGGAAATTCTGTTGGATAACCCTGTCCATTTCACTCTGGTACTGCCCGGGCTCATAGTATCTCAGGTCCAGACTGGACTCTCTTTCCTTATGGGTTTGCACAAAACCACGGTCTTCCATAAAACGTATTCCCCTCTTGTGGGGTTCGTGCACTTCAGACATTAGTTTGATGGGATCAAATGGCTCTAGTTTCTTCATGAGATGGTCATAACAGGTGGCACCATATCCCTGTCCCTGAAGTTCAGGGTGAACCCAGATGTCTATCACAAATCTATGGGGATGATAAGATTCCATGTACTGGGTATGCACTGCGGACACCACAATGTTTTTGTTTTTTTCCCAGACCCAGCACTTATATTTAATTTTTTTTTCGCGTGTCCTGTTCTGATGGCGAAAGGTCTCCACTGACCAGGGATGGTCCGGATAAATTATGTTTACCATTTCAACAAAGCCCGTATAATCACGGTCTGAAAATGGGCGAAGTTTAAAATCTGTGTCTATGTTGTATTTCTGAGTTTCCATTAATAATCTTCATTCAAACTGCTGTCTGAAATTACCTTTTCAAGGTGAGTCATAGGTATAAATTTTACTGTAATCCAAAGGCCTTACATTTTTAATGGTAAACACTTCCTCTGCCAAGAAAGATGGTGCTTCTGAAGTAGTCTCCGGTATTTTCAAACACACGATGAAGGGACTATAAAGGGATAGGAATTCCCACCCAAATAAATAAGAAAAAGTTCTTAGACCAATCCCTGTCTTTTTGCTTCCCGTTTTACGGGGCCCCAGAACCCAATGGGACGAGACATCACATAATATGCTACCAGGTGATCCATGTTTTCCGGTTTGGTGGTAAAGGTAACCGGTAAATAAATAAGAGCATTCAAAACAATCAATATCCAAAACTGAAGATAGTCCGGAAGTTCCGGGATTATTCCAAAACTGGGGAGGATCCAGACAATGAGCCAGCTTAGCCCAAGGTTTGCGATCCATGCGGAAAGATATCCCCAGGAATTAAAGCGCCACCATATCACCTGAAGAATGTTTGGCAACCACACCCCGGCCGCCATGATCCACAGAGCAAAAATAAGCCAGGAGGTAATCTCTTCACCGATGATCATTCCAAATAAGAAAGAACCAAGCAAAAGAACAAAAGTTGCCACCCTGCCAACAAAAACCAGTTGTTTCTCTTCCGCTTCGGGGTTTATATAGTGGTGATAAAAATCTCTGGTGGCGTACATGGCTCCTAAATTCAAATGAGTGGAAACAGTAGAAAGGTGAATAGCTAATATTCCAGCAAATAAAAATCCCACTAGACCTACAGGCAGATACTCAAATCCCACCCGGTACCACGCCATTTCGTACTTACCGCTGTGTCCAATTTCAGGAAAGAGAACAAAAAACCCGATTATTGCTGCTGCCCAGACAGAATTTCTGATGAGCACCATTGCCGAGCCGGCCCAGATACTATACGATGCATCGCGCACGGTTTTTGCAGATTGAATCCGTTGTGCTTCCGGATACCAGTCAATGGAGGTGCCCATTCCAAACCCACCGATGAGAGCGATGATCATCATGGTAATAAACCAGGCTACCGGGAACTGACCCTCATACATACCTGTAAAGCTGAACATACTCAGCCGCCACGACTGCCCATCAAAATGATTTACCGATATGGACTCCCAGGTAGTTCCATTATCAGTGGAATAGTCCACGTTTACATGTTTCCCCGTGTGTCCTGCTGTCCATACGATCTGATAACCGTAGCCCCCTCTCAAAATATCTCCTGTACCGGGAAACAGGATTTTTAGTTGTTGGTCGTTGTCCGTTGTTTTTACAAAAGCACTGACCTTTTTTTCTGTGTCCAAAATATCCTTTTCTTGAACGGAATCAGAAAGCTGAAATGGGTCACTTATGGCCAAGGGTTTACCGGTTTCAGGTTGTGTAATTCGAACGAGCGCGGTCGTATTATTATTTGGGGGTTTCCACTCACATGTGCTGTTATAATCATTTAATCTGGAAATAATCTGGTCCGGACCACCCGCTGCAACTACACCCCATACAGACACAATAATGATAATAAGAAATGCAATGATACCCTGCTGAAAATCTGCCATGACCACGCCCCAGTACCCGGAGAGCAATACATACACCGCTCCAATGGTGGTAAAGACCACAAGCCCCAGCCAGAGCTCCCAACCAAAGAGCATATAACACAGTTTTCCCATGGCAATTCCCACCCATCCAAGGATGAACATATTCATAAAGGTCTGCCACCCTGCCAGCCACCCCCTGAGCATTTCAGATCCTAAACCTCCAAAACGGAGGCTCTGCCATTCGGCCTGGCTGTAGGCTAAGGATCGCCGAAAAATCCGGGTGGAGATGAAAGCGCTGACGGCGCACCAGGCTGAGAAAAAAGCATACCACAGTCCGGTGAAACCATATTTATAGACCACTCCTGCAACCCAGATGGGAGTATCGGTAGCGGTGTGAGTGGCATAGACTGAGGATGCAGGAAGCCACCAGGGGAGCCCCCTCCCTGCCAAGAAAAAGTCTGACTGGGAGCGCTTACCCATTCTGTAAAAATAGGAACCAAAAAACACCATAAGTAAAACAAAAAGGGTCAGCCAGAGCCAATCTAAAAATTCAAACTGGATCATTTATTTTGGCTCCGGTCAATATAGCGGATGAGCAGTAATGTTAAAACAAAAGATAGTAAAAGAATGACTCCCGGTAAAATAATCCCTAAAGAGGGATCTCCGATTCTCTGGGATGTTTGCATAAGGATAAAGTTAATCATTGTTTCCCTTTTTCTGTTTCCGTTTGTAGGCAAGATATGCAAAGATCATTCCTGCGAATGAAGCGGCATAGGCAATGGTCATTCCAATAACAACAGCAAGACCCTTGCTCATTTTTCCGCCTCCCATTTTTGGATTTCATCCAGCTTCATAAGATAATCCTTTTGCTTTTTCTCGTACTCTGATGAAATGGTTTTTAATTTAGGGTCAATGACCCAATACATGAGTATGGCAAGGACGATCCCAATACCCAGTACAATAAATCCTGATGGCATAAGTAAAAAGGCCAAAGCAGTTCCAATCATAAGACAGATATAGGAAAGGGATGAAAGAACAATAGAAATGTAGTCTTCTTTCCGCCACTCATCGGCGGTTTCCGGTGTCCAGTTTCGGTTTATAAAACTCAATTATTCTCCTAAATAGAGTTGGAGTTTAACATGAATCTCACTCAATGACAATCTCATCAATAAAAATCCAGGCAGGATTTTCAGCACCGGGATGCCACTTTGGACAGCTCTCAATATTTTTTGCATGAATCCGGATAAACTGAATTTTTTGATTGACCTCTGCTTTAAAATCAAGTATGGTTGGTTCGTACTCCTTTAGTGGAATATCATGGGTGAGCTGTTTAATTTTTCTGAATCGCTTGCCATCTTTTGAAATAGAGAATGAAACGAACTTAGGTAGCCAGATCCAGCTCCCTGCATTTTGCAGGAAGGTTGTGGTAATAGATTGAATTTCTCTCACTTTCCCCAAATCTATAGTTGCATCAAGATCGGGACCAAACCATCCCTGCCAGGCCCCCCAGGCAGTAGGGATTCCTCTGATGGAGTCGAACAGTCCTCTATCGCCACCGGCAGTGTATTGAGCGCTGTATGGTTCATGGTAGTTGATGCTGATTTTGTAGGGCAGTTTGTAATATTTTACCTTTTCAACGTAGCTGGGGTAAAACCCATCTTTTACTGCGACAGCCTGGACCACTGAAGATTGGTTAACTTGAAAAGGTTCTGAATAAATGGGCGAGCTCTCATCTGGAATTGATCCATCGGTTGTGTAGTGAATTGTGGCGTCCTCCATCATATTTTTCATCGTGATGGTCATGGGATCTAAAAAAGCTTTTGCGGGAGCCTCAACTACAGGATTGATCACCGCCCTGATCGGCAGGTTTGACTCAGGAAGGTCAGCTGAGTTTGCTCCCCCTTTTTTATTTGGCCTGGAGCCCATCTTAAAAAACAGTTCACCGCCGTTCATGATGTCCTGATGTCGAATGAATAATTTTGTGTATGGTTTTCCATTCAGTTTGATAGATTGGATATATTTGTTTTTGGTTGAAACTTTTGGTGCATGAACAGAAAATGTTTTCCCATTTTCAAGATGAATTTTTACTGATTCAAAATGAGGAGCTCCGAATACATAGTAATCTTTTCCCGGTGTCACAGGATAGAACCCTAGTGCGCTGAATACGTACCAGGAAGACATCTGTCCACAGTCCTCATTTCCGCAAAGACCATCTCTGGTGTTTGTGTAGAGGTCATCCATGATCTGTCTTATTTTTCCCTGAGTTTTCCAGGGCTCACCTGCGTATGTATAAAGGTAAGCGAACTGATGACTGGGTTCGTTGCCGTGGGCATACTGTCCAATGAGACCGGTGATGTCCGGCTGATGACGTCCCGTTAGATTCGGTGACACGGAAAAAAGGGAATCCAATTTTGCAATGAACAAATTATTACCTCCCATAAGGCTGATCAGTCCTTCCGTATCATGGGGAGCAAAAAAACTGTATTGCCAAGAGTTTGCCTCGGTGAATGTTGCGTTTACCTCAAATGGGTCAAAGGGGCTGTCCCACCCTCCATACTTTTTCCCTCGCATGAACCTTGTTTCGGGATCATATGAATTCTGATAATTCAAAGACCGTCGGTAAAAGTGGTTTGCAACATCTTGTCTGCCTAAGCTGTCTGCCATAACGGCGATGCACCAGTCATCATAAGCATATTCCAGTGTTTTTGAAACGGACTCGTTTTCTTCTTCCAGGGCAATGTATCCTTCCTGTTTGTAGGATGAGAGTCCCAGGTGATCCTGTTCGGCGCTGAGGATCATGGCATCGAGAGCAGAGTGAACATCAAAATTTCGTAGGCCTTTGACATAGGCATCGGCAATAACAGGGATTGAATGATATCCGATCATGGTTCCGGTTTCATTCCCAGCCAGTTCCCACACGGGCAGGAGTCCGCCCTCTTTTTGTTTGGTGAGAAGCGTTCTCACCAGATCCTCCGCAAAACCTGGTTTTAAGAGAGCGTAGAGCGGGTGAGCAGCACGAAATGTATCCCACAGTGAAAAAACGGTGTACATTCCAGATCCTTTTTCTGTATTGTGGATTTGTAGATCTGCTCCTCTATAGCGCCCGTCCACATCATAAAAAATATTTGGGGCAATGAAACTGTGATACAGTGCACTGAAAAATATTGTTTTTTCTACTGCATTTCCCCTTGGTATATCTATAACAGACAGTTCCTTTTCCCAAGTTTCAAGTGCCTTATATTTCACTTCATCAAAATCCCAACCAGGGAGTTCTGCGTTTATATTCTTTTCTGCCCCAGGGATATCCACGGCTGAAAGAGCAACCTTTATCAAGAGCGGATCTTTCAGTTCATCAAAAAAGAATGCCCCTTTTACTTTAGCTCCGCTCCCAGATTTTTCCCCCTCAATAAACGCAGAGCTGTCAGAGATTCCGAAAGATGAAAAATGCTGAGAGAATTCTGCGGTAAAATAAACATACTGGTCCTTTGCCCAACCGGTTGAACGACGAAATCCTGTTACCTTATTTGGTTTAATAATATTGAGATTTGTTTCCGTTGCCCTGTCTCCCAACCCATGAACAAGGTCAATGATGACATGGGGGGAAGACCCTTCTGGAAATATGTAACGATGAAACCCAACGCGGGAGGTTGTCGTCAGTTCTGCCCGTACGCCATGGTCATCCAGAGTAACGGCATAGTATCCCGGTGTGGCAACCTCTGTTTCATGACGAAAACGGGAACGATAACCAGACTCAGGGTTAGCTTCACTTCCGGGATCAAGTTGGAGTTCCCCTGTTGCCGGAACGATGAGGATATCCCCATAATCTATTGCGCCGGTTCCAGATAGATGGGTGTGGCTGAAACCTAAAATTGTGGAGTTAGAGGAATGATATCCGGAGCAATTATCCCAGCCCCCATCTCTGGTATCTGGAGAAAGTTGTACCATTCCAAAAGGAATCGTAGCTCCAGGGAATGTGTGTCCCGTACCATCGGTTCCGATGAAGGGGTCTACATAATCTGTTACCCTAGTTTTGGGTGAACAGGATATTAAAAAGAATAAGAATAAAAAGAGTATATTTTTTAGGAAAGTTTTATTCAATAATATCTGCAAGGGATATAATATTTAGTTTTGGTTTGGGAGTTTTTATCTTGATTTCAGGGGTAAAAATTACAGTTTTTTCAGCACCGGGTCGGAGATCAAAATAGTTATCAGACCATTTCCCCATAACTGTGTCAAATGATAAATATACATCTTTAGCCAGGGTGGAAGCGGTCAAGGAGACTGTCCATTCATTTTGATTCTGTTTTATGCTGGATGAAAATTTTGGTGGGTTCAATTTCAAGTATTTAGGATCTACAAAATAAAAAATATTCTCTGTCAATGTTGAATCCCCAGTTTCAATATAAGTACTGAGATATACATTGTTTTCATTTTGCCCGCACAGGAGTTCCCCTGTTAATTCCGTATAAACAGAAAGAGCACTGTTGGCCTGAATATTTACCAAGCTATCTATAGAGAAAACCCTTAGACCGTCCAGAGTAAACATATCCAGGAATAAGGTCCCGGACAGCTCTTTCAGTTTATCGTTTACCACTGTTATTGTTAGGGTGGATTCTTCTACATCCGGTGAAATCAACACCGGGTCAAACGCTTTTTTTACACCATAGTGTGCCGCTTTCCAATTCCCAAAATAATCAACAGAGGACCAGGAGACGGTGGGCCATACATCATCAATTTGCCAGTACAGTGAGCCCATGGTGTATGGTCTGTTTCTCCGGTGAGCGTGAATGGCGTTTGTCAGTCCAAGTGCCTGTGTCAGCTGACTTAAATAAATAAATTCTTCAAGGTTTTCAGGTGAGGAGAAATATTTGGTGATGTAGTACTCCATCATATCAAATCCGGTGAAGTTTTTAGAGATCCACGGCATTTTTGAGCGTTGCCTGAAGTTCAGTGCTTCGGTCTCCAGTGTCCATTTTGTGATGGTTGAATCAAATTTACGGATGGTATTTATTTCCGGGAGAGATTGTAGTCCATATTCACTGATAAATCTTCCTGCATTTTCTTTATATCGTTTAAATGCCATTTGACCGAACCAGACACCCCACTCGTGCTGATCTCCGTTTGTAGGATTTTGAAGAATTCCATCCCCAGATGATGGAGATGAGGGCCAGTAAAATCTCCCGGGGTCAAGTGAGTCCACCACATGAGGGAGAAGACTATGAAAAACATGATCATATATTTCCCACACAGCAGAGGAATCTTTTCCATGCAGTGAATATGTGTCCTGCCAGTTCCACTCCCTCCATCCGGTCAGGCTCTCGTTATTTCCACACCAAAGAGCAAGAGATGGGTGATTTCTCAACCGTATAACATTTGATTCTGCCTCCTGTTTTATGTTATGGATATGTTGTTTTCCACCGGGAACCATGCAGCAGGAAAACATGAAATCCTGCCAGATAAGAATTCCGTTTTTGTCGCACAGATTGTAGAATTCATCGTTTTCATATATAGCACCGCCCCAAACACGGAGCATGTTCATGTTTGTTTCTATAGCATTTTGTATGACCTCTTGATAGCGGTGTGATGCACGAACATTGAAAAAATCTCCGGGAATATAGTTTGCTCCCTTCATAAAAATTGGTTTATCATTTATCTGGATGTAAAAGCTTGATCCAAGTGAGT
>CAYSQB010000002.1:0-65852 GCA_964433085.1 uncultured bacterium
ACGGAGCCATGATATTATGCCTGATGAAATTTCTTGGTATGGATATATCTGAATTTGTTTCATCTTCAATAAAAGCTAATGTGTATTGTTGAACATAATCTATTAAGTCTTGTTTCGTAAAAAAAAGTAACGGCCTTCGAACCAAACCAGCCTTGGGATAAATTCCTCTAAATCCTTTTCCACCACTGCCTTGTGCTAAACGCATTAATATTGTTTCTGCCTGATCAGTTTTGTGATGAGCCGTAAGAATAAAATCACCCTTAGTCTTTATTCTAATATTTTCAAGTGCTTCATATCGATGTTTACGGGCCCATGATTCCACACTTTCATTTGGATTTTTTGTTTGGGGATTCAAATGAATAACCTCATACGGAATATCCCATTTCTGAGATAGATTCTGAACAAAATTCATATCTCCATCCGCATTTTCTCTTAATCCATGATTTATATGAGCTAATGTTAACTGGTAATCGAATTGCTCACGAACGTTCAACAAAACATGGGTTAGTACGACAGAATCCATTCCACCCGAAATGGCAACCACCAAATTTGACCCTGCTGGTATCAAGTTGTGGATTTCAATGTTATTTTTGAATTGCTCTTCTATAATTTTCATTGCGCTTAAATTGAAAATTGATTTAATTATTAAACGAATCTAAGAAAGGATTGTGTTTTAGTTCATGTCGCATGGAAGTATCGGGTCCATGCCCAGGATGAATCACCCAATCATGGTTTAATTTATTTTTCAATTTTCCCAGTGAATTCATCAATGTAGTGAAATCACCACCAGATAAATCTGTTCTGCCAATGGAACCATAAAATAATGTATCTCCACAAAAACAGTGTCCATCTATCATATATGTAGTTCCACCGGGGGTATGGCCTGGTGTCTCTAAATATGTGACCTTTAAATTGTCAAATTTTATTTCTCCATCTCCTGAAATCCAATTATCCACGGTTGGGATTTCATATGGTTTCATCCCAAACATACGGCACATTTCAGGATAATGTTCCAATATTTGTTTTTCATCTTTATGAAGATAAAATGGAATTGAAAATTCATCTTTAATCTTAGAAACAGCTCCAACATGGTCTAAATGAGCGTGGGTGTTTATTATAGCAACAGGTACCAAATCCAGTGTCCTTATTTTTGAAATAATCTCGTCTGGATCATCCCCGGGATCAATTAAAAGAGCAGAGCGCAACTCTTTTTCCCAAAGAATAAATGTATTTTCCTGAAAGGGACCAACAGTAACAGAATCTACGGTAATGTTCAAAAATGATAGTAAATTAACCTCAAATCCAATCATAATAAAAATCAGACATACACTGAATTTTATCTAAATAGGACCGGGGATACATGAGCCATTCTGTAGCTGCAATACTGCTTAAGAGAGAATTCCCATCTTGAGGGGTAAAACAAAAGCCCGTTATTTCAGTATTGTTTCTCACGTTAAGAGATTGGACGACAACCACAGTTTGGTTCAAAATTCTACCAAAATGTCCGTGGTCTCTTCCAAAAGAAAATACCGTACTTGTCATATCTTTTTCAGTTAAAGCTACTAAAGGATTTTTTTCAAATTTATCTATAACCTGGGTCATAGTAGTGGGCTCTTTTACCCTTAAATGAAACCAAACCACATGCATATATTGACTAGGGATTTTCATCGCTGAAGAGAATAAATTTAAATCCATATCCAAGGTAGTGAATAGTCCGGCTGCATCTTTTGCATGGTGAGAACCATAAATCCGATCACCATGTGTCCCAACCTGAGGAGAAGGAATAAATCCGCTTGCCTGACTAATATCAGTGGCACGACGAATACACACAAAAATTCCTTCTATTAAATTATCTGGATCATTATTCACTGCTAAAGTATCGGTTATACAAGATAAATTGTGAGTATTACAGGATACTATTTGAATAAATTGATCTCCTTCCATCAACGCCTTATCATTAATACCATGTGCATATTTTTTACCAAAACCATTCTCGCTACCTTGAGCTAAAAAACCATTCACACTATCACTAAATTTTGAATAATATTTTTCTTTATTATTGTGACCTATTCCTTTAGGAGTACAATCTATTACAACAGTTGCACGTTTAATTGCCTCTTCCGTTTCAAAATCTGCTTCCATCCCCATTTCTTTGAATGAACCAATTTTTTTTTCATCAACAGACAATCTTGCTCCTCTATGAATTAAATCGATGACTTTGGATTTATCAGATATCAGGGGCGTATTTTTATGGAATGACACATCGTCAATCCCAAGCTGGTCACGATAATTACAAAAAAGTCCAATGAGAGGTTCACCAATAGTGCCGGTTCCAACGATGTGTACATTTTTTCGTTTCATATGAGTTTACTCCCTAAGCGACCCTGCAAATATTCAAATACAATACTATTCTACCCTGATATCAAACTAACAACATAAGAAATATTATAATTATTTCTAATAGAAGAGAGGAAATTAAATAAGAAATGACCATAATGTTGAAATCTTTTTCCCAGCACTATAGGATTACATTTAATTTCTAAAAGACAGACCCTTCCTTCCACTCTCCAAAGACAGGTTTCATCGCCTGAACTATCTCTCCTAAAGTTGCCAAGGATTTTGCTGCCTCAATTAATGGAGGCATGAGATTATTTCCATTTTTACAAGTTTTGGTTATATTTTTCAATGATTTCTGAAACCTTTTATCATCACGTTCGAGTCTTATTTTTTTTAGATGTTTAGATTGTTGTTTTTGAGTTTTATCACTAATGGTGAGAATAGGAATATCAATTTCTTCATCTTCATTAACAAAATCATTAACACCCACAACAATTCTTTCATTTGTATCTATCTTACGTTGATAATCTGAAGCAGCCTTAGCGATTTCCCGTTGGAAATATCCATCTTCAATTGCAGGGATGACCCCACCTAATGCTTCAATCTTTGTGAAATATTTTTCAGCTTCCTTTTCCAAGGTATCCGTTAATGATTCGATATACCATGATCCTCCCAAAGGGTCAACTACATTTGGGGTCCCAGTTTCATAGGCAATTAGCTGTTGGGTACGAAGGGCTATTTGTGCAGCTTTCTCTGTAGGTAATGCCAAGGTCTCATCCATTGAATTAGTATGTAGGGATTGGGTTCCACCCAACACCGCTGCCATAGCTTGAAATCCTGTTCTAGCAATATTTATTTCAGGTTGTTGTGCTGTGAGAGAACATCCTGCAGTTTGAGTATGAAATCGCAGTTTCAATGACTTAGGATTTTTTGCATTATATTTATTTTTCATGTTCCGAGCCCATATTCTTCTGGCTGCTCTATATTTAGCAATTTCCTCAAAAAAATCCAAATGAGAATTAAAAAAGAAGGATAATCGAGGTGCAAAATCATCCACATTCATCCCGGACCTGATAGCATAATCTACATAAGTAAATCCATCAGCTAGTGTAAATGCCAACTCCTGAGCTGCAGTTGAACCTGCTTCACGGATATGATATCCACTGATCGAAATAGTATTATAATGAGGTAAATATTCTGTACAATATTGGATCATATCCGTTATAATTCGCATTGAAGGTTCAGGAGGAAAAATCCATTCTTTCTGAGCAATAAACTCTTTTAAAATATCGTTTTGCAAAGTCCCTTTTAAATTTTTCTGAGTTACTCCCTGTTTTTCAGCGGCAGCTATATAAAATGCCAGCAAGATAACCGCAGGGCCATTAATCGTTTGAGAGACAGAGATATTTCCAAGATTGATACCATTAAATAACCGTTCCATGTCAGGGAGAGATGCAACATTTACACCACATTTTCCTACTTCTCCATCAGATATAGGATCATCCGGATCGTATCCCATTAAGGTCGGCATATCGTAAGCAACAGACAATCCCGTTTGCCCCTGTGATAACAATAAATGATATCTTTCATTCGTTTCTTCTGGTGCTCCAAAACCTGAGAATTGTCTCATGGTCCATAGTCTTCCCCGGTAGAGATTTGGATGAATTCCCCGAGTAAAGGGATACTGTCCCGGGAATCCTAGGTTTTTCAAATAATCATTCTCATTACACTTAGGATGGTATAGAAGGTGTACCGGTTCACCGCTCACCGTTTCAAAGTTATAGGATCGATTTTTCGAAGATCGAGCTGCTGCTTTCCATTGCTCATTAGCACTTTGAAATAGATTTAATTGTTCACTCATAATTTATTCCGTTTGTAAAACTACCTTTTGTTTTCTGTAGGCTATCATTCCCTCTACCAGCAACCAAAGAATGAGCCCAATTAAAATAATACCAACAACGAACAACATCATGTTGCTATAGAAAAATGATTCTACTTTCAGGAATAAGATTAACAATGTTATAAAAATAATAAAGCCAAAACTGCTGAGTTCATTACACACTGATATGAAATTTTTCCATAATTTCTTTCACAACCGATATAATGCCATTTTCCGACAATCCTAAATCATTCAATAAAATATCCCTTGGGCCATGTTCAACAAATGAGTCTGGGAGGCCTAAAAGGTGAACATTATAATCTCCAGACTTTCCTGAAAAATAACTGGAAATCCCTTCACCAAACCCACCAATGTGCACACCTTCTTCTATCACAAGAAATGAGGTAAATCGCATGGTAAGATTTGTTAAAATTTGTAAATCCATCGGTTTGATAAAACGACAATTTACTACTTCACATGAAATATCTTGTTGCTCCAGTTGGCTGGCTGCCATTAATGCGGGATAAACCATTGAGCCTACAGCTAAAATAGCAATATCTTTTCCGGTTTTGAGAGTTTCCCAGCTTCCTATAGGTAATAATTCTGCCTGTCCACTTTCATCGAACTGTATGGATGAAGATTTTGGATAACGAATACCAAATGGTCGATCGTTTTGCTCTAGCGCTGTGTATAGTAAATGCCTGAATTCATTACCATCTTTTGGAGCTGTTACAATCATATCCTGGACACATTTCAAATAAGCAATATCCAAAGCGCCATGATGCGTAGGACCATCCTCACCGACAATACCAGCCCTATCCATACAAAATATGATTGGAAGGTTCTGAAGAGCAACATCATGTATAATTTGATCATAGGCCCTCTGAAGAAATGTAGAGTAAATAGAAACGATGGGACGTATCCTTTCAGTTGCCAATCCTGCTGCAAATGTTACTGCATGAGCTTCTGCGATTCCCACATCAAAGAATCTATCAGGAAATTCTTTCGAATAATTTACCAACCCTGTTCCCTCTTTCATCGCAGCGGTGATACAAACTGTATCTTTTCGATTCTTAGCAATTTCGCAAGATAATTTTCCAAACACATCCTGAAAAATAGGTGCGGATGAATGAGAATCTACTTTCTCAATTTTAGACGGTTTTTTTTCATTGGGTTTCACAGCATGAAATCTCACAGCGTCATCATGATATTTACGATCTTTAACATTCATGGAAACCATACCCTTACCTTTTTTAGTCAGGACATGGAGCAATGCCGGTGTCTTTAAATTGCTTATATTTTTTAGAGTGCGAACCACCTCATTTAAATTATGACCATCAATAGGACCAAAATATCTAAAACCCAATTCCTCAAACAATATACCCGGTACCAGCATATTTTTTAAACTTTCTTCCGATTTCCGAATGAATTTTCGAGTAATATCTTTTCCTAAAGGAAGAGATCCTGTCAAATTCCAAATTTCATCCCTTATACGATTATATATCGGATTGGTTACCAATCGGTTAAAATAAGAATTAATTGCTCCTACATTTGGAGAAATTGACATTTCATTATCATTGAGTATGACTAAAAACTGTTTCCGTCTCATACCTGCATTATTTAACCCTTCAAATGAAAGACCTCCGGTCATTGCTCCATCTCCAATAACAGAAACAACTTTGTATTTTTTCTGGTAATGATCTCGGGCAACAGCTATCCCAAGTGCTGCAGATATCGATGTGGAAGCATGACCTGCGCCAAATGCATCATATTCACTTTCAGATATTTTTAAAAAACCACTCAGTCCTTCATACTGTCTGATAGTTTTTAATTGTTCATACCTACCTGTTAATACTTTATGTGCATAGGCCTGATGACCAACATCCCAAATAATTTTATCACGAGGTGTATCGAAAATATAATGCAAAGCTGTGGTCAGCTCTAAAACACCTAATGTAGATGCTAAATGCCCTCCGATCTCTGTGATCGTAGAAATAATATATTCCCTTAATTCGTCATTCACAATTTGTAAATCTTCTAGTGACAAAGATTTTAAGTCACGAGGAGATTTAATTTGTTGTAACAAATTAGTAGGCATGATTCATCGAAAATTTTAAATGGTTAGTTTTTTTTATCTGAACTAAGAAATGCTATGGTGTGAAAAATAGGCTCATTATTTAATTCAGGATGAAATGCCAATCCAATATGAATTCCCTGACGAACTGCGACCGGTTGACCATCTAATTTTGCTAATACATCTATGTTTGTACCTAATCGTGAAATTTTAGGAGCACGAATAAATGTTCCCTGAATTATACGATCACTCCCTGTCATATCCAAGTTTGCGGTAAATGAATGAATTTGTCTTCCAAAAGCATTTCTTTCAACCTTGATATTTATTAATCCAAGCGAGCTAACCCTGGTGTCTGAAGATTCACTGCTCATCAAAATTAGTCCTGCACAAGTACCCAAAATAGGATGAGTTTCTGCAAATTCTTTTAGTGAGATAAAAAGACCAGTTGCTTTTAGTAATTTTGTGAGAGTTGTTGACTCTCCACCTGGAATTATTAGTCCATCCAGTGAGGAAAAATCTTTTTTATAACGCACACGAATACAATCCCAACCTAGTTTTAAAATAAGCTGTTCATGTTTTAAATAATCACCTTGTAAAGCTAGGATCCCTATTCTCATGTATATTCCTTTATATTTTGCTCATTGGTATTATTACCAACCTCTATTTTGTAGGCGTTCTTCTTCCGGAATTTCAGACATGTCTAATCCTTTCATGGCTGCCTTCAATTCCGAAGACGAATTCACAAGTTTTTTCGGGTCATCAAAATATGTTACAGATTCCACGATTGCTTTAGCTCTGGAGGCAGGATCCTCACTCATAAATATTCCCGAACCAACGAATACGGACTCTGCTCCCAACTGCATCATTAAGGATGTATCAGCTGGAGTTGCGATACCTCCAGCTGCAAAATTTGGTACGGGAAGTTTTTTTAGTTTTGCGACTTGTTGAACTAATGTGAATGGAGCACCTAGTGCTTTTGAAATTGCCATGAGCTCTTCCTTATCCATAACGGTTAATTCTTTGATTTGTGATTGCACTTTTCGCATATGGCGTACTGCTTCAACGATGTTACCGCTACCTGCTTCACCTTTAGTGCGAATCAGCGCAGCCCCTTCAGCAATTCTTCTTAATGCTTCTCCCAAATCTCTGGCACCACAGACAAAGGGTGCCTTAAAATCGCATTTCCAAATGTGATTCGCCTCATCTGCAGGAGTAAGAACTTCACTTTCATCAATAAAGTCTACTTCTAATGCCTCTAGCATTTGTGCTTCGGCAAAATGTCCAATCCTACATTTAGCCATCACTGGGATAGACACTTCATTTTGTATAGCTTTGATCATTTTAGGACTGCTCATTCTGGCTATCCCGCCATCTTTACGAATCAATGCAGGAATACGTTCCAACGCCATTACGGCAACGGCTCCAGCTTCCTCTGCTATGATTGCTTGTTCGGCAGACATTACATCCATTATAACTCCACCTTTTAACATTTCTGATAAGCCCACTTTTACCTCAAAATTTTCTTTATCCATATACCATCTCCTTTTCTTTCTCTTCATCAAAGTATTTGACAAACTCCACTACTTCTTCAATTAGATTATCTGGTGTCGAAGCACCGGCAGAAATCCCAACAGATTCAACATTTAAAAACCAATCTGAGCAAATATCTTTTACACCCGTAATCTGATGAGAATTTGAATTCCTCAATGAGGATAATTGAGAAAGACGCTTTGAATTTGCACTGGTAAATGAGCCAATAATTAAAACCAAATCACACAAATCAGCCAATTCTTTTACTTGACTTTGATTCCTTTTCGTAGGAAAACAAATTGTATTTACAAATCGAAGATCAAAAATCTTTGTCATAAGTATATTTATTATTTCTTGTACATTTTCAATGGTTTGCGTGGATTGGCTCACAATACCGGCTTTTTTCATTTTCTTTATTTCTTTTGCTTCTTCGGGATTTTCTAATACAATGGGGTCTACCACCTGGCTGGCAATCCCGATAACTTCATCATGACCATGATCACCAATGATTATTATTTGTCTATCTTCCTTTTCCAGTTTAGATACTTCATCATGAATTTCTTGTACTAAAGGGCAAGTCGCATCAATAATCTTCATATTTTTTTCTTTTGCCTTTTGCCACACATCGGTCGCGGTACCATGTGCCCGAAGCAATACAGGTTTATCAGCTGGAATTTCTTCCAAGCTTTGGACAACCTTTGTTCCTACTTTTTTTAATTTTTCCACAACATTTTCATTGTGGACGATATCCCCCAACATATACACATTTCCGTATTCCTCTGCAGTTGTATGTGCCAAACTAACTGCATCTCTCACACCAAAACAATATCCTGCATCTTTCGCTACAAATATTTTCATTATTTGACACCCTGTTGGGAAACAATGGATTTTCTGACAACATCTAAAATATGAGGAGTTGCTTTTTTGACCGATTCCTGAATTTTTGCTCCAGAAGCAAGTGGATGACCTCCCCCACCTAAAGTATTTGCCATATCATTCACAATATATTTCCCTTTTGATCTGAAATTCACCTTGCATTTGTTTTCCCCCGATTCTATAATCATCAAAGCAACTTCTACCCCATTTATTGTACGCACAAAGTCAGCGAATCCTCCAACATCTGTTTTATCAGCTTCACATTGTTCCATCATAGTATTGTACACAATAAACCAAGCCAATTCCCCCTCTAATTCATAATGTATCTGATGTAATACGGTTCCCAGTAATTTTACACGACTTTTTGTAGCGTTCTCATACACTTGTTGGTAAATATAACTTGTATCTACACCTGCTTTATAGCATTCAATTGCAATCTCATGACAATGGATATTCGTATTACTGTATCTAAAAGAACCAGTATCTGTCATAATCGCTGAGAATATTCCTTCGCAAATATCTTTTGTGAAATCAATAGAAAAACACTGTTCTAAAATATCAAATATGATTTCACCAGTAGCTGCAGCATTAGTATTCACGTGATTATAAGTAAATACTGAATCATCTAATAAAGGATGGTGATCGATATTCAGCGAAGTTAAATTATACATTTGGACTGCTTTTTTGATGCCTTTCAATCTGCGGCTATCTCCAACATCAAAAATAATAATTAAATCAACATCTTTTAGCCAGGTATCTGTGGTTTCACTTGAATATAATTGAAACATGGAGCCCTTTTCAAGAAACTCATATTCCCTAGGTAATGATGTGGGAAGGATAATTTTACAATCTTTTTTCATATCTTTATAAAAATGATACATAGCAGCAGCACACCCTAGTCCATCTCCGTCAGGATTTTCATGCGTGGTTAGAGCAACCCGGTTAACATTCTCTAAAATAGATTTATAACGGTTCAAATTCATTAATTCATTACAATAAATAAAAAAATAATTTAGGGTTATTTAATCAACAGACCACTATATTGCAAAAAAAAATCATAAACTGCGAGTCACATTTATTCTCTTTTCCACATTCGTTCTGATTGACCTTCGACTTTCCCAGATTTTCGAGCCAAAACAAATAAATAATCTGAAAGACGGTTCAAATATTGAATCCAGATATGTCGATATGATTTTTTCTCAGTCAGTGCAACCAAAGATCTCTCTGCTCTACGACATACCGAACGAGCATGATGAATTTTAGAAGACAATCCATTTTCTCCCGGCAATAGGAATTCTTTTAATGGTGGTAATTTATTAGTGATACTTTCGATTTCTTTTTCCAAAATATCAATCCTATCTTCTTTTAATAATTTATCACCACTATTTCCTAAAGATACCTCTCCGCCTATATTAAATATATCATTTTGAATATTTTCGATATCAGATTTAAAATCTTCAGACTGACCCGAAACTTTAACCATTCCTAACACAGATGATAATTCATCCAAATCTCCCAAAACATGAATTTCCAAACTGGACTTTGAAACTATTTCATTCGTTCCCAATCTGGTCATCCCTTTATCTCCTGTTTTTGTGGTTACTTTTGTAATTCTCATTAGAAAAATATAAGTGAAACTAAAATAAAAAGTGGCAACAAAATAGGAATTGAATATTTAGTCATATACCCAAAAAAAGAAGGCATATTAATTCCTGCTTCTTCAGAAATAGATTTCACCATAAAATTTGGTGCATTTCCAATATATGTCATCGCCCCCATAAAGACTGCTCCAGAAGAAATGGCTAATAACGTATTGGGCAGTTCCACCATGAGAGAAACGGGGTTGCCTCCAGCTGTATTAAAAAAGACTAGATACGTGGGTGCATTATCAAGAAAACCTGAAAGGATACCTGTAGCCCAGAAATACATATAATTAATAGGATCACCACTTTCTGTTGATACCGATGAAACGACTGATGCTAAAGCACCATGCGATCCAGATTTCAAAATAGCGATCGCTGGAATAATTGTTATAAATATTCCTGCGAAAAGTTTAGCGACTTCGATAATGGGAAACCAGGTAAATTCATTGAATTCACGTATTTTTCTTGATGTCATAGCCCAACTTATATAAGTAAGCCCTAATAATAGACAATCTCGAACCAAGTTTTGCATTTCTACTTTTACATGGAAAACATCAAAAGAATAAGGAACTACTTTATCACCAAAAATCATTGTAGGTTTCCAAAAACCGCTTAACAGGACACAACTAATTACTCCAAGAATCAAAAATAGATTAAATGAGCCTTCTATACCCAATTTTTCTGTATTATCATTCTGAATCTCTGATTTTATTTCTCGATTATAATAATATGTATCTAGTCCAAAGAAAATTCCCAATAAGAAAAAAACCATGAACAGCATTGGTTTAAACATTGCTGTGGTTGTCCAAAAAAAATCTATTCCTTTAAGAAACCCAAGAAACAATGGTGGATCACCCAGCGGAGTTAAGGAACCACCAATATTTGCAACGAGAAAGATGAAGAAAATAATAATATGTACTTTTTTTTGCCGCCACGCATTTGCTCTTAATATAGGACGAATTAGCAGCATTGCAGCACCTGTCGTTCCCATCCAACTTGCCAATATAGTACCGATAAAAATAATGAGCGTATTGAGCATTGGTGTCCCAATTAATGAACCCGTTAATTGTACACCTCCTGAGATAGTAAACAGTGCCAGAAGCAGGATTAAAAATGGTAAATATTCCAGCAATCCTACATGCAAAAGCTCATAAAGCGTAATCTTCCATCCTACCATTAAAAGGAATGGAAAAATAAATAGAATCGCCCAAAAAAAAGATACTTTCCCAAAATGGTGGTGCCAGAATCGTGGGAGAACTAATGGGAATACTGCAATAGAAAACAGTATCCCGATAAAGGGCATAATCCACCAAATGGACAATTGAGTTCCATCTAAATAAAGTGTACTATCGTTGGACCCAAATAAGTACATAGGAATCCCTGATAAAAGATATATGATTATTTTTTTCATTCGTCTAAAGAAAATAATTTATAACCCAAAATGAGTATAAATATGAGTGAATATTATTCATAGTTTTTTCTATTTCAATTGAATATTTTCAAAAAATACCCTAATTTAATATATGGGTACAATTTTGACTATTTGTTTTTTGGGTCTGTCTATTTTAGGACTTTCCATTGGGACCATATTCAGGGACAAACCTTTGAGCGGCTCCTGTGGAGGAGATCCTAATGTATGTGATTTTTGCAAGAATGGAAATAAAAAATGTATGAATACTTCTTGATAATACATTATAGCATTACAACCATATCTTTAACTCCTGATGTCATTATTTGTTGAAATAATTCCCCTTTCCTGATAAACAGGATCGCCTCAAAATCCTTTAATTCCTCTATCATTTTTATTCCATCTTTCCCAAGTACAAGCAAAGCTGTCGCCCATGCATCTGCTTCCGTGCAATAAGGGGCGATCACAGTAGCTGATGCAATGCTACTTTGAGCTGGGTGACCAGTAACCGGATCAATGATGTGAGAGTACATCTTACTATTTTTCTCAAAGTAATTTCGGTAATCACCGGATGTGGCAACTGCCAAATCAGACACACTCAGAGCTATTTCAATTTTTCTTTTCGCAAGATTATCAAATTCAGGAGTATCAATTCCAACTGACCATTTATTCCCATTCCTGTTTCTTCCTCTACACCGGATTTCTCCACCAACCTCAACTAAATAATTATTAATATTTAATGTTTCTAATAAAATACTCATCTGGTCCACAGCAAATCCTTTGGCTATTGCATTCAAATCAATTTCAAGTTCAGGGTTCTTTTTCTTTATCGCACTTTGGACAGTAACCAATTTGTCTGACCCCGTATTTATTTTTATTTTGTTTATTTCCTCCTCAGTGGGAATACGGATACTTCCTTTAAATTCAGGTCCAAAACCCCAGAGCCTCACCAATGGCATTACCGTTATATCAAATGCTCCATTGGTGAGACGTGATATGTTTTGTGCTCGGTGCACTACTTCAGAAAATTCTGAACTAATAGCAAAGGGATCACTTTGTTTCCATGAGTTAAAATTTGATATTTCACTATCAGCAATATACGTTGACATTTGTTGGTTTAGCTGATTTAAAAGTGAATCTACCTTACGCTGAATCAGATCAGCTCCAGGATGAAAATGATCCAATACATATACAACAGAATAGGTAGTTCCCATTGTATAGCCATCAATTATAAATTCCTCAGATTTATTTTGGCATCCTAACATACCAAGAATACCAAAGCCCAACATCAGTTGGGCTTTATAGTTAATGGAAATAACTCTGTAATTATCCAAAGCTATCATAGGCGATCATTTTAGGATCTACTCCAAGACTGTCCAGCATACTTTCACATGCGCTTATCATCATGGGAGGACCACACATATAATATTCAACCTCTGTCGGGTCTTCATGATCTTTTAAATAGTTATCATATAACGCCTGATGGATAAATCCTGTTGGGCCTCCCCAGTCGTCTTCTGGTAAAGGCTCAGACATTGCAATCTGATAAGAAAAGTTAGGAAACTTATTTTGAATATTATTAAAATCATCATCATAAAACATTTCCCGTAGGGATCTAGCTCCATACCAAAAAGACACCTTTCTCTTGGTTTTTAGTGTATGAAATAAATGAAATAAATGAGACCGCATCGGGGCCATACCGGCACCCCCACCAATATAAACCATTTCCCGATTGGTATCTTTGATAAAAAATTCACCAAAAGGTCCAGATATCGTGACTTTATCTGCGGGTTTTAAATTGAAAATATAAGAAGATGCAATTCCGGGAGGAACGTCATTCCAGAGAGCAGGAGGAGGAGTGGCAATTCGTACATTAAGCATAATTCTGTTTCCTTCTGCAGGATGATTTGCCATTGAGAATGCTCGGAAAACATCTTCCTCATTTTGCGCAACCATTTCCCAGATTTTATATTTATCCCAATCCAGATGGTAAGCTTCCTCAATATCAAATTTACTAAATTTCAGATTGTCATACTGGGGGATATCAATCTGTATATATCCCCCTGCTTTAAAATCCAGGTTTTCACCAGACGGGAGTTCTAAAACTAGTTCTTTAATAAATGTTGCAACATTGTAATTGGATATTACTGTGCATTCCCATTTTTTGATATTAAATATTTCTTCCGGAATATGAATTACCATATCCTGTTTAATTTTTACCTGACAAGCCAAACGCCAATGATCTCTTGCCATCGAACGATTAATGTAACCAGTTTCAGTGGGAAGAATCTCCCCTCCCCCTTCAACAACTTGACATTTACACATGGCACATGTTCCTCCTCCTCCGCAAGCAGACGGAAGATAGAGTTTACTATTTGCTAAAGAACTGAGCAGAGTAGATCCCGGACGAGTTATAATTTTGTTTGATTCATCACCATTAATCAAAATGGATACATCCCCTTGAGGAAGCAGCTGACTTTCCGCCAAATTTAATATCAATACTAGAATGAGCATAACTCCAGTGAAAACTAGAACCGACAGAAGTGTCAATACCATTAGAGATCAATCCCGGAAAAAGCCATAAATGCCATGGATATCAATCCTGTCAGAAGCATGGTAATTCCTAACCCACGCAGTTTTAAGGGAACGTTCGAATATCTAAGTCGGTACCTTATTGATGCCATTGAGACAATAGCTAAAAACCAACCTAATCCGGAGCCAAATCCAAAAATAGTAGATTCCATCAATGTATATTCTCGTTCAACTAAAAACAGTGATCCTCCTAAAATGGCACAATTTACTGCAATCAATGGAAGGAATATTCCCAGATTATAATAAAGAGTAGGTGAAAATCTGTCAAGGATCATTTCAACCAATTGTACCATAGCTGCAATTACAGCGATAAATACAATATAATTCAAAAAACTTAAATCTATATCAGGATATCCTGCCCAGGCTAAAGCACCTTTTTTGAGGAAAAAGTGATGTATCGCCCAATTTGCTGGTGCCGTAATCGTCAGAACAAATATAACCGCAAATCCCAATCCGATTGACGTATCTACCCGTTTTGAGATAGCTAAGAATGAACACATTCCCAGAAAATATACCAACAGAATATTTTCCACAAAGATTGCTTTTGTAAGCAAACTCAGATAATATTCCAACATTAGGCTTCTTCCTCAATATTAGCAAATATCCGATGAACCCAAACAATTAATCCTAGAATTATAAATGCACCAGGTGATAAAACCATCAATCCATTATTTTCATATCCCATCGAATAAAAAATTTCCGGAATTATTTGAAAACCATACACTGTTCCATTACCCAATAATTCTCTGAACAAAGAAACAACAATCAGAATAATCCCATATCCCATAGCATTTCCAAAACCATCCAAAAATGATTTTCCAGGAGGATTCTGCATTGCAAATGCCTCTGCTCTTCCCATGATAATACAATTGGTGATTATTAAACCTACAAATACAGTTAACTGCTTGCTAAACTCATACATATAAGCTTGCAAAATCTCATCTGCCAGAATGACTAAAGATGCAATAATAGACAATTGGACAACTATACGTACTTTACTAGGAATTAAATTTCTTAATAGAGAAATCAATGTATTCGATATTGAAAGAACACACACAACAGTTAATGTCATTACCAGAGCAGTGTCCACTTTTAGAGTTACTGCTAGTGCGGAACAAATACCCAGAACCTGAAGAGTAATCGGATTATTTCCCATGAGAGGATCTGCAATAATCTGTTTAGATTTTTTACTAATAATAGACATTAAATTTCTAGTCCGCTTCTGATTTTTTTAAAAAATGGCTCATATTTTTTGAGATCTTCTTTTAAAAATTTATTTAATCCTCTACCAGTTATTGTAGCTCCTGAAATTCCATCTACCTTATGATAAGATTGGGGATCATCATCACTTACCTTTCCTTTTATAACCTGAATGCTGATAAGATTACCTTCATCATCTATAAATTGTTTTCCCACAAAATTATTTTGAAACCACGGTTTTTCCACTTCACCTCCTAAGCCAGCAGTTTCTTTATGTTTATAAAATGTTATTCCTTTAACTGTTTTTCCATCCGGTTCAATAGCCAAATAGCCGTATAAAGTTGACCACAATCCTTTTCCAGAAATGGGAATTGCAAATCCTTCAATTTTGTCTTTAACTACTTTTTTATAAATTTGAAAATACGTTAGAGCTTCCGATGACTCATGATCAATGGAAGTTGTCTCTATCCTATTTCCATTTTCATCAATATTAAATTCTTGCACGAAATCACTAAAGAGCGTTTGAATATCTTTTGGCTTCCACAAATGCTTTGCACTTTGTTCAAACCCTAGTGCAATCAATATATTTTTTTTTCTGTCCAACTCCACATTCGCGATTTGTTTTTCTTTCAATAAACCGGAAGCTATAGATAAGAAAAAACTCAGTACAATGGTGATGCAACTAGTAAATATAAGTGTGTAGGAATTACTCCGCATATCGTTTCATTCTATTTCTGATGTTGCTACGCACAACAAAATAATCTATCAAAGAAGCAAAAGCGTTCATTAATAATATTGCTAACATCACTCCCTCAGGATAGGCCGGATTAATTGCACGGATTATCACAGTCAAAACTCCAATACATATTCCATAGATCCACCTGCCGGTGTCTGTGTGAGCTCCTGTGACCGGTTCTGTGGCCATAAACGTAATTCCAAAAGCAAAACTTCCCATAACAAGGTGGTAATGAGGAGGAATTGTCAACATAGAATTTGTGGAATATAAAGCTAAAATATTGGTAAGAAAACTGGTAGAAATTAATCCAATTACAGCTCCCACCATTACTCTCCATGATGCAATACCAGTTATAATAAGAAATATGGCACCAATAATGATCATGAGTTTGCTGGTTTCCCCAACAGAACCTGGAATCCAACCTAAAAACATATTTATCCATGAAAAATCAAATTGTGTCACTGAATTTAATAATGGAATCGCTTGTTCATTTTGAGTAGCTGCAGGGACAGCTAATGCTGTAGCTCCGGAATATCCATCGGGACCCAAAATCCATACTTTATCCCCTGAGATATCTCCCGGATATGCAAAAAATATAAAGGCTCTGGCGATTAATGCAGGATTGAATATGTTCATCCCCACACCTCCAAATATTTCTTTGCCTATTACAATCCCAAAAGTGGTTGCAACAGAAACCTGCCACAAAGGAATTGTCGGAGGCATAATAAGTGGAATTAGAGCACAAGTCACTAAAAATCCCTCAGATATCTCATGTTTTCTCACTACCGCAAAAAGAATCTCCCAAAATGCTCCAGAAATAAATGTAATAATAATTATAGGAAGAATGATCTTAAATCCTGTAAATGCATTTTCCCACCATAATCTTGACTCTCCATTTGCAAGAGCAGACTGGTACCCAACATTAAACATTCCGAACACATAACAGGGAAGCAATGCAACCACAACCAGTATCATCACTCTCTTAATATCCAAATGATCTCGAATATGGGGGCCGGATTTGGTGCGCTCATCTGTGCTAAATAAAATGGTTTCTGTAGCCTCATAAATTGCCCAAAAATAACGAAATCTTCCTCCTTCTTCAAAATTGGGGCGTACCTTTAACAGTAATTTTAGAAGCCAGTTCACTGACCTTCAATCTCCATTAAATCCAATCCCATCCGAATGACGCTGCCTACATCAATTTTACTGGGACAGGCAAATGAACATAGAGCAAAATCTTCATCATCACATTCCCAAATACCCAGTTGTTCCATCTCCTCTATATCGTTAGACAAAATGGCACGAAACAAAGCATTAGGATAAATATCCATCGGTAATACTTTCTCCCATGCGCTAATAGGTACCATAGCACGATGGCTTCCATTTTGGGATGTATTAAAATTAAATAATGCATTCCCAATTTTCATAAAGGCAGACGAGAGACTGTATCTTGTTTTTTTATTCCCCGGTTTAAGCATATTTATAAATTCTCTTGTAATTGTATCTGGTAAAACTGATACCGTACTATCGTAAAAACCCAAGTAGCCCGTTTGATGGGCTTCTTTTCCCGTCAAAACATCACCGGAAATGATCCGAATAGGGTCTTCAATTAATTGTTCATGTAACAGAGATCTCATAGAGACACCGGTTCTGGTACGCACGTGCATTGGATTTTTTATACCAGGACCTCCAATAGTTACCACTTTTGACGGATCATATCTTCCGGTAAGAAACAATTTACCCAGAGTAACAACATCCTGTGCGCTAACTGTCCATATAACATCTCCCGGATTAATGGGAGCTATATGATGGGTTTGAATCCCTACGTTCCCCGAGGGATGAGGTCCCTTTATAGTAACAGAGGCTGCATTATTAATCTTTTGTAAAACAGAATTGGGACGAACACCAAGATATACGTTTCCCTCTGTCACTTTACTGAGAGCAGTAATACCAGCTTGAAATTGTTTCAGAGAACCCTTTAAAACCAATTCAAGGTCTACCGTTAATGGTGCGGAATTAATGGCTGAAATAAAAATATCCCGTGGTTTTTCTTTTGGGTCTGCCACTTTATTAAATGGTCTTTGTCGTATGAGATGCATTAGATGCGATGATAAGATGGTTTCCATTACATTTTCTCTTCTCAATAGATCTAAATCACTCTCAGAATATTTGGTAGCTGATTTGGATTCTTCCTGTCCATCAATATCAATCCCAATTTTTTCAAGAACTCTACGAGGACCAAATTGTATTTCATTAATAACACCGCCACCGGGGGACGCCCATTTCACTTCCGGATTGGTCTTATCAAAAAATAAAGGAACCCCAATCTGAACACGATCTCCTTCTTTAACCAATAACTTTGGTTTTACTCCTCTAAACTCAGTCGGTAAAAGAGCGATGGAAGATAAATTAGAATGTTTGGAGATTTCACTAGAAGGGACCCCAGCTATCTGAATATCATGTCCTTTTTTTATCGTGATATTCATTTTATTCAATAAAAATCATGGAATTTTAATTAAATTGTCTGAAATAGAAATTTCAGGGAACCTTCAACCCACTGTACCACAGGAGTCCAATAAATACCAAAAAGCAAGGTTGGCACCCCAGTTCCAAACAGCAAAGCAATTGTTAGTTTTGATGGTGCAGAGATAGAAGCCTGACGCTCACCATCCAAATACATTACTTTGATAACTCGAACATAATAGTAAAGTGATATAACACTGTTAATTGCACCAACAAAAACCAGCCAATAGAATGAGGGCCCTGCGTTTATCACACTATAAAAAATATAAAACTTCCCAATAAATCCCGCTGAAGGTGGAATCCCTGTCAATGAAATCATAAATAATACCATGCACCCTCCTAGCAAGGGCATCTCCCAACCCAGTCCCTTAAAATCATCAAATGTTTCCCCACCATTCTTTTTATTTTTAACATTAATTACAACAAGAAATGCTCCCAAATTCATAAATAAGTACATGACCAAATAAATCATAATGGCATAGACACCATCACGAGAGAGAAGAGGTGCTGCCATGAGCATATATCCGGCATGGGCAATGCTTGAATATGCGAGCATCCGTTTTACACTATTTTGTTGGATGGCAACAAAATTTCCCAATGTCATGGTGAACAAAGACAGTATCCCAAGCAGCTGTGGCCAAGGGAGTCCGGTGTATCCAAAATCCTGATTTGCGATTACTCCACCATCAGATAAAGAATCATTAAAAAATCTCAATAAAACAGCAAAGCCAGCAGCTTTTGGTGCAACAGATAGATAGGCAGTTACCGGAGTGGGTGCCCCTTCATAAACATCGGGTGTCCAAAAATGGAACGGAACAGCAGATATCTTATATCCAAACCCTGCTAAAATCAAAATCGAGGCTACTACAATAGCAAGAACTGCATCGGACCCTGCACTTCCCAAAATAGATCTGATTTCAAAAATTTTTGTGGTGCCCGTTACACCAAAAAGAATACTGAGACCAAATAACATTAATCCCGATGAGAATGCACCATAGATGACATATTTTAGTCCAGATTCATTAGATCGTTTGTTCTTTTTTAAATAGCCTGCTAGAATAAATGAAACTATAGAAACTATTTCTATAGATAAATATACCATGATCAAATCAATAGCAGCTGCCATAAGTAACATCCCAAATACCATAATACTGATCAAAATATAATACTCCCCAGTCCGAACATTATCAAGCTCCTGGCTTTCTCTGCTGATAAGAATAATAAAAACTGTAGCTATTATAACAAGAATCTTAAAAAATCTCGAAAAAGGATCAAAAGCCAACGTGTTCATAAACAGGGATGTAATATCATTTTCAGGGATGAATTGAAATGAATACAGTGTCAGGAATAACCCGGCCAAAACCCAAATGCCCACTTGATGAGATTTTTCCGCTTTAACAAAAAGATCCACAACAACTGATACCAATATGGTACCAATAAGGACAAACTCTGGCAAATAATAGGATAGACTTTGAAGATTATTCATGCTAAATATTAACCAATTTAAGCTGATTAAAAGCCGGCAAATCCTCCAATCTGCGTCACCTGATAAATTAAATGATCAATTGTACTGGAAATTATATCCAGAAAAGGTCTAGGATATACACCCAAAAGAAGGGTCACCACTGCCAGGGGGACAACTGTAAGTAACTCACGAGTATTAATTTCGGAGATATCCTTATATTTTTCATTTAGTTCCCCAAAAAAGATTCGTTTGTAGGCCGAAAGAAAATAAGCGGCATTCAATAATATACCTAGAGTGGAAATAATGACAATCGCTTTAAACACTGGAAATGCTCCGATAAAACACATAAATTCACTGACAAAACCGGAAAATCCCGGCAGCCCCAATCCAGCAAAAAAGGCAATCATACACATTCCTGCATATAGAGGCATTTGTTTAGCCAGTCCACCAAATCCATCAATATCCCGATGGTGAGCTCTGTCATAAACCACTCCGACTAAAATAAACAACATGGCAGAAATTGTTCCATGATTGAACATCTGGAACACAGCACCACTCAATCCCGCCTGTGCTGCTGCCTGATTTCCACCGTACATGGTTCCGGCAGCGATAACAGCTGCCATACCCAGCATGGCATAGCCCATATGATTAATGCTTGAATATGCCACCAGCTTTTTCAGATCAGTTTGAGCCAAGGCACACATGGCTCCCCAAATCACGTTGATCAATCCCAGGAGCGCTAAAGCTCCGGAAAACCAGAATACTGCATCAGGAAGCATGGGATAGTTGATCCGTAACAACCCATACACACCCAATTTTAAAAGGACACCAGCTAGAATCACTGATATGGCTGTAGGTGCTTCCACATGGGCAAGCGGGAGCCAGGTGTGAAACGGAAATACAGGTACTTTTATGGCAAATCCAATAAAAAGCAAAATCCATATGATTTTGATTGCGCTAAATCCCCACCATAAGACTCCATCTAAATCTGTCTGAGCTGTTTCCATAAGAGTGGGAATATCAAAAGTTTTACCACAATTTAAATATAGTGCAATAACTGCGATGAGCATTAACACTGAACCAACCAAAGTGTATAAAAAGAATTTAATAGCAGCATATTCTCTCTGTGGACCTCCCCACATCCCTATAAGGAAGTACATGGGCAAAAGCATAACTTCCCAAAAGACATAAAACAGGAAAAAGTCCAAGGCTAAAAAAACCCCTATCATACCTGTATTCAAAAGAAGAAATAAAGCAAAATATCCTTTCACAGCTCGGTCAATATTCCAACTAACAAAAACAGCAAGAAAACAGAGTAAGGGTGTCAGAATCACCATAGGAAGACTTAACCCATCTACTCCCAGTGAATAGAATATATTAACTGAGGGAATCCACTCTCCTCTCTCAACAAACTGAAACGTACCCACACCTGAATCAAAATTTGACCACAACAACATAGCTAACAGGAGCTGAATTCCTGTTGCTCCTGCAGAAGTCAATTTGATGAGGGTTTCTTTCTCCCGTGGAATGAAAAGAATTACCGCAATCCCAATTACAGGAAGCCAGATTATCCAACTTAAAATGTGTTCCATTATTTTTCCACCTTATTTAAAACTCGATAATTATACATTTAGCATCTACTTTCAAATCACCTGAATGACCATAATAACGATCACTCCCATCAAGGCAAAGAGCATGTAGGTTTGTAATTTTCCTGTTTGGATAGATCGAAGAATTTTTCCCGCTCGCTGAGTGTTTCTACCAAAACTATCCACTACTCCCTGATCAATACCTTCATAGTCAATCCGTCCGCTAATCCGTGCCAAAAAATCTGTTGCTCTGCCAAAACCGTTAATAAAATATTTATCATAAATCTCCCAATCAAAAAATGCGATTTTCTCCGCCAGTTTTAAAACTGGAGAATAGAGATAGCGGGAATAAATCTCATCAATATAAAATTTATTGTATGACAGAAGATAGGGTGTTTTAAATTTTTCTGATAAAAGTTTTGGATCAATACCTTTCTTTAAATACATCTGCCAAGCGAGATAAATACCCGTTGCAGCGACCAGTAAAGAAAGAACCATTGCTGAGATGTGGCTGTGGTGAATGCCTTCAGCAATCTCATGAGCGGAAAGTGCTCCTGCAACCAAAGAATCCTGAGCACGGATGATATCCATAAACCAACCATGATCTGAAAAGGGATTAAAATACGGGAGTGTAAAAAAGATAAAAAAACTTAATCCACTGAGTACAACTAACGGAGTTGTCATTTCCCATGGAGATTCATGAATATCATCAATTAAATCCGGTCGCTGAGGTTCATTGTGAAACGTGAGAAATATCAAACGAAACATGTAAAACGCTGTAATGAGAGCAGCACCGAACCCAAAAATTGGCAATAAAAAATGAACAGGGTGGTGAGTTGCAAATGATAATGTCCCTGCTAGAATCGCATCTTTGGACAAGAATCCAGAGAAGAAGGGAACACCAGAGATCGCTAAAGTTCCAATTAACATTGCCCTGTATGTAATAGGCATTTTTGATTTCAATCCACCCATATTGCGCATATCCTGTGGGTCTGTTGAGTGATCATGCTTTTTGTGAAGTGCATGATGCATTGCATGGATGACACTACCTGATCCATAAAATAAATTTGCCTTAAATGCTGCATGAGTTACTAAATGAAAAAATGCCGCTATGTACGCTCCCGTTCCCACTGACATAATCATATATCCTAGCTGGCTGACGGTTGAATAGGCCAGAACCTTTTTAATATCATTTTGAGTGATGGCTATTAAAGATGCGAAAAGTGCGGTGATACCACCAATATATGCTACAAAAACTAATGCATCAGGTGACATAATAGGAAAAAGACGTACCATCATAAATACACCTGCGGCAACCATAGTGGCTGCATGCATGAGAGCTGAAACAGGGGTTGGGCCTTCCATGGCATCCGGAAGCCATATGTGAAGAGGCACCTGGGAAGATTTTCCCATGGCACCCATAAACAGCCCAATGCCCGCACAGGTGAGAAGCATTCCCGTCAAGTCACCATTCGCAACACCACTGAATACGGTACCATAGCTCACGGAACCAATAGTCATAAATATGATCATGATACCAATAAAAAATCCAATATCTCCGACACGATTGGTGAGAAATGCCTTGTTGGCCGCAGATGCTGCAGAGTCCTTTTCAAACCAGAATCCAATCAGTAAAAAGGAACTCAAACCTACCAACTCCCAACTCATATAAAGAAGCATAAGATTATTTGCCAAAACAATTCCATTCATACTGAAGGTAAAAAGAGATAGGAAGGCATAATATCTAGAATAACGTGGATCTCCTTTCATATATTTAATTGAGAAAAGGTGACTCATGGTGGAAACCAACGCCACAACTAAAAGCATAGTGATGGTGATATTATCTATCAAAAATCCCAGGTCAATATTAAAAGCACCTAAATGAATCCACTCCCAGAATACCTCTACTTTAAAAGTTGGATTATAGTCCAATAGCATACCGGTAAACATAGCAATACTGAGAACCAGAGAAATTCCTACAGCCAAAATGGATACCCAGTCCCCCTGACGAGGGAGCCGTTTCCCGATAAAAATATTAATCACAAAGGCAACCAACGGTAAAAAATAAATTAGCAGAGCAAATTGAACAAAGATATTCATCGTTTCAAATGACTCACCTCATCCACATTAATGGATGAATAGTTGTTAAATATATTGATGATAATAGCAAGAGCGACGGCAGCTTCTGCGGCGGCCATAACAATAACAAATAAAGCAAAAATCTGTCCAGAATAATTCATCCCTCCGAATCGGGCAAAAGCAACCAAATTAATGTTAGCAGCATTTAACATAAGTTCTACTCCCATGAGAACTGCCACTCCGTTTCGACGGGTGATAACCGCCATTAATCCCAAGGAAAAAAGGACAGATGCAATGAGTAAATAATTTTGTAATTGATCCATTATTTCTCTGATCTGGATAAGGTTGCCGCTCCTATCAGAGCACCTAATAAAAGAATGGATGCTACTTCAAAAGGCATAAGATAATCTGTTAAAATTAATCTACCGATTGTGGCAACAGTTTGCTCTGGTTCCAAAGCTTGTTTTTGTAGCCAAGGTGTTTTTACAATCATCCATCCAAGAAATCCCATTAAAATAACAACTATTATTCCGCCATATCCTTGTTGGATATTTGAATGGGAAATATGCACTGTTGTGATGCGATTAGTTAGCATGATTCCAAATATAATCAAAATCAGAATACCACCTATATAAACCACGACCTGTACAGCTGCCAGAAAATCTGCCCAGAGAAAAATATAAAGACCTGCCACTCCAAATAAGGTGAACAAAAGTGCGATAGCTGAATTCAACAATTTCTTACTGTACACTACCATGACAGCAGAAACAACTGTCAATCCTGCTATAAACCAAAAAGTGATTTCAGCCACTATTTGTCACTCCGTTTTGTTTTTTCATTGACAACTTGTTCCATCTGTTCATCTGATACATCTTTTGCAAACTGATAGATCATATCACCCCGATCGTATTGGGAAAACTCATAATCAATGGGATGTTTATGAGAATTTGGACCGCCGGTCATATAAATACATTCTTCTGGGCAGGGATAGGTACATAAATTACAGTAACAGCATTCAGTCATATCAATATCAAACCGCTGCACTAATAGCGCTTTTTTGGTACCTTTTGAGGTTTTTCCTGTATGTTTTATATCGGGAATATCTGTTGCTTTCTCAACCTTTACCGTTTCAATTTTTATACAATCCACTGGGCAAACCCTTTCACATTTCAGACACCCGATGCAGTCATCGATATCCACATGGAGGCGGGACCGAATCACATTATAATCCTTCTGTTCAAACCCTATATTTCTGTCAGGTCTCGGCCAGCGCTCTTCAGGATACTGTAAGGTTACATTATCCCTGCGAATATTCCACATGTGACTCCATGTGATTCCCAAACCAGTTAAAATAGTAGTAATTGAATCCCAAATATTTCCAAAATATTTTATCATCTTTATCCTACTATCAATTTCCAGATCCCAACACCAAAAATATTCACAAATGAAATTGGAATGAATACCTTCCAGCACACACGCATTAGCTGGTCAACTCTCAAACGGGGCAAGGTCCACCGAAACCACATCATGACAAAAATAAGGAGAGCTGCCTTGCTCATAAACCAGAACAAACCCCATCCTGCAGTGTCGAACCAACCAGGTATGGGGCTTTGCCACCCACCTAGAAAAGCAGCAGCAGCAACCCCGCTAACGACAAACATGTTGGCATACTCACTTAAAAAGAAAAAAGCATATCTCATACCTGAATATTCCGTAAAGGCTCCGGCGACCAATTCTGATTCCGCTTCAGGGATATCAAATGGAGTACGATTGCATTCAGCCAAACCACTAATAAAAAAAATTATAAATGCACAGGCTGCAAATGGATTATTGAAAATAAACCAGTTAGGTAATATTCCCCAAATATGTCCACCTTGCATTTCAATCATCCCATTCATACTCATAGTTCCTGCCATCATTATTGCAGCAATGATAGACATAGCAGCAGGAATCTCATAGCTTACAATTTGAGCTGCCGATCGCATTGCACCGTACAGTGACCATTTATTATTGGATGACCACCCTGCAATGAGCAATCCGATTACCCCAAGTGACCCTACAGCTAAAATATAGAGGACTCCAATATTCAAATCTACTACAACAAGTTTCTGGTTATATGGTAATGCAGCCAGTGCAGTGAATGCTCCTATAAATACAATAAATGGTGCCATAATAAATAATTTTCTATCAGCTGCTGCTGGAATAATATCTTCTTTCAACAACAGTTTCAAGGCATCAGCGACCGGCTGAAGTATCCCCCATTTTCCTGCATGGAGCCCCACTCCCTGTCCCATGGGACCTACCTTATCTTGCATAAATGATGATACCTTTAGTTCTGCATAGATAGCCACTATTGCATAAACCGCCATAAATATAAAAACAGGTACAGCAGAAATAAGAGCAGCCATTATAAAAAACAGAGCTGGGAAATCTCCTAACGTAGAAAACCAATTGATTAATTGGTCAACGGTCAACGATCAATTTCTCCCAATACAATATCTAGACTTCCCAAAATAGCAATAATATCTGACAGCATCCACCCCTGAGAGAGTTCTCCCAAAACACTCAGTGCAGTAAAAGCCGGAGAGCGCATTTTCAATCTAAAGGGAATCGGGGAACCATCACTGACAATATAATATCCTAGATCTCCTCTGGGGCTTTCCGTACGGCTGTATACAGAACCCTTGGGAGGACGAATTTTTTTTGGTAGCATAGAGTGCACATCACCATTACTGGGAATCTGCTTTAAAGCCTGTCTGAGAATTTTGCAGGACTCCTCGATTTCTTTCATTCGTACCCAATATCGATCCCAACAGTCCCCAACTGAACCCAATTGTCCTTCACCCAGCGGAATGTCAAAATCAAATTTATCATACACTGAATAAGGTTCATCCCTGCGAACATCCCACTTAACTCCCGATGCCCTCAAATTTGGACCTGAAACACCATAACTTATTGCAACTTCTGGTGGTAGAACACCGATGTCTGCTGTCCGTTCTATAAAAATTTTATTATAAGTGAGAAGATCGTTGTACTCCTGAACCTTAGGTTCAAAGTAATCTAAGAATTCATGTACAGCATCATCAAAACCAACCGTAAGATCATGGGATACGCCGCCCACCCACATATAATTGTATAATAGTCTTGCTCCACAGGTCAATTCAAACATATCTAAAATCCGCTCTCGATCACGGAACATATATAAAAATGGAGTAAAAGCTCCAATATCCAATCCATAAACACCTAGCGCTAGCAAATGGCTGGCGATTCGGTTCAATTCTGCCATGATGACCCGGATATATTCCACCCGCTGGGGGACTTTTATATCCATTAGTTCTTCCACTGCTACCACATAACCAAAATTCATATTCATAGCTGCTAGATAATCACAGCGGTCTGTAAATGGAATAACCTGATCGTAAGTGAGGTTTTCTGCATGTTTTTCAAAACAGCGATGTAAATAACCAATAACGGGATACACATCTGAAACAATTTCTCCGTCCGTTCTTACTTTGAGGCGTAATACCCCGTGAGTGCTGGGATGCTGCGGCCCCATATTCACCACCATGTGCTCGGTTTTCATTATTCCCATCCCTCTTTGATCTTTGGAACAACTATTCCGTGATAGGTTTCCTGTACTTTATAGTCTTTTCTAAGGGGCCAGCCCTCCCAATCATCTGGACATAGGATTCGAGTCATATTTCGGTGACCTTCAAATACAATTCCATACATATCGTATGCTTCACGTTCAAACCAGTCAGCCATTCTCCAAACCTGTTCAACGGATGGGATTATGGGATTGGCCCTATCTGCGGATATTCGTATTTCCACTCTATGACGGTGTTTCATAGAATGTAGACTGTATCGAACTTCCAGTGATTCATCTACTCCAAGGTCAATACCAGTGAGACACTCCAACTGATCAAAGAAAAAATTACCATCAGACTGGAGAAAGGTAGCAATTTTATTCCAGTTTTTCGAATCTAGGTAAAGAAAATTCTCTTCCCCATCGGGACTGTCCAAAATTGCCTCGCTGAATTTTTCAGCAAGAGTTGATTTTATTTCATCAAACGTCATGCAGAAATACGGGTCAAAGGACGTTCAGCTTGAATTTTTTCCTGAAGCCTTAAAAGCCCCTCAATCAATGCTTCTGGCCGAGGAGGACATCCCGGTACATACACATCCACAGGGACAACCAAATCCACACCCTTCAGTACATGATATCCATGCTGCCAGTATGGACCGCCACTGGTGGCGCAACTGCCCATGGAAATTACATATTTGGGGTCCGCCATTTGTTCGTATAGTTTTTTAACCCGAGTCGCCATTTTAATGGTCACCGTTCCTGCTACAATCATCACATCCGCTTGCCGGGGGGATGACCTGGGAATCATACCGATCCGCATGAGATCATGACGGCTGGCTGCCGATGCCATCATTTCAATGGCACAACACGCTAACCCAAATTGAAAAAACCATGGAGATGTGGATCGAGCCCATCCCAAGAGTTTATCCAGTGATTCAACAATTATATTATCTTTGAATTTATTTTCCAGTATACCCATTATTTCTGTTTTCCTTAAAAAAGTTATCCATTTTTGTATCGACCACCGGCATATTTAGGTTTTGCCTTTACCCAATCCAGATCACCTTTTTTCCACACATAGGCAAGCCCGATAATCAAGATAAAGAGAAATATTGCCATTTCGATAAATGCCAGTAAGCCCATCTCCGTATACACCACCGCCCATGGGAATAAAAAAATAACTTCCACATCAAAAATAAGGAAAATAAGAGCAATAACATAAAATCGAATATTGAACTGCAGCCACGCTGAACCTTCCGGTTCTTCGCCGCATTCATAGGTTGTTAATTTCTCTTGGGTGGGATTATGAGGCGCCACCAATTTTTGAATGAGCAGCGGTACATAAACCAAAACAATCCCTAAGAGAATAAAAACAAGAACGGTCCCAAAATCACGGTACATATAAATATATAGAATACATTAAGTGTTTAATTTACCTTTCTTCGTTTTTCTAAGGCAAGATAAATGGGTTAATTTCTATTCATTATTATTGAAGTAAACAAAGTATGAACTCTAAATTCTTTCAATTATGAAGTTGTTTAATTCCTTGCTCACGGCTACCGTTCCTTTTTTACCTAAGTGGATGGTTCGTCCTTTTGCACTACCCTATGTGGCCGGTGAAACAATAGATGAGGCATTGGAAACAGCTGAATCCGTAATCAGACAGGGATTTTCAGTGACCATGGATATCCTTGGGGAACACACACCGGATATAAATTTTTCACATAAAATCACCGATGACTATTGCTCTTTATACAACCTTATAACACAGAAAAATTTAGATTGTACAATTTCCCTTAAGCTTACACATTTAGGTTTGGATATCAGCAAAGAGTTGGCTGTGGATAATTTGAATAAAATTATTGAATCTGCCAGAGCTGGAAACCTAGGGCTCACCATTGACATGGAAAATTCTTTCTATACAAGCCAGACCCTTAATATGTATAAAACAGCACTTAAATTTTATGAAAATATAGGAACGGTTCTCCAGGCTTATCTCCATCGAAGTATGGATGATTTGAAACAAATTATGTCTCCAAAACTTCGATTGCGAATCTGCAAGGGGATTTATCTTGAAGATGAGAAGATTGCATTCCAAAATGGAAAGCAAATAAACCAAAATTATATCGCCATGTGCCAAACGTTATTGGAAGGTGATGGATTTGCAGAAGTAGCCACACATGACACAGAACTCATTCATCATTTGGACCAATGGATCTCAGAAAATCATATTCCGATGGATAGGTTCGAATTCCAGGTTTTGCATGGCGTCCCCATGGGCAATACGTTGGAAAAACTGAAAGACAAAGGCTATAGAGTAAGGGTTTACATTCCCTTTGGGGATAAGTGGTATGAATATTCCATACGCAGATTGAAAGAAAATCCTAATATTGCTGGTTATGTATTAAAAAATATGTTTAAAAGAAAGTGACCAAACCTGAAGATATTCAAAAAATATTTAAATTGAACACCATCGCCGTGGTGGGCATGAGCCCCAAACCGGAGCGTCCCAGCCATTACGTTGCCATGTACATGAAAGAAAAAGGATATACTATTTATCCAGTAAACCCGGGACACAGGGAAATTGCCGGATTGAAATGTTACTCAAACCTGTTGGAAATTCCTTTTGATGTGGATATTGTTAACGTCTTTCGCCGCCCGGAGTATGTACTTCCTATTGCAAAATCAACTATTAAAATTAGTGCTAAGGTCCTGTGGCTTCAGGATGGTGTAATCAATGAAGAGGCGGCTCAACTGGTTGAAGAAGCAGGGTTGATGGTTGTGATGAATGACTGTGTGTTAAGACAACACCAAAATTTATTTTAAATTTATACCCCACCACCACTTCACAAAATGGGTTATCCGTTATTTTTTCCTAAACTGAATCCCTAATTCTTTTAACTGTTCTTCACTAACATCACTTGGAGCATTTTCCATGAGCGCTGATGCTGATGTTGTTTTTGGAAAGGCTATTACATCACGAATATTTTCAGTTCCTGCCAACAACATAACAAGTCTGTCAAATCCAAATGCAATCCCTCCGTGTGGTGGAGTTCCATATTTAAGCGCTTCCAGTAAAAATCCAAATTTTTCTATCGCTTCCTCGTCACTCATCCCCAAAAGTGAGAATACTTTTTTCTGAATGTCAGGACGATGAATTCGTATGGATCCTCCCGCAATTTCGTAACCGTTCATTGTTAAATCGTATGCCCGAGCTTTTAATGATCCGGGATTTGATTCCATTTCTTTCTTATCCTGAATAGAGGGTGATGTAAACGGGTGATGCAGAAAAGTTAAATTGTTTGATTCTTCGTCAATTTCAAACATGGGGAAATCGATAACCCATAAGGGTTTGAAATCATTTTTATCTATTAATTCTTCGCGCTTTCCAATGTTCAATCGAAGAGCACCTAATGCCTTCAGTGCTGTCATTTTATTATCACCAATAAGGAATAAAATATCGTTATCATTAATTCCCAGGGACCTGCGCATTTCTCTTTGAAGTTCAGTCGAAAAAAATTTGGAAATTCCACCAGCTAATTTTCCATCTTCTCCCTTCATCCAGGCAAGACCTTTGGCTTTGTAATTTTTCACAAGATCTGTGAATTTATCAATGATTTTTCTGGAATATTTTGCTCCGCCATTCACAACCAATCCTTTTACAACTTCTGCAGTTTTGAATGCATTAAATTCCGATCGTTCTGTATAGGATATTGCATCCTGTATTTTCATTTCAAAACGTAAATCTGGTTTATCAGAACCGTAGGTGTTCCATGCATCTTCCCATGTCATTCTTGGAAAAGGATCAGGCAAATCAATCCCCTTAACTTTTTTGAAAATGTGGCGGGTTAGCCCACCAAAGTTTGAGAAGATATCTTCTTCATCCACAAATGACATCTCCAAATCAATCTGTGTAAATTCCGGCTGCCGGTCTGCACGAAGGTCTTCATCTCTAAAACATTTTACGATCTGGAAGTAACGATCATAGCCACCAATCATTAGGATTTGTTTATAGATCTGGGGAGATTGAGGGAGAGCATAAAATTTTCCATTGTGAACCCTACTAGGTACAAGATAATCTCTAGCACCCTCCGGTGTAGATTTCATCAAAACAGGAGTTTCTACCTCAATAAAATTATGATCCGATAAATACTTCCGGGTTGCCTGGTAGGTTTCATGGCGAACCAATATATTCTTTTGGAGCTCATCCATGCGAAGTTCCAAATAACGATATTGTAATCGTAGATCTTCTTCAGCACTGTCCCGGTCAGAAAGGATGAACGGAAGAGGCTCAGCTTCGCTCAGTATTTCCAATTCCTTGACATTCACTTCAATGTTCCCTGTTTTTAAATTTGGGTTTGCTGATTGTCTTTCAGACACTTCTCCTTTTATACTTAGAACATCTTCCATAGACAATTTCTTTGCAGAATCAAAATCACCCTTATAGGCATCATAGTTGATAAGAATTTGCGTTTTACCATACCTGTCCCTTAAATCTATAAAAATAACCTGACCGTGAAGGCGGACAGTGTTCACCCATCCGTTCAGGATTACTTCTTCACCGATGTGGGAAGTTCGGAGTTCTCCGCAGGTGTGTGTTCGTTTCATCATCTTAATGAGCACATAAAAAAACCGCTTAAAATTACAAGCGGTTTAGGAATCAAAACAAAACTTCCGCCAATCATCTTTGAGAAATTTTCAATCTGTTCATCGCCCGTGTAATGGATATATCCATCCTGGCTTGATCCAACTCACCCTCAATATCTTTCTTTCTCATTTTTGCCCGGTTCAGAGATTCTTCCGCTCGGTTAGAATCAATTTCTTCTGAACGTTCAACGGTCTCCACCAAAAGCTGTACCTTATCCTCTGTAATTTCTGCAAATCCACCACTGGTAGCAAAATAATGTTCTTTTTTATTTTGGGTCACTTTTATTTCACCAACACCTAATGCGATAATAGCATTTTGATGATTTGCAAGTATACCAAAAGAACCGTCCAATCCTGGGCATCGTATATGACCTACATTCCCTTCATCCATCAGTTTTGTTGGTGTTACTATTTCTAGACAGAATTCAGACATTAATCATCACTCTTTTTTGTCTTTTCAAATACTTCATCAATAGAACCAACATAAGCAAAATCATTTTCATGGTAATCATCTGCTTCACCATTCAGGATCGCTTCAAATCCTGAAACCGTATCTTCAAGTGAAACATAGCGCCCTTCTTTTCCTGTGAACTGTTCTGCAACATAGAAGGGTTGACTCATAAATTTCTGCATTTTTCTCGCTCTGAAAACGGTCAACTTATCCTCATCGGATAATTCATCCATCCCTAAAATGGCAATAATATCCTGTAAATCACGATATTTTTGGAGTATAGCTTGCACACTTCTTGCAACGCTGTAGTGCCTTTCCCCAATCACTCTTGGGTCTAAGATCCTTGAGGTAGATGCCAAAGGATCCACAGCGGGGTAAATCCCAAGCTCTGCAATTTTTCTCTCCAGAACTGACGTTGCATCCAAGTGAGCAAATGCTGTTGCAGGTGCAGGATCTGTCAAATCATCTGCAGGAACGTAAACTGCTTGGACCGATGTAATGGACCCTTTTTTCGTTGAAGTTATACGTTCCTGTAAATCACCCATTTCTGTCGAAAGCGTAGGCTGGTACCCTACCGCAGATGGCATCCGGCCTAATAATGCCGATACCTCAGAACCGGCTTGAGTAAATCGAAAAATATTATCAATAAACAGTAAAACATCTCGCCCTTCATCATCTCTAAAATATTCTGCCATAGCCAAACCGCTTAATCCTACCCGTAGCCGTGCCCCGGGAGGTTCATTCATTTGACCAAATACCATCGTTGTTTTTTCAATGACACCTGATTCACTCATTTCATTGTATAAATCATTCCCTTCACGGGTTCTTTCCCCTACACCAGCAAAAACGGAATAACCTCCATGTTCGGTTGCAATGTTGCGAATCAATTCCTGAATCAAAACTGTTTTTCCCACACCTGCGCCCCCAAATAACCCGGTTTTTCCGCCTTTGGTATAAGGTTCCATTAAATCGACAACTTTAATTCCCGTGATCAATATTTCAGTAGATGTAGATAAATCTTCATGTCTGGGAGCCGAGGCATGGATGGGATTTCTCTTTTCCGTTTTGACCTCACCTTTTCCATCAATTACATTCCCGGTAACATCAAAAAGCCGTCCTAAAGTCTCTGGCCCAACCGGTACCGTAATCGGACTCCCGGTGTCTTTAACTTTTTGACCCCGTACTAATCCATCAGTTGAATCCATAGCAACGGTCCGAACGATTCCATCACCTAAATGCTGAGCAGTTTCCAAAATGAGTGAACCATCTCCATTTTGACTTATTTCAAGTGCATTCATAATTTCAGGTAAATGTCCATCTTCAAATGTAACATCAACCACTGCACCCATTATTTGAGATATTCTTCCAACAGTAACCATGTTAGTTCCTTACGTTTGTTTTAGAGCTTCGGCACCACCAACAATTTCCAAAATTTCTTTCGTGATTGCTGCTTGCCTGGCTTTATTAAATTCCATTGTTAAATCTTTAATCATTTCTTCTGCATTTTCGGTAGCATTTTCCATCGCAACCATTCGCGCAGCTTGTTCACTGGCATAAGATTCCAGTAAATATTTCCATACCTGTATATTCAAATGGCGGGGAATCAAACTTTTGACCAATTGATTCTTGTCCGGCTCATATAATCTTTCAGGATGAGACAAGTCTTCCTCTGAAAATTCAAGAGGAAGCAATTTTTCCGATTCAGCATATTGATTAGCAATATTTACAAACTCGTTGTAAACAACATGTATTTCATCTACATTACCATCAGTAAAATGGCTAATGATACCTTTTCCAATTTGGATCGCATCACCAAAAGATAAATCATTCCAAAAATCCAAATGGCTCTCAATAATTTTATAATCTCTCTGTTTAAAATGATCTCTGGCTTTTTTACCAATACAAAATAAATCCACTTTTTCTTTACCAATCTTATCTATTTCAGATTGGGATTTTTTTAAGACATGTGAGTTGAATGAACCTGCCAAGCCACGGTCCGATGTGACCACAACATAAGCGACTCGTTTGACCGGTCTGATGTGCAGAAGATTCAAGAACTCTCTATCAACATCTGGTAACAAATGACCAATAACAGACTGAAGCCTTTGGGCATATGGACGAGCTTCTTCCATTCGTTCCTGCGCTCTCCTCATTTTTGCAGCTGCAACCATTTTCATAGCTTTGGTCACTTTTTGGATGCTTTTTACCGATTTAATTCGGTCTCGAATATCTTTAAGATTTGCCATTGATAATTAGACAGTAAATCCGCCTTTAAATGCACCAATGGCTTCTTCTAATTTATTCCCGACTTCTTCAGAAACAACTCCTTCAGAACGGATGGATTCCAGCTCATTGGAACAATTTGCATCTAAATAATCGGATAACCCGTTTTCAAAATTCTTCACCTGAGACGCTGATATTTCATCCAAATGTCCTTTGGTTCCCGCAAAAATAATTGCGATCTGTTTTTCTACATCCATTGGTACATATTGATTTTGTTTCAGGATCTCCACCATTCGTTCTCCACGGGTTAATTGAGTCTGAGTGGCTTTATCTAAATCCGAACCAAACTTCGCAAATGCTTCTAATTCACGATATTGAGCTAAGTCAAGACGCAATGTACCGGCAACACTTTTCATCGCTTTAATCTGTGCAGCACCACCAACTCTGGATACAGACAATCCCACATCAATTGCCGGGCGAACACCAGAATTAAACAAATTGGTTTCCAAATAAATCTGTCCGTCCGTAATGGAAATGACGTTTGTGGGAATGTAAGCAGCTACATCGCCCTCCTGAGTCTCAATAATGGGAAGTGCCGTCAACGAACCTCCACCCAGGTCGTTAGATAATTTTGATGCTCGTTCTAACAATCTGCTGTGTAGATAAAATACATCTCCCGGAAATGCTTCTCGCCCAGGTGGACGTCTCAAAACCAAAGACATCTGCCGATAGGCAACAGCTTGTTTGGATAAGTCATCATAAATAATTAACGCATGTTTTCCGTTGTCACGAAAATGTTCTCCCATGGCACATCCGGAATAAGGTGCAATGTACTGCATTGGTGCCGGATCGGAAGCATTTGCAGCAACAACAGTGGTATACTCCATGGCTCCGTTTGCCTCAAGTTCAGTTACAATTTGTGCTACCGTAGATGCTTTTTGCCCAATGGCAACATAAATACAGTAAACAGGTTCATCCGTTTTGTGAGTGTATTTTTGGTTGATGATGGTATCCACCGCAATAGCGGTTTTTCCTGTTTGCCGGTCTCCGATAATCAATTCACGCTGTCCACGTCCAATAGGAATCATGGAATCAATGGCTTTTATTCCCGTTTGCAGGGGTTGATTTACCGGGCTTCTCTGCATCACACCCAAAGCTTTTCTTTCAATAGGTAAGGATTCTTTTGCCTCAATAGGTCCCTTCCCATCCATAGGATGACCGAGAGGATTTACTACTCTGCCTAACATTCCTTCACCGACGGGAACTTCAACAACTCTTTCAGTCCTTTTGGCAAGATCACCTTCTTTCACCTTCCGGCTTTCTCCAAAAAGAACCAACCCAACATTGTCCTCTTCAAGATTCAATGCCATACCAAATACACCGTTGGGGAGTTCCACTAGTTCGGAGCTCATGACATTTTCTAATCCACTTACACGTGCGACACCATCTCCAATTTCTATGACCTCACCTACTTCTGATACATCCACCGAAACACTAAATGCCTCGATCTGTTGGCGTAATAATTCGCTGATATTTTCAGTCTTTATGTCCATAATTTTTCCTTGATATTAGGATTGTAGTAAATTTTCCCTGAGACGCTTCATTTTTCCCAAAACGGTAGCGTCCAAATATATGTTGTCTATTCTCATTTTTATACCTCCTAGAAGGGTCGGATCCACGCCCACCTGTAGGTCAGCGGACATATGTAAATTGGATTCTATTCCCTCCTGGAGTCTCTTTATCTCCAAATCATCCATCACGTGAGACACTTTCGCATCAACAGATACTATTCTGTATATCTTTTTATATTCAGTTTTATAAATATTTTTCATATATAAAACATGGTTCATTATGTTTTTCTCAATCAAAATATTAATGAATTCTTTAGCCAAAGGGTGACACACTTTATTTAATATACCGGAAAGGATTTTTGTTTTTTCTTCTCGGGTAATCCGTTTGGATAAAACAAGTGACCGGAATTGAGCATCTTGTTTCCAGAAAGAAGTTATAAATTCCAGAGATGTCAATACATCCTTTGCACATTCGCCATTTTGAGCTGTCTCAAAAAGGATGCGAGGATATTTCTTCAGGTGAAAATCAGGCTTCATATTTAGTTACATTTTCCAGAGAATCATCGATTAAAGCTTGGTTGTCTTCACGGGAAATGTTCTTTTTGATCAGTTTTGTTGCTACGGATAAAGAAAGATCAACTACCTCACTTTTTATATCTTCAATAGCTTTATCTTTTTCAATCCGTATTTGTTTTTCCGCGTCACTTAAAATAGACTTTGCCTGATCTTTGGCTGCATTCAGTGTTTCATCCTTAAGTTTTGATGCAGCAGCTTTACCCTCAGAGAGAATAGTCTGAGCTTCCGAGCGAGCCCTATTTACAATGTCTTCCCCTTCTAAATTCAAACGTTCCAATTCTACCTTTGCCTTTTCAGCATCATCAAGGGAAGAACGGATGAACTCTTCCCTATCCTTCAACATTTTTAACAGAGGATTCCATGCAAATTTTGCCAGAACACCTAACAAAACCAAAAACGTCAGGATTGTCCAGACGAATAGTCCGGGGTCAAGCTGGACTAAAGGGGAATCCATGAATTAACCTCGTGTCATTAACAGAACTAATAGGGCAAATACTTCCCCCAAAATTGCAACCCCTTCCAACAGGAATAGAGGTAAATTGACTGCACCTGTGATTTTGTCTGCGGCTTCCGGCTGTCTTGCAATTCCTTCGGCAGCAGCAGATGCCAATCGCCCAATACCTATTCCTGCACCAATGACAATGAGTCCCAGACCCAAGCCAACTCCAATTAAAAAAAGATCTTCCATAGTCTATTTTCTCCTTTAAGATTTAGTTAATGATGAACATTGATTGCCATCCCGATGAATACTGCTGACAACAATGTGAAAACATAAGCTTGTACCAATACAACAATGATTTCCAGTCCTGATATTGCAGCAGCCATTGGAACTGCAAAAAGTGATAGTCCAATGCCAGTCAAAGGGTTAACCATTTCTGCAAAAATTGCCATAAATGAGAGGATGGCCAATAAAGCAATGTGTCCTCCTGTCATATTGGCCGCTAATCGCATGGTCAATGCAAAGGGCTTAACAAACATTCCCAATGTTTCAATCAAAATGAGCATGATAGATATCGGAATGGAAAAGCCTTTTGGTTTTAAATTTTTCCAATGCGCAATAAAACCGTGGGCCTTTGATCCCGCAATAATTATTGCAAAAAAAGTAAGTGCTGCTAAACCAAATGTAACATTAAAATTTCCGGTTACGGTTGCCCCACCGTGCAAAAGTTTATTTACAAAATAATGGTCGTCCCCCTTAGGAACATCAAATAAGAATCTACTTGTAGCACCCAAAGTGTCAAATATAGGAATTAACCCTATTCCGTTTGCGAACAAAATAAAGAAAAAGAATGTCAGAATCATGGGGGCCCATGTATCAGTAAATTTCGAACCAATGTTTGGTTTCACAATAGAGTCACGGATGAAAGAAACAATTGCCTCAATAGCATTCGTCCAACCAGAAGGGACTGGTTTCTCCTTTTTCATGTATTTTTGGATAGGGACAATCACAAAAATGGAAACAAGTGCTGCAACAACCCATAACATGAACACGTGTTTTGTAACAGATATGTCAATACCAAAAATAGGTGGGAGGTGAATCAATGGATGATCCAATGAACTATTGGACACATGATGAATAATATTGTCCCCAACCTGTTCTAATACAGTTCCGGAAGAATGTCCAGACTCAGAAACGCTCATAAAATATTAGTTTATTATATTTACCTAGAATTAAAGAAGAACGCTTCACTAATGTGAAGTGTTACAAAACAGTTTACAAAACTAAGTATAAAATGAATATGAGAAAAAGTATAAAAATTGAATAACATAATAAAATAAATCCCATAGACAACCATCTTAACAAAAAAAGATGTTATAAAGAAAGATGTCAGGGATTTCGAAGTATTTTTCCGAACTTTTTTTTCGCACAACACAGTTATTACTCCCACAGCCAAAGGTGCAATAATTCCCAAAAAATATTCCACTATATATTGTTTGTTTATCCAGATAAGGAGACCCCACAGTCCTAAACAAAAGAAAACCATAGTTCCGATAAATTTAAAAGATGACATTCATCGCTTCCATATAGTTTTACTTAATTCATAGAATCCGGAGCCAAGGCCAATAATAAGTCCTACTATCATTAACCAGGGTGCCGTCCCGAGCCATGTATCCAGAAAATATCCAAGTAAAATAAAGAGAACAACAGCACCAATTAGTCCATAAGATGCCGCAGCAACTGGACCAGAGTCTCTTATAATTTTCTGGAAGTAATCAAAAGATCGGTTAAAAGAAGATCCTTTCTGTCTCATAGTAAAATTATTACAATGGTTCTTCTAATGTGTTGTCACTAATATTTTGTTTTAGATTGTCCTGCTCATTCAGAATCGTACACTGTCCCTGAAATTTTGCTCCTTCTTCTATATGTAGCTGCTTATAAATCAAATCACCATCCAACGTAGAATATTTTCCAAGTTCAGCTCTGTCATCGATGGTAACATTTCCAAATACCTCACCACCAACATGAATGTTGTGTGCTTTGATATCACCGTACACTTTTCCGGTTTTCCCTATCCGAATGTCACCTCCAGAAGAAATAGATCCATACACTTTACCATATATTATTAATCCCTCGTTTAAGTTAATGTCTCCCCTAATTTCTGCATCAGGACCCACCATTGTATGAATATTTTTAAATGAGAGTTTATTTTTCAAAATCTGCGCTTAAATCCTTCTGCTCATATTGTGGAAAAAATTTCAGTGGATCCAACACTGTGCCCTCTCTCCAGATTTCGAAATGAAGGTGTGGCCCGGACGAAATTCCTGTATTACCAACATGAGCAATAACTTCGCCCAATGATACAGATTTCCGTGCATCTACGATCAAATCCTGTAAATGTCCATATTGAGTGAAATATCCATCTCCATGATAAAGAATAATGTTATTCCCAAGATCATAGCTCCATCCAGAAAACACAACTAGGCCTCCTGCAGATGCGGTAACGGGTGCGCCCTCAACAGCTGAAATATCGATTCCATAATGATTATTTGTTTTGAAATCTGATGAAAGCTCTATCTTTTGTGTAAGATACCCGAGAACAGGAAGTTGTGAAGGGATTGACGCAATGTTGTAACCACTGATGTTATCTTTTCCCAATTTACGATAATTTGATTCCGAATTATTATCAGCAGATTCATCCAATTGTAAATCTCCTGTCAAAGATTTTCGGATTTGTCGATCCAAAACTTTCATCCTATTTAAATCACTAATCAATTCGCGAACTGCTAGCCGCTCGGAAAGCAAATCTCCATATTTCCCTTCTAATTCAACATGAGATCTCATTACTGAAATATTGTGAACAAGCGTTACAATAGCCCCTGTAATTAGAAAAAATATACATACAGAAAAAATAGCTAGAAACGGAACAGATAAAGAAATCTGTCGCTGTTTTACTCCCGAGTCAGGGATGAAAAGAATGGAGATGTGTTTTGATTTCAAGGATTAGATGGGATTATTCCATTGAGCGCCACAGGTCCATGATTCGTTCCAAATCTTCATCCGAAAAGTAATGAATAACAATTGTCCCCCCTTCTCTTGAAGGCTTCAGTTTTACCTTAGTTCCTAATAGTTCGATCATTTCATTTTCATAGACTCTAAAGCCGGGAGGAGGTTTCTTTTTCATTGTATTTCTTGTTGGAGTGTCAGACCTATTTATTTTTTCTTTAACCCATTTTTCTACCGCCCGGACACTCATTTGGTCCCGTTTTATTTTTTCCCAGAGCTTTACCCTTCCCCTATTTGTTTTTACCATTAATATAGCTCGTCCATGACCAGCAGAAATTTCATTCGAACGTATACTTTCAAGAATTTCTCGTGGGAGTGTTAAAAGTCTCAGAGTATTTGAAACGGTCACCCGTTTTTTTCCTATAGATTTTGCGATTTCCGTTTGATTCAATTTAAACTTACTTTGAAGCAATGCAAAAGCTTCTGCCTCTTCAATAGAGTTAAGTTTTTCACGTTGAATATTCTCAATTAATGCCATCTCCAATAATTCAGCATCATCTTTTACTTTTATTCTGTATGCTGGTATGGACCTTAATCTTGCTAATTTAGCTGCCCTCAGTCTACGTTCACCAGCAACCAGAATGAAGTGGTCCCCATCCTCCTTTACAGTGATAGGAGTTAAGATCCCCTTTTCCCGTATTGAGTCAGCCATTTCTTCCATTTTTTTCGCATCAAATACTTTTCGAGGCTGATGAGGGTTTTCCTTGATTGATTTAATAGGGATTAACGTGGCACCTAGTATAGTAGAGGGGGTTATCCCCTCCTCCGCTGGTCTGATGAGAGCTCCCAGGCCCTTACCTAATCTTTTATTTGACACGGTTCAGCAACTCCTCAACTAAGCTTAAATAATTTTGTGCACCGGTAGAATTCGCATCATATAGCAACGCTGGTTTCCCAAAGCTCGGCGCCTCCCCTAAACGTACATTTCTGTGGATGACAGTATTAAATAATTTTTCCTCAAAATATTCCCGAACTTCATCGGCAACTTCCTTCGATAAATTTAACCTGGAATCGTACATAGTTAGTAACACTCCTGCAATACTTAATTTTGGATTGATATGCTTTTGAACCAATCTAATGGTATTTAACAGCTGCCCCAGCCCTTCCAGTGCATAGTATTCACATTGGATAGGAATTAATACGGCATTGGATGCAGCTAACGCATTTATAGTTAATAATCCCAAGGATGGAGGACAGTCAACAATAATGTATTCATATTTTCTCTTCAGCTTTTTTATTAGGGATTTCAATTGATATTCCCTTGCCATCACATTTACTAATTCAATTTCTGCCCCAACTAAATCATTTTCTGAAATAATCACATCCAAATGGTCAAATTGGGTGGGGATAAGAGCCTTGTTAATATCTGTTCCCCGCATGAGCACATCGTAAATTGTATGATTATTTTTCTTGATCAAATTTGAGACTCCCGTTGTTGCATTGGCCTGTGGGTCAAAATCGATAAGTAACGTGCGGATTTCTGCTGCTGCCATACTGACGGCTATATTTACTGAAGAGGTTGTTTTACCAACTCCTCCTTTTTGATTTACAAGGGATAAGATTTTTGTCATAATATGTAATATATCTGGAGTAAATTTAACGGAATATTCTATCTGGTACCAAGAAACCGAGGATATCTCATTTCTGGTCAATCATTGAACTTATTTTTCACTTAGATGTAATTTTTTTTATGAAAGCAATTTGCAAAACAAATACTGAGGCAGGACTCACACAAATAAAAGCAGAGGTGCCTGTTCCTTCCACAAATGAGGTGTTAATTAAAATCCTAAAAACAGCAATTTGCGGAACCGACCTTCATATTTATCAATGGGATGATTGGGCAAAAAATACAATTAAACCACCACTGGTAATTGGACATGAATTTGTAGGTGAAATTGCAGAGACCGGCGAGGGAGTCACTCACTATAAACCAGGAGACATAGTTTCAGGAGAGGGACATATAACCTGTGGTAACTGTAGAAATTGCAGAGCTGGACAACGCCATTTATGTAATAAAACCCTTGGAATAGGCATTCATCGGAGCGGTGCTTTTGCAGAATATATGACCCTCCCCGAAGGAAACGTCTGGCCTGTACACAAAGAAATTGATACCGATATTGCCTCTTTTTTTGATCCGCTGGGGAATGCTGTTCATTGTGCACTCAGTTTTGAAATGGTAGCTGAGGATACTTTAATCACAGGAGCAGGGCCCATTGGTTGTATGGCAGCAGCTATTTGCAAAAAGGTTGGAGCAAGAAATGTTGTGGTAACGGATATCAACAATTATAGATTGGATCTTGCGAAAAAAATGGGCGCAGATATGGTCGTTAATATTCAAAATGAAAATATTTCCGATTATTATAAAAAATTAAGAATTACTAACGGATTTGATATCGGTTTAGAAATGTCTGGTAAATCCGAAGCTTTACAGGAGTTGATCAATCATATGTACCATGGTGGAAAAATTGCTTTATTAGGGATTCTTCCAAATAAAACAACTGTATCTTGGGATGAAATTATTTTCAAAGGCCTCCATTTAAAAGGGATTTACGGAAGAGAAATGTTTGAAACATGGTATAAGATGACCCAGCTCCTTCGAGGAGGACTGGATGTCTCACCAATTATTACCCATAAGTTTCCTGCAGACGATTTCGAAACAGCGTTCTCTGTAATTGAATCCGGTAACTGCGGGAAAGTTATATTAGAATGGTAAAATAATGAACAACTCAGAAACACATTACAAACAGGCATTGAGAGATATTGATGAGGATGGATTGTATAAAAGGGAACGTACCATTACCACTCCTCAAGGTGTTACTATTCGAACAAAGGAAGGAGGTGAAGCTCTCAATTTTTGCGCCAACAATTATCTAGGATTATCCAATCACCCTGATATTATAACAGCAGCAAAAAAAGCATTGGAGGAGCATGGATTTGGATTGTCATCTGTCCGATTTATATGCGGAACTCAAGACCTTCATTTAAAATTAGAAACCAGAATATCAACATTTTTTGGGACAAATGATACCATTCTGTACACATCTTGTTTTGACGCGAATGGGGGTTTATTTGAAACACTGTTGGGGCCAAAAGATGCCATCATCAGTGATGCCTTGAATCATGCTTCTATCATCGATGGGATTCGTTTGTGCAAAGCTCAGCGCTACCGATTTGCTAACAGTGATATGGAGGAGTTGGAAAAAATACTGAAAGAGACACAAGACACTCGTTTTCGTTTGATAGCTACAGATGGTGTATTTTCCATGGACGGATTTATTGCCAAACTGGATAAAATCACCTATTTGGCTGAAAAATATAACGCGATGGTCATGGTGGATGATTCCCATGCAACAGGCTTTGTTGGCAGTACTGGCAGAGGATCCGGTGAACATCACAATGTCTTGAATAAAATTGATATCGTAACTTCAACACTTGGAAAAGCTTTGGGTGGTGCCTCAGGAGGGTTTACCACAGGACGGCAGGAAATTATTGATCTGCTCCGGCAGCGATCACGACCTTACCTTTTTTCCAACACTCTGGCTCCGGCAATTGTTGGCGCAGGAATCAAGGTATTTGATATACTTTCTTCAACAACTGTATTTCGGGATAAACTTGAAGAAAACACCATTTATTTTCGTAATAAAATGATAGAAGCGGGTTTTGACATAAAAGCAGGAAGCCATCCCATTGTACCAGTTATGCTTTACGATGCAAAACTGGCACAGAGAATGGCAGAGGAATTACTGAAAAAAGGAATTTATGTTATTGGTTTTTTCTATCCCGTCGTACCAAAAAATGAAGCAAGAATTAGGGTGCAAATTTCTGCCGCTATGGATAAATATCATTTAGATAAAGCTGTAGAAACCTTTTTAAGTGTGGGACAGAAATTAAAAGTAATATAAAAAAAATTAATAAAGTTTTGCCTGTATAAAATCTGCCAACTTATATTTGCTGGCTTTTTTCGTATCATAAAATAATATTTAGCATTCATTAAATGAACAAACCACAGACACCTCGGTATATTATTATCGGACTTATTTTCACGTGGGCACTGTATTCTATTTGGCCCTCTATTCGGTTCCAAACTCTTTCTGAAGAAAAAAAGGAAACCATGCGGGAAGAGGGAACGATGGAAATCTTGGAAAATAAGGTTATCCGTCAGGGCCTGGATTTAAAGGGAGGAATGTACATCGTCCTAGAAGTAGATCTTCCGGCATTGATAACTAATCTAGCTCTGAATATTGACCAACCTTTTGAAAACGCTATAGAGGAATTATCAGAACAAGTCAATGTTCCTGATGCAGATTTTTTTGTTCTATTCAAGGATGCCGTAACAAAACATAATTTAAGACTTCCCCGGTATTATCATGAATATGGTGCAAACGTAGATGATATCGTTGATCGATTAAAAGATGAGTCAGATGATGCTATTAACCGTGTATTAGAAATCCTTAGAAACCGGGTAGATCAATTTGGTGTTTCAGAACCAACTATCCAAAAACAGGGTAGCAGTCGAATCATTGTTGAGCTAGCTGGGATTCAAGATCCAGAGCGAGCCCGAGCTTTGCTCCAAAGCACAGCTCTTCTTGAATTCTATCTGGTAAAAGATGGGGAACTTACAAACTCTCTCAATCTGAAAATCGATAAGTTGTTAAAGGGAAAAGAAGAACTGCAAGAACTTGTTAGCGGAGAAGAAGATATGGGTGACGATACAACATCCGTTAATACAGAATCCATTCTAAGTAAAGACAAAACTATCCCTGTAAGTGAGCTATTTGGAGATGAAGGTTCAGAGAATGATACATCTTCAGCTGTCGTAGATCAACGATTATTTGAAGACCGCCCCTTTTCCTCTCTTCTAAGAAATCTGGGTGGAGATATGGGTGTTCCAGAGAAAAATGTTTATGCTGTTAAGAAAATTTTATCATTGGAGGATGTAAGAGCACAATTAGAATCAGGAAATGGGCAATTATTTTTTGGTAATGATGCACAAACAATTATTGGCCCTGATGGTATGGAAGAAAAAATTATCCCCCTTTATCATTTGGAGGATGCACCAGATTTAACAGGTGGAGTCATAGAAGAAGCAAGAGAACAAATTGGAAGTCAGGCAGGCTCAACTGCGGGGCAACCGATAGTTCTCCTGGATATGAACAATGATGGAGCAAAACAGTGGAGCCGTATAACAGGAGCAAACGTTGGAAAAAGGATTGCCATTGTTCTTGATCAAAAAGTACACATGGCTCCCTTCATTCGCGAAAAAATTATCAATGGGGGTACTCAGATCGAAGGATTCGCTGATATAAATGAGGCTAAAGATATTGCGATCGTCCTGCGAGCAGGAGCACTTCCTGTTCCTGTAAATATTATCGAAGAAAGAATCGTCGGACCGTCCTTAGGTTCTGATTCCGTTAGACAGGGTACTTTCTCAGTCATTGTAGGATTATCTCTTGTACTACTTTTCATGCTTATTTATTATCGGGCTGCCGGTTCCGTAGCTGATTTAGCATTAATTTGGAATCTTTTACTCATTTTGGCTGTTTTGGCTTCACTGAAAGCAACACTAACCCTTCCCGGAATTGCTGCACTGATCCTGACGGTGGGGATGTCTATTGATGCGAATGTCATCATTTTTGAACGGATTCGAGAGGAATTAAGAAAAGGGAAAACTCCTCGCGCTGCTATCGACGCTGGTTACAGCCGGGCCATTACTGCTATTGTTGATGCAAATATTACAACTGTAATTGCAGCACTAGTCTTATTTCAATTTGGCACCGGTCCCATAAAAGGATTTGCTACAGTTTTATTTTGGGGAATCCTCATCAGCATGTTCACAGCAATTTTTGTTACCCGCACTATTTTTAATTCCTTTACAAAAGGTAAACAACTCAAAACACTCAGCATATGAGAATTATTAAAGAAACCCACATCAAATTTATGAGTCAAAGACGGGCAGGTTTCATGGTGTCCCTGTTTTTAATTCTTGCTGGTATCGCATCATTGGTAATGAAACAAGGTCCCAAATTAGGTATTGATTTCCAGGGTGGAACACTAATTGCTGTTCAATTTACTCAGCCCATGGAAATTACACATATTAGGTCTGCTCTTAATGCTGTTCCGCTGGATGGTAGAGTGATTGATCTCAGTAAAGAAGAAATGAAGCATTTTGGGGGAGAAACTAATGTTGCAATCCGCCTCACTCCACGAGAAAATGAGGGTGAACAATTTGTACAATCAGTGATTACCCACTTATCTACTTCTTTCCCTGATTTGGTACCAGAAGACTCTAAAGACTTTATTCTGACTATTGAAAAAGTAGGACCGAAAATTGGAGCGGAACTCAGTGGTAAAGCTGTTATGGCAATTGGATCAGCACTCATTTTAATTTTACTGTATATCTCCATTCGCTTCGAATTTATTTTCGCTCTTGGTGCTATTGTCGCTCTATCACATGATGTATTGATCACATTAGGAATATTTTCTATATTAGATTATGAAATTTCACTCCCTATTATCGCTGCTTTCTTAACAATAGTTGGATATTCGTTAAATGATACAATTATCATTTTTGATCGGATCAGAGAAAACATTAAGTCAAACAAACGTGCCTCTTATATTGATACTGTAGACAAATCGATTAATCAATCTATCAGCCGAACGCTCATCACCTCTTTAACCACTTTTTTAGTGGTTTTTATCCTATGGATATTTGGAGGAGAGGTCATTCATCTCTTTGCATTTGCCATGATGATTGGTGTAATTATTGGAACATATTCCAGTATCTACATCGCCAGTCCTTTCGTGGTTCTCCTCCATAGCAAAAAACACACTAAATAAATACTTCATAGCACTATATTCAAAAGTGCATGAATTCTATTTATTTATTTTAATTTTTTCACTTCATCATAACTATAGCTGACGGAACTGTTGTTACCGGGGTCTTTTACTAGAGTTACTTGGAACCCGTCAACAGTGTTCACTTCCTTGATTCCATCAATATGCATTTTCTTATGTTTAAATGTAGGTTTTTCACTGACTTGGATCTTCGCATCTTTTGAAGTATCAGCAGCAACAAAATAATTGCCGTGCTGTTCATAGAGTCCATCCATCAGTTCACTATCATAAAAGCCTACGTGAATCATATAAAGTTTCATATTAAATACCTTTTCATTTAAATTGGTTAATCTTTATTAAGAAATTAATATTATTTTACTACCCAATAATTTAATTGCAGAGGTAACTATGAAAACAAAAGTATCGATTTTATTATTGCTAACTTTAATTTTTACAACCGGATGTGAAGATAACTTCTCAAAACTTACACCTGATTGGGTAGATAAAATACTCTCCAGGACCACAAACAATAGTTCTCTGGTAGGTACTTGGTCTTATTCATCCATCGTTTCTTATGATAACACAGACTGTTCGGGAGAAGGAGAACTTTCTGATTACAGTGGTACAGTTACATATGGAGAGATGGATGCGGTGAGGACTGAAAATCTTTTACTCACATTTTCTGATTTTCAACAGAAAGGATATTCAGAAAACACATTTCAGGAGATGTGTTTCCAAAAAAATGGTTCTTTGAATACCGGTGGTAACTGCGAACTAACATGGGTTACACATTTTGAATATTTCCTTACAGAAAATGGATATTGCGAAACGTATTCAAAAAACAATTCAAAAGGAGAATCTATTACATTTTGCGGCAGTTTGACCCAATTAGATGGTTCAAGTGAGATAACTTTTTTGTGGGATTCGGATAAAACTGAAAAGTCAGGTTGTAAGATTGTTGGACTTACAATTCAGTAATTGAAATCCAATCATTAATAATAATTCCTGCGTTTGTAGGATTTTTGCTTTAGGTAAAGAAACCTAAAATGACTACCTATCGATAAAAATTGTAAATTGAAATGTATCATTTAGGCATGTCCTCAAGAATAAAAAATGAAATTCTATATTCAGTGGAAAAAACTCCGTTTGGGTCAATGGCAGTTGCACATACTTTTTCGGGCGTATGTTCCATTTTATTTCCTGAAGAAAGCCCTTTTAAAAGTTCTCTATTACAAAAATTTCCACATGCAAAAATCTATAACGAATCTACAGATTCTACAGGATGTGCAGAGCAGATAAAGGAATATTTTGATGGTAAACGAACTGTCTTTGATGTGGATTTGGATTTGGATTTACCTACATTTTATACAAAAACATTGAAAGCTGTTTTGACCATCCCTTATGGTAAGACCTTATCCTACAAGGAAATTGCTCAAAAAACCGGAACCCCAAAAGGTGCTCGAGCCGTCGGAAATGCTAATGCACACAACCCCATTCCCTTAATTATACCGTGTCATCGCGTGATCAGACATGATGGGAGTCTCGGAGGATATGGCGGGAGGGTTGATCGAAAAGCGTTTCTTCTGGAACACGAAAAACAACTATCATCTGTTGAATTAAGTCAATGATTTCCCATCTTAGACGAACCATTTTAACAGGATTATTGGCCATTGCACCGGTCGCTCTGACATTCTATATCCTGAAGGCAATTTTTTCCTTTTTGGATAACTTAACCTCCCCCCTTTTCAAGGAAATGAATATTTATATCCCAGGGCTGGGAATATTACTCACCTTACTTCTTGTCTATTTTTTAGGATTATTTATAACCAATATACTAGGGAAACAGGTTTTATATTGGTTTGAAACACTTATTAAAAATATTCCCCTGGTTAACACTATTTATAACACAATAAAACAAATTACACAGGCAATAACAGGAACAGCCGAGAATAATTTTCAAAGTGTGGTTTATATTGAGTATCCTCGAAAAGAGTTGTGGACCCTGGCATTTGTGACAGGAGAATCAGAAAATGAAAATCAGATAGAACTTTATCATCTATTTGTTCCTACTACACCTAACCCTACCTCCGGAGTGTTCATTATTATTCCAAAAAAAGATACAAGAAAAACAGAATTAAGTATTGAGGAAGCATTAAAGAGTGTTATTTCTGGTGGAATGCTGGCATCGAAAAAACATAATATAAACTGAGAAAATAAAATTGGGCATACAATACATAGATGGCAAACGGTTTTACCGATCTTTATCTGCCGGAATCAGACGTCTTTTATCCCGACAGGATTATCTGAATAAAATCAATGTCTTTCCAGTTCCTGACAGTGATACAGGAACCAACATGGGATTTACAATGTCTTCTATCGAGAGTAGTTTTAAGATCGAGAACAACATTTCTATCTCTCAAGCTGCGGAAGGAATCGCAGAATTAACCATCAACAATGCCAGAGGAAATTCTGGTGCTATTCTAGCACAATTTTTTACTGGTTTTTCTGAGGGTGTAAAGAAAAAAAATAAACTCACACCCTCAGAATTCTCCCACGCCCTGCAGATAGCAAAACAGTACTCCTATGATGCGCTGATGAAACCAAAGGAAGGGACAATTTTGACCGTCATCAGTGATTGGATAAATGCCATACACAAGGTCAGTTCCAATATAACGGATTTTAAAAAACTATTAACCCATGGACTTAATGAAGCCTTGATATCACTTTCTAAAACACCCGAAAAACTAGATGTCCTTTCAAAAGCCGGGGTCGTTGACGCGGGTGCCCAGGGATTTGTAGATATTCTTGAAGGCATAAACAACTTCATTTATAGCGGGATTGTTGAAGAATTAACGACAGAGGCAATCACTGAAACACCTTCCGTGATAGAATCCATTTCTTTTAATGAAAAATACAGATTTTGTACTGAATGTCTCATCAGTGGAAATGAGCTGGACAGATCTAAATTGAAATCAAAATTAACTGAATTGGGTGATTCAATTGTGGTTGCGGGCAGTAGCTCCAGAATGAAAGTACATATTCATACCGACCACCCGAAAAAAGTGATTCATATGTGTCAAAACTTTGGTACAGTTTCTGATGAAAAGGCCGACGATATGATCAGACAACAGCACGATGCCCACGGAACTCATCAGGAAACCGCTGTTCTCGTAGATTCAGGTTGCGATCTACCCGAGGATATTCTCCGCAAATATAACATTCATATGATTCCTGTTAGATTAAATTTCGGCCCAGAACATTTTGTAGACAAAATGACTATCACCTCCGGTGAATTTTGGGAAAAATTAGAAATGAGCCCTCATCACCCTCAAACCTCGCAACCTACACCAGGAGATTTTTTACGTCAATATCAATTATTATCCAGCCATTATAAACAGACTATTTCAATACACATTCCGGAGAATGTAAGCGGAACATACCAATCAGCCCGACTTGCTTCTGAAAAACTGAGTTCCATGCCCATCTCTGTGATTGACTCTCACAACGGATCCATAGGACTGGGATTGATCGCTATCCGAATTGCGGAAGCCATAATAGCAGGAAAAACAATTGACGAAATACATACAATTGCTAAAGAAGCTATCGAAAACACCACTCTCTATATTGGACTTGAAACACTTGATTTTGCGGTAAGAGGTGGACGTCTCCCCGCATCGGTGAAGAAAGTAGCTGACCTGATTAAGATAAATCCCATTTTGTCATTCACCTCAAAAGGGATTAAGCCCGTGGGGAAAACATTTGGTCGAAAAAATATTATGGAAAAATTTAATAACTATGTTCAAAAAACAATTGACTGGAATCAACCGTTAAGAATAGGTATCTCCCACGCAAATTGCGAAGAAAAAGCACTTAAGTTTCGGGATAATTTTATACAAAAAGTCGGAAAGGAAAATGTCTTTGTGTCCGAAGTTGGTCCTGGCCTAGGTGCTCATGCAGGCCCCGGGGCAATGGTTATATCAATCCAAACTCTTTTTGACTCACTCAATGGTTAGTCCCTGGATCATTTTTATTCTGGTTTTATTTCTAAGCTATATGTCCGGCTCTACTCCAACCAGCATCATCGTTGGAAAACTAACAAAAGGGATTGACATTCGGGAACACGGCAGTGGGAATGCCGGAGGAACAAATGTTTTCCGTGTTCTGGGATGGAAACCTGCTCTCATGGTCGTTGTTGTAGATGTATTTAAAGGTTGGCTTCCCACCGCAGTTTATGCCCTGCATAGCATAAACTATATCAACATAGGTGATGTTGGAATTCTCCAGATTCTATGTGGTTTTTTTGCGGTATTAGGCCACACTTATCCAATTTTTGCGAGGTTCAAGGGAGGAAAGGGTGTTGGAACGTTGGGAGGCATGCTGATCGCTCTATTTCCGGTTGCTATTCCTCTTTGTCTAGTTGTTTTTGCTATAACATTAATTTTAACAGGGTATGTTTCCCTTGGCTCTATCTTAGCATCCTCATCCCTTCCCATATTCCTATTTATCCTTCCAGTTATTACAACCATCACACCTCCACCGCTCTCACTCTTAATCTTTTCCTTATTGATCCCCTGGTTTGTCATTTATACCCACAGAAGTAATATATCTCGGTTACGAAACGGAAATGAAAATCAATTCAAAAAAGCGATGATCTTTCGAAAAAATTCTTAGTTACCAACTGTCGGGTGTATAAAATATGTTCCGTAAGGATTAAATCCAATATCAATCCCAATCACTCCTGCACCCGAAGCAAAAAACCGTAACCCGAAACCATATCCCACAATACTATTTTTAAAATCGTTTGAATTCAAGTTTTTGGAACTGACCCCCACATCTAAAAAATAAACAACATCGGTTCCCAGTTCTATCCCTCCATAATCCATTCTAGGAAATAATGTATGTTGAAGCTGAATACTTTCATAGAACGCATGCACCCCCTCTATTTTTTCTTGAGTCGGCTCAGGATTCTGCCAGGGAATCGGGGAATAGCCCCGCACATAGTCTTCCCCTCCAATATACACATACGAAAATGGAGGAATAGGTTCTGGTTTTTTTTGTATGAACAGAGATGATTTGATCGATAGTACAGGGTTTCTGAAATCTTGAGATATTTGATAATAATACGTGTGTTCACAATTAAATTGGAAAAAATTATGAGTATTTTCTAAACCAATGCGAGGTTTCAAATGCAGTTTTAAATGTTGCCCCTTTGTAGGGTCTACAAAAACATCACGTGTATCGTACTGATAATTAAAAATACTATACAGATACTGATAATCAAAAATAAATGTCCCTAAAGCCCACCGATCATCAGGTATGACTCTAGCTGTATCTAGAGAAATAGTTTCGACCCCCATTTTCAAATCATATTTGTTGCTGTCTCCCCGATAAAATCCTATCCCCGCATAACCACCCTTTTCCTGATATTCATAGGCATAAACATTGCCATCAGAAAAAAAATCATATATCCCTAAATTAATGGAAATATGATCTCCGGCTATCCAGGGATCTCTAAAATCCAGAAACCAAGTTCTCTCCTGCCCAAATATCATCCCAAAAAATAATTTTTCATTTAATCCTCTGAAATTCTTGTAGGCAACACCTCCTCCATATGATAATCCTTTCCCCTCATCATATTCTATCAAGGGAAATGGAATAAACCTGAATGTTTCTACAACCGTTATAGTATAGAGCAAATCTTTTTCAAAGATATCAACAGTAGAAAACAAACCCAGATTATAGATTCTATCTCTATCCTCTTTAGCAACAGATTGATTGAAATCTCCTGGAACAGGGTGTTGAATCTCCCGTAAAATGATATGATCTTTGGTATATTGGTTCCCGATAATTTGGATGGACTGAATCAGCTCAGAGTGGAGAATTTCTGAAAAAAATATCAATACAAAACAATAAACGTATAGCTCCAGATTATTATCCGGTTTTATCATTGTAAAAGTAAAATTGTATATAAAAAAAAAGGCCTTCAAAATGAAGACCTTTTTAATTCACTATAGGGGTACTACTTTCTTCCTCTTGCCATTGCTGACCTAGCTACATTACCACCTTTATCAATAAAATAAAGATATCCAGATTCACGAGAAACACCCGCATCTGCTACTTTTTCAGCATTACCGCCACCCTTTCTGCCCCTGGACATTTTTGAACGCCAAACATTACCATCTTTCCCAAGATAGTATAGATATCCAGATTCCTTTGAAACTCCAGTTTGTTTTACAACTTCTGACATAATCACTCCTCGATTAATTGTTAGTTAAATGTTTTTAATTAAATTATAATGTCGGACAAGTGTACACTACGATTAAGATACGTGTCAAGTGTTTTCTCGTCGATAAATCACTGACTTCATTATATTGAATCCAGTAAATATTAATCCATATTTTATATTTGGAATCAACTATTGGGTATAATCATTATTTTTAATATAATTAAAAATAAACAATTTTTTCGATAGTTCGAACTAAACAATAATTGTTAGATATTAATCTATATGATTTTTTATTTAATTTTCTCTTTTTCAGGGGCTTATTTCATTAAGCATTAAGAGCAATTATTATAGATAGGTTAATAAAATAGTATAATGGCAAAATATCATTTACAGGCGCTGATTCAAATACTTGAGGGTGAACAGGCTGTGATTCAGAGAACAGACCAAAAAGCCTTAACATTACTCTCTATTTTGGGTGTTTTTATGGTGTTCTTTATTGTTCACTTTCCAAAATTGCAGATGGATAGGATAACATTTTCCCTGGTTTTGGTTTATTTTAGTGCAGCCATAGGAACAATGTATAACTTAGTAAGAGTGATCATTCCCAGGCTTCGCAAGGAAACCATTCAATCTGAAGGCCAAGAAGAGACTGAGAAGGAATATGTAAGTCCCACTTTTTTCGCAGGAATCAGCCAATTCAATAGCCCAGAAGAATATTCCGAGCACCTGAAATCTAAATCAAATGACGAGGACCAATTTTATACAATTTTTTCCCATCAGGTTTTTTCCCTCGGAAAGATAAACCAGTTAAAGAATGAGTATATTCGTCTGTCTACATATTTTTTTATTACCGCGCTTACATCGGAGCTAGCAATTATTATTTATATGGCCTACGCCAGGGCATTACCTTTTTTATTTCCAGAAGGATGAAATTCATATTACTATTTGCCCTTGTACTGTTTGTACAAACAGGTTGTTCTCCTAAAATTGTAAAAATTCCTGGTATCCAGGGATTAAAAGGAGAAAAGGGAGAAAAAGGGGAAAAGGGAGAAAAGGGAGAAAAAGGTAAGGATGGTGAAGATGGTAAAAGTGCATCAAAGGAAACAATCGCTAAACTTGAAAATATATTAGAAAGGAATAATTTGGAAAACATTGTAGGATCAGAAGCTTACAGCTTTGGACTTGCACCAAGAATTACTGGATTTGCAATTCTAACAAATTTAGGAAATCTATATAAGCTTGAAAACAAAAATACACAAACCATTGGCAAATTGATTGAATATGTCAGCAGAGTGGATAATAAAAATGACTTTATATCTCTCTCACGATCAGCCTATGCTGATGATATTAAACAATATTTTACAGCGGTTACCAAAACAGGGGAAGTGTATATCTCATCAGATCTGAAAAAGTGGGAAAAAATTGGTAATGCTTTAATTGATAATGACTAGATATCTAAATATTGCCCCGGTAGCTCAGCTGGATAGAGCAACAGCCTTCTAAGCTGTGGGCCACAGGTTCGAATCCTGTCCGGGGTACCATTTTTTTTAATACCTATATCCGAAATTCCAAACCTCATCAAATAGAATTCCTCTATAAGTTCTGAACCTATATATCTAGAGGGGGAATTTATCCTGGATATTATGGAATATCCCGTTTTCGTTTTTTTCGGTGAATGTTTCCTTTGCTTTCAAACAATTTTATGTGTGAAACTCCACCGTGAATCAGCAACTGTTAAAAACAATAATAACAACTAAAATTCCGGACCAACTGGCATCCTTAGTGAAAGATTATCTTTCACTGGGATGGGTTGTTTACAAAGATATTTCTGATTGCTCAATCGAATTATCTTTCCCAAAAGTTAACGAAGCAAACCTTCAATTCTATCCAAGCGGTTTGATGAAAACCTACTGTAAGGTAAAAAAAGATGGAGCCAAACACGGAACATTCATTTCCTTTTATGAGTCAGGTTACAGGCACAAAGAAAAGTATTTTAGCAATAACCTTCAGCATGGAATTTTTTCCGTATGGAATGAATCTGGTAGCTTGATTCAGAAAGGTGAATATAAGAATGGGCAGGAAGATGGACTCTGGATCGACTATTTTTTCAATGGTAAAAAACGGTATGAAGGACTTTGGAAAAGTGGGGATAAAAATGGATTGTTTCAGTGGTGGTATGCAAATGATATATTAAAACAAAAGGGTAAGTTTGATTCGGGAAACAAAACAGGAAAGTGGGCATCATGGTATATTACCGGAGAAAAAAAAGAAGTGGTCCAATATAAAGATGGAATCCTTCAGGGTGAGCTACGGAAATGGGGTCAGAATAGAAGATTACACTTGACAGGGTCATTTAATAAAGGGGAAAAAGATGGGATATGGACAAAATATTATCCTACAGGTGAGATTCGGGAGGAAGAAAATTTTGTATTAGGACTAAAATCTGACCTGAGAAAAGTTTGGTATCCCAACGGGAAAATGAAACAAAAGGAATTTTATGAAAAGAATATCATTCATGGAAAGCAAATTGAATGGTTCTCAAGTGGACATAAAAAATCCGATGGTTCTTTTGTTCATGGCCAGCCAAACGGAACCTGGGAAGCTTGGTATGACAGTGGGAAACGACGGTCATCTATCACTTATGATAGAGGGACTCTCCATGGCAAGATCCAGTCATGGTATCCTGACAGTGGGAAAAAAGAGGAAGGTTTTTATTCCTATGGGAAAAAGGAAGGAACATGGAAAAGATGGTCCAGAACAGGTCAAATGGAATCAGAAATCGAATATCAAAACGGATTGCGCCATGGCTTGTGTAAGCAGTGGTACAGCAACGGAGAAAAAACATTTCAGATTCACTATGAAAAGGGGAAATATCATGGACAATGGCTGGAGTGGTATGAAACGGGGAATAAAATGAAATCAAATAATTATATACATGGTATCCAGAACGGAAGCTGTATTCATTGGCATAAAAATGGGATGAAAAAAATTGATTGTTTTTATAAAAATGGGGAAATGAATGGAAAATTTACAGAATGGGATTCCTCCGGTGAGATCATTCAGGAATATAGGTATAATAGAGGAGTTGTAACTTAATATCATTGATTATACATTAAATTTGGAACAAAAATATATCCTTTAAACTAATATTAACCGAACTTCATAGAAAAAATGAACCGAACAAAAACATACATCACAACAGTTATATTAATTGGATTATTTGTTTTCACAGCAAAATATCACCACGGAAAAATCACTTATCCCAAATCCAGAAAAGTGGATGTGGTGGACACATATCATGGTGTATCCGTTAATGATCCTTACCGCTGGCTTGAGGATGACCAATCCAGTGAAACAAATCGTTGGGTAAGAGCCCAAAACAGGATCACAAATAAATTCCTGAAAATAATTCCTTACCGGAACAAAATAAAAGAAAGGTTAACCGAGCTGAATGATTATGAAAAATTTTCCATTCCTTTTCAGCAGGGAGATAAATTCTACTTTTATAAAAACGATGGGTTACAAAATCAATGGGTCCTGTATACTCAGGATAATTTAGATGCTGAACCTAAAGTCCTTTTAGATCCTAATACATTCTCAGAGGACGGAACCGTTGCTCTTAGCGGTACTTATTTTTCGAATGACAGCCGATATTTGGGCTACGGTGTCAGTTCATCCGGATCAGACTGGAAGGAATTTTATATTCTGGATTTGAGTACAAACCAATTGCTTGCTGACCACATCCAATGGATAAAGTTTTCCGGAATGGCTTGGACCGAAACCGGATTTTTCTATTCTACATTTCCGAAACCAAAAGAAGGTAAAGAACTGTCCGCTACAAATGAAAACAGTAAAGTTTATTATCACGAGCTGGGTACTGACCAAACTACAGATATCTTGATTTATGAAGATACGGAACACCCAAGGCACTCTCCCTATGTAAGCACAACAGAGGATAATCAATTTCTTATCTTGTATCAATCAAAGGGCACTCACGGTAATACGGTTGCCATCAAGGAACTAAATAATCCGGATTCTCCATTTATATCAGTTGTTTCAGATTTTGATGGGGATCACGGAATCGTTCATAATGTGGGAAATATATTTTATATGATGACTGATAGAAATTCTCCCAAAAAACGATTGGTATCCTTCAGTTTAAATAACCCTGAAATAGAAAACTGGTTTGATGTCCTTCCTGAGAGCAAACATACCTTGCAATCTGTCTCTTTCCCAAGTGATAAGCTCATTGCTATTTATATGGTTGACGCACAGGACAAAGCCTTTATCCATAGGCAAAATGGCCAATTTCTAAAAGAAGTGGAACTCCCCTCTCCAGGAAGTCTGGGTGGATTTAGAGGAAAAAAATATTCAAAAGAAGTTTTTTACAGCTTTGAGACATTCAATCACCCAATGACCATTTTCCGGTTTGATTTAAATTCCTTGACCTCCAATGTACACAAGACATCTGGAGTTGCCTTCTCTCCGGAAGATTATGCGACCTCCCAATCGTTCTATTCGAGTAAAGATGGAACTCAAATTCCTATCTTTATCACTCACGATAAAAACCTTACAATGGATGGAACAAATCCTACCCTTCTTTACGCATACGGCGGATTCAATATCAGCATGCAGCCGTTTTTCAGTACTGGGAATATTGTTCTAATGGAGAATGGAGGTGTGTATGCCCTTGCTTGTCTGAGGGGTGGCGGTGAATATGGAGATTCCTGGCATAAATCTGGAATGCTTGAAAATAAACAAAACGTTTTTAATGATTTTATAGCAGGTGCAGAGTACCTTATAAATTCAGGATATAGCTGTCCAGAAAAACTTGCGATTCGTGGCGGTTCAAATGGTGGATTGCTCATCGGTGCAGTAATAAATCAGCGCCCAGATTTGTTCAAAGTTGCTTTTCCTGCTGTGGGAGTAATGGATATGCTTCGCTACCATCAATTCACAATTGGATGGGCCTGGGCTGTGGAATACGGAAGCAGTGATGACCCTGCACATTTTGAGAATCTGTTTTCCTATTCTCCCCTGCACAATATTAATTCAAATGCACTCTATCCCGCTACGATGATCACAACCGCTGATCATGACGACCGGGTGGTTCCAGCTCATTCTTTCAAATATGCTGCTACTCTTCAGGAAAAAAGATCTGATAATCCCAATCCACTTTTAATCAGAATAGAAACAAAAGCAGGGCACGGTGCCGGGAAACCCACATCAAAATATATCGAAGAACAGGCAGATATCTGGTCATTTATGTTTTATAATATGGATGAAGAAATCAAATTCTAATGTTTCATAATATGTTCAATAAGGCATGGATTGTTTCCATACTGTTTTTAAATATCGTTCTATCTTCAGAATTTAGAGGAAAAACTCAGGGAAATTTCTCATCGGTAATGGAAGTTGGTCCCGGAATCGGTTATTTCATGCCCAGAACTGATTACTTAAATTCACATGAGTTTTCCATTGGCGGACTTTGGACATTGTCTCCCTCTTACGGAATCAGGTTTTCTATTTTGCATACACAATTGAATCATGAATCTTCAGACAGTTCCCATCATTTTCTGCAATTTGGACCTGGAGTGGAGTTTGCCCTTCAAACCCGTGAAAAAGTAAAAGGATATACGTTAATTGATGTTGGGTTTATCGATGGTAAAAAGGACGCACTGTTCATTTTCGGGATCGGAATGAAATATAGAATGAATGAAAAATATTCATTAAAATTTGAATTGAGAGATTATCATGAAGGAATTGGAATTCCTTTTGTCACTTTTCCAAGAAGTCAGGCAGGGGTGAGTGGTGAAGGAGGATCGAAATATCTGGATTTTCAAGTTCAATTACATTACAAGATTAAATAATTGGAAAGGATAGAGCTATGAAATCAGGAACAGTTAAAGAATATGATAGAGATCGAGGTTTCGGTTTTGTGACCGGTGATGACGGTGAAGATTATTTTCTACATGTCAGTGGTCTGAGAGAGCACCTCAAACATAAAGGACTCAGAGAAGGTCAGCGGGTGTTGTTTGACATAGATTTTGACATGAAAGGAGACCGAGCAATAAACGTAAGGATAGAATAAGTATTATTATCTAATTTGACACTGATTTAATCTCTACGAAATAGATATTTCCTCAAAAATATTCTTAGGTTTAGGAGCAGGGATTGAACCAATTAGGCCTCACAGTATCTTTTACCCGAAATGTAGTAAATTGAGCTCAACAAACAACATTAATTCCCCTCTAGAGTTTACTCCGTAGTTATAATTTATTATATATGAAATATAGACGAACAAAGATTGTAGCGACCTTTGGTCCTTCAACTATATCAAAATCAATGGTAGAAAAGATGATAATTGCTGGAGTGGATGTTGCAAGGATAAATATGTCCCATTACAGTGATATTTTTGATATTGATAATCTAGTAAAAAATATAAGAAATATTTCTAAAAAATTAAATAGAAGTGTTTCGATAATGATGGATCTACCAGGACCAAAAATTAGAACCTCTAACGAAGAATTTATCAGTATTAAAAGAGGAAATTTATACACGCTAGGTCTAAACGCTGAGATCCCACTTGATGCACAACTTAAGTTTAATGGGATTAAAAAAGGGGCAAAGGTTAAAATAGATGATGGGAAACTTTCATTCATAGTTCAAAATAAGATTTCAAACTCCCAAATATTGATTAAAGCAAAAAATAAGGGGGACATTTTACCACAGAAGGGAGTGAATATATGTGGGGTAGAAATAAATTTGCCAACCGTAGGGAAAAAAGATCTTGAGTATGTCAAACTAGCGATTAAGCTAGGTATTGATTGGATTGCACTGAGTTTTGTCCGGTCTGCTGCTGATAGGTTAATTATTGATCAATTATTAAATAAACTAAATCATCAGATTCCTGTAATCGCAAAAATAGAAAAATCTGAAGCCATAGAGCAATTAGATGATATCATAGAAGCGTTTGATGGGATTCTAGTTGCAAGGGGAGATCTTGGATTAGAACTAGAGCTTGAAAAAGTTCCAACGTTACAGAAAAAAATTATTAGAAAATGTAATGTGAGCTGTAAACCGGTAATTGTTGCAACACAAATGCTAGAGTCAATGATGGAAAATCCTATGCCAACCAGAGCGGAAGTCAGTGATGTCGCTAGTGCTATATATGATGGCTCTGATGCAATCATGCTATCAGGTGAAACAGCCATAGGAAAATTTCCACTTGATTGTGTTAGGATGATGAAATCAATAGTCTCAAATGTTGAAAAAGAAATATTAGATAATGAGGAGTTTTTTAATTTGATCAAATCACCAGATAAAACAAATTCTGGAAACGCAATTTGTTCATCTGCATTTAAAATTGCTAGAGACCTCTCACTAAAGATAATGGTTATTATGACTGAGTCAGGAAGCACCGGTAATACGATGTCAAGTTTTAGACCATCTTCATTAATTTTTGCGATGACACCATCAGACAAGGTGTATAGAAAATTATCTCTAACCTGGGGGGTTTTCCCAATAAAAGTTAATAAATTCAAATCAACAGATCAGATGCTTAAGTTTTGTAGAAAATTTTTTATTGATAATAGTATGATAAAAAAAGGAGAGCAATTTATTATGACGGCAGGGATTCCTGTTGGAATCACAGGGTCCACAAATATGATTAAGATCGAAACTATTTAATAATGAAAAACAATATTAAGTTTTTATTCCTTCTATACAATCAAAAATAAATCTCTATTTCATTTCCTCTATTTAATTAAATAATTATTTTGTCATGAACTCCCTAATGAATTTCATAGCAGCAACAGGAATTTTATGCTTCTCATCATAGATTTTCATCACAACATCACATCCCAATTCTTTACAAATTTCCATTGATTCTATTCCGCTTTCCACTGGAACAACTTGGTCTTTAGTCCCATGTAAAATCAACATAGGAAGACTGAACCCTATCGGTTCTATGTTTAGCATCTCTACGTTTTTTTTGCTTAAAAATCCTGCGATCGACACAATGCCGTTAATCTTGTTTCTAATGATTAAACCTGCAGCAGTCGAAAAGGTGGCCCCCTGAGAAAAACCCAATAAAAATATTTTTACATTCTTACCCATTCTATCGTGAATTGAATCTACAATTTTTTTAATAATATGAATCGTTTCCAATACCTCCATTTTCGACTTCGGTTTTCTATCAAACCATGAATACCCTTTTGAAATCTTTCGTGCATTAAATGGAGCGCGAGGAAAAATCCACAGGGAATTGTGTAACATAACCCCTATGGATACGGGAATCAGCGAATGTTCATCTCCTGTCCAGCCATGGAGCCCAATGACAACGGTATCATTTATTTTACCATATTGTTTAAACTGAAATTCAGTGTTAGGTAATTCAGTGTTCAGGTTAAGAAATTCTGCTACGTTCATATTCCTCCATTCGAAAAACAAAATCGTCTTCATCCTCTGCCTGAAGTAATGAACTCATTTTTATATTTTCTTCTATTGAGCAGTAAGGTTTGGGTCCATAATCATGTCCGGGAAAAAGAGTGATATCTTGAGGTAGAGTTAATACCTTCTTATAAACGGAACGATATAATGTTCTCACATTAGAATCTGCACTTATTGTCCTTCCAGTTCTGCCAATAAAAACAGTATCACCGGTAAATAAAGAATCATTGAATAGAAAACAACAGCTGTCTGAATAATGCCCAGGAGTGTGCAATACCTTTACTGGAAATTGGCCTATATTAATTATGTCTCCATCTGAGATCGAAGTAGTATTTCTATCAGACCTTTTGTAGGATGAGCCTTCAAAAAGATAAATATCAATCTCAGGGTTTTCTGATATAAACTGATCAAGATAGGCAACATGATCACCATGTGTATGAGTAATAAATATTCCTGCTATTCGATTTTTTAATTCGCAGGGTAATCCTCTAATTGAGACAGAAGCATCAACAGCCCACACCCTTTCTGTTTCTGGCGTTTGGATCAAGTAGGTTATGTTTTTATCATAACCACCTATAATCGAGTGAAAAGTAAATGGTCCTTTTTGAATAGTGTTCACCATAATAAATCAATATGTTTTTACCCATATTCAGGTTATTTTCTAAGGAAAATTAACTGGAATTTTATTTGGATTTACTTTTTATTTAAAAATTTTTTATGAGAAAAACTGCCTTTTATCTTATTGTCAGCGGATTTGTTTTGCTGACACTGAAATTCATAACTATTATTCTTAAATTTCTTTCATCTCACCCTATAATCGGATTGGGGATCGCTGTGATTTTAATAGGGATTATTTTATTCTTAATCGATATTTCTAATGAAAATCAACGATCAAAAGATAGAGAACCATTCAGGGGAATAGATAAATGAAAATAGTTACAACAGAAACCATTTCGGGATATACAATAACTGATACGTTAGGGACAGTTATTGGTAATACAATAAGAGCAAGACATATAGGTAAAGATATAAGTGCGATGCTGAGATCTATCGTTGGTGGAGAAATAAAAGAGTACACCGGAATGCTAGCAGAATCCAGAGAGCAATCCATTCAGAGAATGATTGAAAAAGCCGAGGAATTGGGTGCGGATGGGATCGTTGGTGTCCGGTTCCAGACATCTATGATCATGCAGAGCACAGCAGAACTACTGGTTTACGGTACCGCCGTAAATTTATTAAATAATTCCTGATAAATTTTCTCTTTTCATTGTTGGTTTTAAATATTCTCCGTCATCTTGGATTTACTTAAAGATCTGTTAACATGGTTTCCGGCAATTATTCTACCGGGGTCTACGATGATTCAAATCGTAAAAATTGTCAAGAGCAAAAAATCAGAGGGAGTAAGCTGGCTGTCCTGGTTTCTATTTGGGATAGCGAATATTGGCGCATATTTCCTTGCTCAGAATTATTTTTCCATAAAGGTTATTCTGGCATTTATTCTCACAGCGATTTTAGATTTTATCATTGTAATTTTAGTATTCACATACCGAAAAAAATGAAATGAAACCGATTCATCTATTTCCAATTCTACTTTTTTATACTCTGTCCTGTTCAAAATCAAAGATAAATGAAACCGGTCCTGAAGAAATACACAAATTAGCTGAAATGCCAAAAGTTGAGTTAAGTACAAAAATGGACTCCATAAGTTACGGAATGGGCGTCAATCTTGGTTCATCTTATAAGAGACAGGATTTTGATATTGATTCTGATTTATTTTTTAATGGATTTGTGACAAGTTATAACGAGCAAGAACCTTTACTCACAGAAAATGATACCAGGCAGATGCTCCGGGATTATTATAAGTCTGTACGAATGAATAAAGCAGAGCAACAAAATATATTAGCAGAAGAAAACCAGAAAAAATGCGACACATTCCTAAAAAAAAATAAAACTGCGAACGGGGTTATTGAATTATCCAGCGGACTACAATACAAGGTGCTTCAAACTGGTTTAGGAGCAAACCCCACGGTAAATGAAAATGTTAAAGTTCACTATACTGGTAAACATCTGGATGGCACTGTTTTTGACAGCTCCGTTGAGAGAAATGAACCAGCTATAATGAGCCTTCGCTCTGCCATTAAGGGCTGGGCAGAAGCCTTGCAAATCATGGAAGTTGGAGCCAAATGGGAACTTTATGTCCCACCTACGCTTGCTTATGGAAGACGTGGAAGCGGTGGTAAAATTGGACCAAATGAGTTGTTGATCTTTGAGGTGGAATTATTAGATATTGTTACCAATTAACTGAATTTCACTAAAAGTTCTTCCGTTATATTCCAAAGTCTTTTTCTGGTATCCTCATCACGAGATTCGGTAGAGCTTTCTTTCTCCCTCATTTTATAATAATATTTACCACTGGTTTCCTCTACCTCTGGCGAAGAAGCCAGAAAGATACTTGTTTCAGCACCTTCCTCTACGGTGATTGCTTTCAGTTTTTGAGCTAATTTCAGAAACGCAACTTTCAAACCTGAATTATTGTGACCAAACTTACTGGCAACAAACCCGGGATGCAGACAGTTTACAGTGATGGGGCTATCTTTAAGTCTATGTGCAAGTTCGTATGAAAATAAAATATTCATCAGTTTCGATCTCTGGTAATTGGGATAACCACCATAGGGGTTCACTCCCTGAAAATCGTTAAAATTTAAACCAGCACCGATATGAGCATCTGATGCTACGTTTACAATCCGAGCACCCTGCTGATTCATATTATCAAGTAATAATTTAGTTAATAAAAAATAACTTAAATGATTCAAGGCAAATGTGGATTCAAATCCTTCTGAAGTGAAGGTTTTTTTAAAAAATGCTGCTCCCACATTATTTATTAACACATCTATGACAGGAAATTTATCTTGGATTTCCCCTGATACTTTTTTGACTTCCGACATGAGAGATAGATCTGCATTGAAATAATGAATATTATCATTCTCAGATTGAGTGGACAGTTCTTGAACTAGCCTTTTCCCCTTTTCCTGATTACGTCCGATCAGCCCAAGGACAAACCCCTGACCTGCTAATATCTCAGCGGTTCGCTTTCCTATTCCATCTGTTGCACCAGTTACAACACAGATCTTTTGAGTCACACCAAGCTAAACTGCTTTCCCTATGACACTATAGAGAAAACCCAATGCCAATAATATGAAAGTTAGAGCGATAATCTTCACTAATAACCCCAATATGCAGACCCCTACAGATCGCATGGTGGATTCATAATCCAAAGCCTGACGAACTGCAATGATCATCGCTGCAAGCATCCAGATATTAGCAAGAAAATCAATCGCCCCATCAAATGGTAAAATTAATTTCAACACTCGAATTACACCGGGAGCACTACTGTATCCGATGGTTCTTAAAAGTTCACCATGGTCGGCGACTGTTTGAGATTCTGGCAAAAGTTTAGTCCCAATAAGATAAACAATAAATGCCCATACATACCAGCTGATCAGTTCCCCTATAGTTGTAGTGAATAGCTCTCCAAAGCCCATGGACCAAGAGCCAATGCCACTGGCAAGACTGGAAAGTATGACAACCACCATGGCCTCAGTCAACAGGGTTTTATCCGCTTCCACCTCTTCATATAATTCCACATCCAATTTTGATGCTCTGAACATGCGATTAAAAATAGTAAAGTTCATTTTATTCCTTTTTAAATAACTATAATATTTATGGATTAAATAGTTTCACATTTATTTTATCAGTTAAAATTTAATCATTATTACTCTTTAGTGATTTTACCTGTTTCAGTAAATAATCTGATATATTAGATAACTTTCTAACCTCTTTTTTGAGAGTGA
>CAYSQB010000003.1:0-39081 GCA_964433085.1 uncultured bacterium
CATATACGCACTTCTCTAATGCCTTGAGCAGTGTTGACTTGCCGTGATAACCACCTCCCACGATTAGGGTGACTCCTTTGGGGATTCCCAGACCACGAACCACGGTTTCCCCACCATGCAGTTGGTTGGGCACTTCTATTTGAGTTTCCAAAGAGGTTGGTGCCTGAAATCTTACAACCTGATCTCCAGATAAAGGTCGGTCACTTATGCCTGACTCTCGAGGCAATACGGCACCATTGACTACAAAGGCCACTAAGCCAGACTCATTTAGCTTACGGCGAACTACTTCCTGATTCTCTACACACTCTACGAACGAAAGACATTGGTCCTGATCTAGGTTTTTCCACATTAAAGCCTGCTCAACAATCAGAGGGATCTCCTTATACAGCATTATGGTTGCCTGTTTTCCGAGTATTTTTCTGCCTGCTGCCGGCAAGCCTACCTGCAGGCGGGCCTCTACCCAATCTTCCTCGATAACCACTGCGGTACGTTCCAAAACCTCCTGCCTGCCCGAATCAATAAACACGAGTCCACTCTTTCCAGAACTTTTTTTCGGAGTCACAATATCCTGAATAGATTGGCATACTGCGCGGGCGATAAAATCTTCCAGGGCTACCTGACGCACAGAGTTGAGCCACAAGTCTCTGGGGATTTGGGTACGCTCCTGATCTACCCGCAGACGAACTTTGGATGGTTGAGCAAAAGGATCACCCTGAACGTGATCGATGTACAAGGTGAAATCAGGGAATTTATAAGAGCCCTTGATCTGTTTATAGGATTTGTATCCCCTGCCATCAATGTGGGAAAGTAATTGTCTTAAGTGTTGCACATTAGACACTGTCTTATGGGGAATGAATAATTATTATAAAAAATCTAATCATAAATAAATTAATCTTATTATAGAAAAATTATATTGTGTTCAATATTTCTGACAAAACTTGCAGAAAAAAGTTGATCTCCCAGCTATTTTTTGACGATGAATCATGTTATAGCAACGTTTACAATTTTGATTTTGTCTTCCATAGACTTTTAGTTGATTTTTATATGTTCCAGTTTTCATATTATCAAACTTAAAGTTGATTATTGTGGTTCCATGATACTTAATAGAATTATTCAATATTTTTAATATATTGGTATATAATTTATTTACTTTATTTGCATTAATATTATTTGCTGGCATTTTAGGATGTATTTTAGAAAGCCATAATATTTCATCAGCATAAATATTTCCAATTCCACAGATAAACCGTTGATCTAAAAGAAGTGATTTAATCATTTTTTTTCTTTTTTTTATATTTTTTGAAATCCAATCATAAGAAAAATTTATATCCATAGGATCAATTCCTGTTTTATCAAATATAACATTAAGATTATCCAAATAATAAAAGCCCCCAAATTTTCTTATGTCTTCATATATCAAGTATGAATTATTGCTCAAGGTAAAAAAACATCTTATATAGCTGGATTTTGCATTAATATTAATAGAATGATAAAGGTATCCAGTCATCCTGAGATGGAATACTATAAATTTATTATTTAATTTAATTATAATATATTTCCCATGTCGATTAATTGAAATAATCTTGGGTAATTTAGATATTTCTGACTTTAGAGTATTTAAATTATTTGTATATAAAGTTTTATTCCAAAGCAAATCAATAGATAATATCTTTTGATTAATTATTTTTGGATGTAAAGAATTTACTACAGTCTGTACTTCGGGTAATTCAGGCATTTAACCAATAATAAATAGTTATAAAAATAATTATTTTTTCATTCCTTCAATTTACCCCATCCCCACTTTTTTACAAATAGGTGGCAATGGTATAAGTAAAAGGCGGTTCATTGGCTCAAATTTACACTTATTTGGCGTTTTTATAGAGATTGCGACCTGTTCTCCCCCTGTATGGTGTAAGAGGTGGTTATATCTAAAAGACAGGGGGTGCCCCCCAAGGTCCTGGGTGGGTGGTAAAGTGTGTCCATTATTTGGGTATATTTGGTATATGCTTGAATAAGAATGACACAGTTAGCAATATTTTTTTCTGGGTACTAAAAACAGAAAACCCCCGATGGTAAATCAGGGGTTTCTAACAGATAAAAGTAGTGTACCCGGGGACGGACTCGAACCGTCACGGATTATACATCCGAGGGATTTTAAGTCCCTTGTGTCTACCAATTCCACCACCCGGGCATCAATAATAAAACGAGGCGTCGACCGGATTCGAACCGGTGAATAACGGTTTTGCAAACCGCCCCCTTGAGCCACTTGGGTACGACGCCAAATCAATATAATAACTAAGATTAAAGAGACCTAATTTACATTTCGTTTTTCTATTCTCAAAAAAACACATTATTATTTTATCTGATTTTTTATCACAGTAATTTTATCTATGGAGTTGGAAAAATTAAATATGTATCAACGTCTCAGGGATTTTGAAGTTCCATCGGTTTTCCTCGATGAAATATTCAAAAATGACAAAGACCTGGATACCTTATCTGATGCATGGAAAGCCCTAAAATCTTCAGGACTTTCTGATGATGATACTGCACAAAAGATTGCTTCCATTATATTCGACCTTGATCTTTTTAAAGACCCAGAAATCATAGAAACATTGGAGTCAATTAAAAACTTGGATGATCTCTCCAAAAATTGATTCTTCCTCCTGAAGTTTTCCTTCGTTCCCCACAACACAGATTACCTCCTTATCCAAAACAGCTGCAACCATTTCAGTGATATCACGAATATTTTTTGGTTTTGCCCCCATGACCTCATTGCGGTGGGCCTGAATCATTTTTTCATCAATTTCCTGAAAGAAACGAGCTGTCCCTACACTGCCTTTCATAATTGGAGTTAAAGGTTTATCCAGAGCAGAAACGGAACCAATTATATATTTTCTCATTTCTCGGGCTGTAGGTTTAAACTGGGATAAATATTCCTTAATTTGGTGAAAAGCCTTTAATGTCTTCTTTAAATTAGGATCACGATAGGATGAGAAGACCGTATCTCCATTTCTTGAAAGAGAGACAAACGAACCGTATGCTCCACCCTGAACTCTCACTTTATTCCATAAATAATCCAATCCCGCTATCCGGCTAAACACAGTCAACGCTCCGGAATATTGAAATCCCAGTTTTCTGAAGTTATATCCCTGTGACACATATTGCACCCGGGATGGTGTTGCCAAACCTTCATTAAGAATCTCAGGAGATAATTTATATGGATTGACAGTGAACTCAATATCCGGAACAGATGAAAGAAAGTTTTTCAAATTTGATTTCGAATGAGCTATTTCAGTGTTTCCATTTACAAATGTGACAACCATATCTCTTTTATTAAAAATTGATAATGCAATTTTTTCAAGTATTACTTTAAGTTGATCAAATTGATTATTAAAATTCTTATCGAGCTCTGAAACAAAGCGGTAATATTCAAGACCTCCCGTTATTTCATGATATGATCCTATGGAACTGAGGTATGATAATAAACGCATTGAAGCAACCTGATGCCCAGAATTCATTATGATCATTTCCATGCGTGATTTCAATTCCTGAATGATTTCCCTGATTCTTATCCGGTCGTCAAATTTACTTTGGGACATAATTTCTGTTATTAACCTGTTAGTCTCTGGAATATTGGAACTCATCGCTTTTGTTGAAACCGTTAATTTTGGGTGAAACTCTTCCTTATTAATCGGCTGAAAAGTATTCAAGGAAAATCCAATTCCCCCTGTATGGAATAGAATTTCATTTGATAGCTCCTCATAGGAATAATGTGCTGTACTCACTTTACCCAATAAAGAGACAAAAAGTGAAAGATAAGGTAGTTGTTCCTGTGGGATTATTTTTGTATCAAAAAAGTATTTCACATAACTGACTCCCCTTGTTTCTCCTGTGTATAAAAGAGTCAGATTATCCTCTACCTTTTCATGAATTAAAGTGATATCCTCAGCTTTTTCATTCAAATCCGATAGATTTAGGAGAGGAATTGTTTTTAGGTTTTCTTCAGTATCTTCAGTGATTTGTTTGTCTATTAATGCCTGCGTTATTCCCACATAAGAATCAATCTCATCCTTTGATAAGTTACTCTTAAATTGTTGGAGTTTATCATTTTTCTCCTGCAATCTCTTTTCAGTGAGGCCCTTTTCTGGTAGCAGTGTGACCATAATTTTATGGTTATTCTCTAAAAAATAATCTCTGATCAAGGATTCAAAATATCCTTTTTTTATATTCTCTTTAATTGCCTTCAATGGTGCTTCAAATTCAAGAATTTCATTAGGTAGATCAGAATACATCCAGTGAGATAGTGCTGTAAGGGTAAAAACTAAGCCCTTAGGGAATCCTCCAAATTCGGCCTCTCTCATTTCAAACTCTTTGATATTCACTGATGCCTGAACAATTTTTTCACTCAAACCATTGTTTGCCAATGAAGTAAGAGTATCTGTGACAATTCTCTCAAATTCACCTTTTTTTTCTGGATCAGTATGTTTAACAGTAATAGCGAAAATTGGTTGCAATAATTCCTCATTAAACTGACCAAAAATATCTTTCCCTATTTTAGCTTTTAATAGAGCATTTTTTAGAGGTGCTGCAGGGGTTCCTAATAGAATATGATCTAGGATTTCCAAACCTAAAATTGTTTTTGGGTCCAAATACTTTCCCGTTACGAAACTGATATTCAGGTACGCTTTGCTCTCCTCAGATTCATCTTCAGATAAGGGATAAACTAACTCAATAGAATCCTTTTCCTGAATATTATCTTGAACCCATGATTCATAGTGCATCTCTTTCTTTTGAAACTGATCAAGAAATCCCTCGTTTAAAAAGGCCAACTGTTCTTCAATTTTTCCATCTCCATATAATAGGATCTTACAATTTGAAGGATGATAATATTTTTTATGAAATGAAATGAATTCTTCGTAGGTCAAATCTGGGATGACATCAGGATCTCCCCCGGACTCATGTGCATAAATTGTATCGGGTAGAAGGTGTTGTCTGATGGAACGAAATAAGACCTGTTCAGGGGATGAAAATGCTCCTTCCATTTCGTTATAAACGACACCTTTTATACTCAATATTTCTTCTGGACCACTTAATTCATAGTGCCACCCCTCCTGTCTGAAAATATCTGGATTGGAATAAATATTTGGGAAAAATACTGCATCAAGATACACATCCATTAAATTGAAAAAATCCTGATCATTTGTACTGGCAACCGGATACACAGTTTTATCAGGATAGGTCATTGCATTTGTAAATGTTTGCATGGAACCTTTCAGCAGTTCAACGAAGGGTTCTTTACAATGAAATTTTCTCGACCCATTTAATACACAATGTTCTAAAATGTGAGGTATCCCATAGCTATTGTCCGGAGGAGTTTTAAAACCTGCAACAAACACTTTATTATTATCTGTATTTTCAAAGTGAAGCAGCTCCGCTCCGCTCTGTTCGTGAATAAATCGTCGAGAAAATGATGATATTTCTTTTATTTCTCTTCCGCTAATCTGTCTAAAACCATGTTTTGAGGAACCATTTTTCATTTATTTTCTCTCTGTTATTTTAGTTAAATTAATTTTTCTGGATGCCCAAGCTGGCTAGGAATGCATCCATATTTGGCTCTCGTCCTAAAAATTCCTGAACCAGTAATTTGGGATGAACTGTTCCACCTGATTCAAAAATTACTTTTCGAAAGCGTCTTCCTGTCTCTGGATCTAGAATACCGTTTTCCTTAAAAACTGAATACATATCCTGAGCATAGACTTTAGACCATAAATAACCATAATATGCTGCTTCATATCCTACTAGATGACCAAATGACGCTTGCATGTGAGTTCCTTCAAGATAGGGATATAAAGTGATTTCATTCTGTAGTAATTCAGCAAGGTCTGTTGAATTAAATTTCCCAAAAGGGTCAAATCCATCATGGAGGGTAAAATCATAAACACCATAAAATATTTGCTGTAGTGTGTTAAGACCTGAATTCACATTTTTCGCTGCAATCATTTTGTTAACTAACCTGTTGGGGATTACTTCTCCTGTCTCATAATGATGAGCAAATAATTTTAAAACCTCCTTTTCCCAAACCCAATTCTCAAGGATTTGAGATGGAGCCTCCACAAAATCCTGTAAAACACTAGTTCCGGAATAATATTGTAATGGAGACACGGTCAGTATATCATGCAGTAAATGCCCAAATTCGTGGAAAAATGTTTCCACATCTTCATGGGGTAAAAGAGAGGGTTTTCCATTTTGTGGGGGAGGAAAATTACATACCAATGCAGTTGCAGGGATCTGATATTCGTCCTCGATTAGTTTACCCATGGTAACACTAAAAGCTGCCGCATGAGAATATTTGTCAGTCCGAGGAAATAAATCCAGATAAAACCTCCCTATTAAAATGCTATCAGCTTCCTCATAAACCTCATACATAGTCACCTCTTTATGCCACACAGATGGATTATCAACCTGGCTGAATTGAATTCCAAATAATTGGGTGCAAATTTCAAATAATCCGTTTATAACCCCGGTTAATTCAAAATATTCGCTGATCTTTTTACTATCTAAACGGTACTGTCTCAGTTTCAATAAATGTTCATATCTATCATATTCCCAAGACTCAATCACTGATTCATATCTACCAGTTTCCAGAGATTTCATTTCCAGCATTCTATTGTAATCATCCAAAGCTTTTGGCATAATCATTTCGTGCAGGGATTTTTCAAATTCCCAAACACGGTTTGCATTTTCCGACATCAATATTTCTGTAATATAATCCGCATATGAGGGATAATCCAATATTTCAGCTAACTGATTTCTAATAAGAATTAACGAATCCAAGAGTGAAAGATTTTTATCCGATGCACGATTCCAATACATAAAACGAAGAGCTTTTCTGGCACTGTCTGATTCTGCATATTTCATAAATGGGGAATAACTAGGGTAAGACAGATCAATTGTATAAATACCGTCTTCTTTTTTACGATTTTTACTATAGTCTGCGGAGAGCCCTATCATATGGTGTTCCTTTAGATATAGAGTATCTTTGGATTCTGATATATTTTTTTCAAATCTCAAGGATAAAGGAGTTAATTGATCTAAAATAGTTTTTACCCGGTTTCGCACTCTTTCACCATGACCAAAACCACTACGATTGAAATCCCTAAGCGTTTCATGTAAAAATTTCTTTTCTAAACCCACAAGCATTTTTCCATTGGCATTTATAGAAAAATCAACAACTGCATTATACAGTTTTTTATCTACTGAAATTGAATTCAAAAATTCCTCAATTTCCTGAGTGGCCTTGAGCCCTGCATCCCTTATGCCCTTATCAGGATGAGTGAATGCCAATAAACTGACAGGACTCCATACATTTTCAATAATATTCGCTATATCGTCTAATGGAAGAAGTGTGTTTTTAAATGATTTTTTGGATGGTCCAATTTTATAAATATTTTTCAATAATTTATTTGACTTATAAAGGACATGATCCGTGGCCTCTTGAATATGATCAGAAGTTATCAAGGAAAAATTGATTGGATCTTCTCTTGATAACAATAACGGATTTTCCCCTCCATTTTTACAACCAAAAACAACTAATACAACAAATAAATATATAAGGTATCTCAAGAGTATACGGGTTGAGGGTAGTCTAAACATCAATATAAATGAAAATACAAATACACAGTTCAGTGCATCGAGCGAGAGACGAGGTTCGAACTCGCGACATCCACCTTGGCAAGGTGGTGCTCTACCAGCTGAGCTACTCTCGCAAATAAGTCCGGAAATTAAACTCTTATTCCCTTCAGGTCAATCTGATTTAGGAAATATTTCATACTTAGGGGATGTCCTATTAATGATGCAAAGTCCAATTAAAAAGAAAATAGTATTTTCCAATATTTTTTGAGCACCCACTATTTCGCCCTCCTTTAGTCCGCATCCACACTCAATATTAAATCCTCTTAATATCGCCGAACTAATAGCAATAATAAACATCACTAGCATACCCATGGATATAAGGGCAGCACCATCAACCATAATACCAATAACTAGGCCAAGACCAGTCAACAATTCTAACCAAGGTAAAATGATCGCCAGTAAATTTTCAAATCCAAACGGAACAATTTGATAGGCTCTTATATCGTTTGAAAATGTTCTTGGATCATTTATTTTATCCATACTAGCATATATGAACATTACTCCCAAAGAGAGACGGAATATTAAAACAATCCATTTGTTTTGCAGAAAATTCATTTTATCCTATCCACTGGATATCCAGCGTCTTCCCATTCCGGAAGTCCTCCTTCATATACGAACACTTTTTCATAATTATATTCTTCCATGAGTTCCATTGCAAGCTCGAAGCTCAAATCACAGTGCCCTCCACTACAGTAGGTGATGAGTGGTTTGTCTGTAGGAAAAATCTTTGTTAATTCACCCGGAACATCAGGCCCAAGAATAGCGCCTGAGATGTGGCTTTCATTATATTCCTCCATTTCCCGGGCATCTACAAACAAAATACCAAGATCATACATCTTTTTAGCCAAATCACCGTCAATCACAGTCGGTTCTATGAAAATGGTATCATGGGCAAGAAGGGAGTCCAGTTTAATGACTCCGGCCCCCTCAGATTTTACATAAATAAAGTCAAGACTGTCCGAACGGATGGCGTTATAACCGATGGCAATAACAAACGAAATAACCAGAATAAATACACTCTGGTTCAGGGAGGGACCAAGGGTCATTTTTCCTTAATATGGTGATTGTGATTATGGTGGTGCAAATCATTATGAGGTAAAAAGGAACTACCCCTCAATTGTTTTTCCTTTGCTAAAATGCCATCAACAAAGGAAAGCATTTTGGGTTCATCTGTGATCTTTCTACTCATTGGAATAAGTTCAAAATCTACCTTATTCCTCGCATTGGCTATTTGATCTTTGGCATCCACCAATTGCTTTTCTAAAGTCACAATTTGTCTATAAACAGCCTGATTATCTGAATATAATTCTTTAAGTGGTATATCAGGATTCTTCTTTTGGTAATTGGCAATCCGACGTTCAGAATTCTGAATGAGTTTGTTATAATAGCTTACATCCACATAGGGCGAATCAATGTGTGTGATGTCCATCTCCATAAATGCCATATATTTCCCCTGCTTTCCAGGACAATAAACTGGGGTTACATTTTTCTGTTGGGGTTGTCCTTGTCGTGTCCTAGATATATCCCTGCTTATCACAATGTAATCTGCATCCTTGAACTCATCTTGCAAAATCTGTTTTTCTTTTCGGTCTGCATTAACCAACATGATCACTATGTCCGCTTTCTTACGGATCTCTTTCATGTATTTCTTCCCTGATTTATAAATATCATCCATTACTATATATTTATTTCCATCCTTAAGGAGACTGGTAAGCCCAATAACACCGACCCTGAAAGGTTCACGATCAACTATTACATATGGGTCAGAAAATAATTTTCCTGTAGACTTGTTTCGGAGGTTTGCAGAGATAAATGGAATATCTGTTGAATCCATTATATTCTGTAAAAATTTAACTCCTCCTGCAAGTTCATATCCGCCAATATTAATAGCATCACACCCAATTTTTTCATATCCCTTGATAATATTTTTCGCTTTATATTCATCAGCAGAACGAGTGTTATCCAATACAAGGGGCGAGTCGAACAACACTTCTCCTGCATCCAGGATTACCGGGTCCTTTCCCTGTTCCCTTAATTTATTAATATACGTTAATTTTCTTGGCAGACCGCCAAGAGGATTCTTCTTTCAGCCGCACGGGTCTAGCTGAGCCCTCACATTAGCTGATAAAACAAATGAGAGAGTTCCCTTAAGGTCTCGTTTCTCCTCACTCCCACAGGAGAAAATTAATCCGGAGACGATGAAGGTAAAAATAAATTTACTCTTATTTCTCAAATAACTCATAATATCCTTTTAATTGTATTTTCCTTTTATCCACCACTTAATTTAGCGTTATATCCGTTATTAATTAAATAATCATAGACTTGTTCCCTTACATTACCCTGTATCATAATTTCCCCTTTTTTTGTTGTTCCGCCCACATGACACAAATATCTTAATTTTTGTCCTAATTGTTTCAATTCCATTTTTGAACCGTTAAATCCACGTACGATGGTTGCTTTTTTTCCGCCAGGTTTGTTTTCCAGCCAAATGCGTAAATCCTGATCAGAGTTGGAAACATTTTTTATTGTTTCTTGTTCTTCTAAAGACAGATTGGAATCTGTAGAATAAACCAACTTTGAATTCTCAACCATGTATCTTTCTGTATTTTATTACTTTCACTAAAAATAATCAGTGGAGCCGGACGGGATCGAACCGACGACCTCCTGAATGCCATTCAGGCGCTCTCCCAACTGAGCTACGGCCCCATAATATTTTATTGAATCTCACAACAATTGAAAAGTTCACGAATGGAGAAAATCAAGTATAAAAGTTATTAGTGTTTTCTCGCCTCAATCAACCGATATTTTCTGGCTAATACTTTTGAACGGACTATCCAAGCAGTATCATACCCAAATTTAACTAAATTTATTTTCATATCTTCTGCTTCATTTCTGGTAACAAAATTTCCCACCCTGACCTTATAAACTGGTGCATCAAAAACAATAGAAACATCCTCATTTACTTTTTCATCCAAACCAGCTTTTATACTGTCAGCAGAATGGGAAACCCGGGTAGCAAAAACTTGAACTTTAAATCCGTCCATTTCCTTAAACGATGTATCAACAGCTGAGGAATCCAGTGATACTGTATTATATTTCATGAAAGAATGGCTGATTCTAGGCCATTTCGGTGGAACGTCTTTAAGTCGCGATGGATCAAATTCCTCCTTAGTTTGGCACAAAAGCATAGAAGCCATCAACATTATTATACTACTATTAAATAAATCTGCTATTGATTGGGTCACAAAAGCCTCAATTGATTTAGTTTTATCCATCCTTTTTTTCCATCCAATAATGATATTTCCACCCAATCTCCCTGATCATGGTTAATGGATACTTTAATCCCTTCATGAATTTTAAATAAAACAGCATCGCTACGAACAAAAGGACCTGAGAATGCTTCAACTTCATAGTCAGTGATAATTCCTTCATTTTGTTCTGAAATATCCCAATATTTATCAAGGAGGATTCCATGTAGAACGAATGCTAAAAACAAAAATATTTGTAAGGGTAACCATCTGAAATTAATGCGGAACACATTGATCACAAGGTAATAAATTGATGCCAATAGAACAAATAAAGCTGAAATAGATAAAAATTGAGAAAATGTTAAAGAGGATTTAAAAAATCTGTACCACTTGAGAAATAAATGAGTTTCAGGGATAAGAATTCGATCTTTTACATGTGCATTGGCAAGCGAAAGATTAAATTTTGCATCTACATCCAGAGGATATAATTTTATTGCTTTTTCATAAGCCCAAATTGAATTACCATAACTACCTAACCTATAGTATGAATTACCAAGGTTGTAGTACAGATCTTCATGGGAAATTCCCTGATTTAATATCATTTCGAACGTTGAAACTGCTTTTTCATATTGCCCTGATTTCAAATAAGAGCTGCCCTGTTTATATAGTGAATCTACATTTTGACCTAACCCCAATGATATAATCAAACAAACGATAAATTTATTTACCATATTTATCAATCTTCTTTAAAATGGAAATTACGGTAGGTATAATATCACTATTATAATCAGTTGACTGAGGAGAAAAACGACCTGCGTCACATTGGTATAAAAATTGAATTAATTCATCCATTTCTTGCTCTGGAATATACTTTTCTAGGACAGTTTGAACAGTGGTTGGATCCAATTTATCTGTTTGGAGATAAAATTTTTCTTTTAAATAAGTATAGATGACTGAAGCACAAATATCAAATTTATCTTCTCCACCATTCTTAAGAGAAATTAGCGCATTCTTAAGCGCATTCTTTGATTGACGTATGTCCATCCCTATAAAGTATTTTTGCTGGTATTTGTTAACCATCCCAGGAAAAATAAAACCACAAATAGCTATAGAATAAAATAGAGCTGCCACAATAGGTAGACGTTTATTCTTATTCCATTTGGGTACTAATGTTCTGTGATAACGAATATCTTTCCCAAGAAGTGCTACCTCCTGTTTTGTTAAACCCTCAGGAGAACCAATGGGAATAGGCCCAGGAGAAACTGAAATTTGAATGGAGTGAGCTTTCGCTCTTTTCCATGTAGTTGTCTTCGGTTCAAAGAATGAAAGTTCTACTCGAGGTAAATTAAACCTCCCAGATTGACGAGGAATAACCACATATTCCCATCGCAATATTCCTGTAATCTCATCGCGAAAAGAATCTTTATTCATTTCACTTACCGGCGGAAATACCTCTAATGATTTTGGAAAAACTAACTCTGGCAAACTGAATAAGGAAAGATTTCCTGTTCCTTTTACTTCAATATAAAATGTTACCGCTTCATTCGCTTTCACATCTTGGGCATCTACTGACGTCCTAACCGTATAATTCCCCACTGCTCCGGTAAAATCAGCAGGTTTCCCATCAGGATATGGTATCACACTAATTGTTTTTATTTCAGATTTTATTACTTTTCGAATCGCCTCTCTGGAAGAGAATGAATCAAAAACGTCAAAGAATGGATCACGTCTTTTTGATTTCTTTTTTTCCACATAAACTTTGGAATTAATTGTATAGGGTGGTAGAGAAATATTTCCCGTTTTTGTCGGAAACAAAGCAACGGTATACAGTTTTGCTTTTTTATATCGAACTCCTTTTAAGGATACTTCCCGCATATTTATCTGTCTAGGAGAATACAAACTTTCCATCCAAAACCCAACAAATTCAGGTAAATCAACACTTTCTATAGATAAATCTGTTCGGGTGAATAATTGATAGGTAACAGTGATTTGTTCTCCTAAATATGCAGTGTTTTTATCCAGTTCCACTCGAATAAAAGGAGATTGAGAATTTTCTGATTTTGAGCTAACAGGGTTTTTTGAAACATGTAATTTTATTGGTTTAGTTTTATGTTTTGATTTTCCTGTGGTCACTGTTAATGGAGGAAGGACTATTGTTCCAGTCTTCTTCGGAGACAACGTCCAGGACAGTCCATATATAGTGGTCATTTTTCCATTTACCCATGATATATTGGTCTGCTGACTGGGACCATTTACCACTATAAAATTTTTCTTTAATGGTGATATATCCACCTGTGGTAATTCACTGCCCTCTATGGCTTCCACCTTGAATTCAAATACATCATCTAATGTTATTTTATTCTGGTCAACTGTCGCAGTTATAGTTATACCACTGACAAAGTGAAGAACAAACAAAAACGGTAAATAATTAAAAATATATTTCAAGATATAAACTATTGAATTTATGAAAGACTACCAATCCTTTTCCGTTTTTTTGGATTTTACTCTGTTCATTTGACGTCTTTTATTTATTTTTTCTTTATCTTTCAAAGCATTGAGAATGGCTTGCGCATTTATCTTATTTTTTAATGAATCTGTTCCTTCTTCATTCTTTTCATTTGATGTTGGTTTAGATTGATTTTGCTCCTGATGGGGATCATCTGTATCATCTTTTTGTGAATTGTTATTGTTTTGATCCCTGTTTTGTTCCTGATTTGTTTCTTTTTTTCCCTCTTCTTCAGACCGATTGTTTTGAGATTCCTCATCCTTCTGTTTTTCTGACTGGTTTTCTTGATTTTCCTTTTTCTCCTGATCTTGTGATTGGTTTTCCTGTTGGCTTTTCTCATCTTTTTTCTGAGAGTCATCATTCGAATCGTTATTTTTTTGAGATTTTTGCTGCATCGTTCTTTGAACTATTTCATAATTCCACTTTGCCTCTAGATCTGTAGGATTTAATTCGATTGATTTTTTAAAATGAGCTAAGCTCTCTTCAAATTTCTGATTTTGAAAATAGAGATTGCCCAAATTATAATGCGACCTTGATTGCAATTCAGGCTCTTCCGATTCCAATGCTTGTTTAAATGCTTCTTCTGCTGCAATAAAGTCCTGAGTTTGAAATGATGTTGTACCTAAACCAAATTGCGCTTCTTTATTATGATTTTGTTTTCTTAAAATGGATTCATAATATTCCAGAGCTTTCTCAAAATCTCCTTCCCTAAAATAGCGAACACCCTTATCATCAATAGCCACAACTGATTCGATTAAAAGAAAACCTAATAAAATGAATAGTAATTTATGGATTTTCAAAATTATATCTCTATATTACTGGAAGTTGTTTTTTTTGTTGGAATAAAAAATGAAGCTAATAAAAAGGTAAATGCTATAACTCCAAAAATTTGATATTGATCTTCATACTCAGAAAACTCATGAGTGCTGATTGTTTTCTTCTCCATCTGTTTTATCGAATCTGTAATCACCTTATAATGGGCGGCACGATTGTCAAACCGTACATAAATACCATTACCCGCTCTAGCAATATCCTGTAGTATTCCTTCATTTAAAACGGATGTAATCAATTTTCCATTTCGATCTTTCTTGTATGATGTGTTTCCTGTATTTTTATCTATAACTGGAATGAGTGACCCAGAAACAGAACCAACTCCTACTGCGTGGATAACAATCCCCGTCTGAGCTGCTTTTTCTGCTATCGCAATTGCTTTTCCCTCATGGTCCTCTCCATCCGTAATCAAAATTAATACTTTATATTTTTCACTTTTATCTGAAAATGTGGAAAGCCCCGTATTAAGGGCAGAACTGATATCGGTTCCCTGCGTAGGAATCATTTCTGTATCTATTTCATCTAAAAATAAAATTGCAGCTTCATAATCAGCAGTAAGAGGTAAATACAAGTGGCTGGCACCGGCAAAAACAATAATTCCAACACGGTCACCTTTGAGTTGGTGAATGATTTGTGAAATCTCAAATTTTGCTTTTTCAAGTCGGCTCGGTTTCACGTCTTCAGCATTCATACTGATGGAAACATCCACAGTAAATATCAAATCCACCCCTTTACGCTCCACCGGTTTCACTTTTGTACCAACCTGGATGCCGGAGGCAGAGATTATTAAAAACAGGAGTCCCGCTATACGACATCGTTTTTTCCAATTTATCTTATTAATATCTATATTCCCATATAACCGGTCTTTAAGGTGGTCAGATTGGATATTTAACATGCTTGATATGGAGGTCCTTTTTTTTCCTAAAAACAAGATAATTCCAAGCACAATCAAAAAGATAAATACAAGAGGATATTTTACTTCCATCAAATACCTCTTTTAAAAATGAGCCTTTCTAGAATTTCATAGAATAGCCCTATAAACAAAGCTGGAATAAAAAAAACACCATATAATTCTCTATATCGTGTGTATTCCTTTACTTCAATTTCGGTTCTTTCCAATTTGTCAATTTCAGAATAGATATCTCTGAGGGATTCCTCGTCCGTAGCACGGAAATATCGTCCCTTCGTTCGGATAGAAATTTCTTTCAAGGTTTCTTCATCAATTTCATTCTTAATATATCCTCGATTAGGTATAAAAGTAGTCGCCTGATTTGTTCCCGCTCCAATTGTGTATATCTTGATATCAAATTCTTTTGCGATATCTGCGGCTGTCAGAGGATCCAGCTCACCAGCGTTGTTGCTTCCATCTGACAATAAAACCATTACCTTACTTTTGGCTGTGCTCCCTCGAAGTCTGTTCACTGCATTGACAATTGCCATGCCGATTGCGGTACCGTCATAGGCCCTCTCGGCAACAGTCACTTCACTTAATAATTTTCCAATAACCTCCGTGTCAACTGTGAGCGGACATTGAATAAATGTTTCCCCTGCAAACACCAATAACGCAATTCTATCTCCGGAACGACTATCGATAAATTGTGCAGCAGTTCTTTTGACTGCTTCCAGCCTGTTCGGTTTAAAATCCTCTGCAAGCATACTACTGGAGATATCCAATACTAGAACAATATCAACTACATCCACCTTAGATTTTTCTAACGTATCCACTTGTTGGGGTCTGGCAAGGCCAAGAATGATTAGGAATAACAAGATTGAACCAAGTATCCTTAAAATCAAATGCCTGTATTTTCCTCCAGAAATGAAAGAGTCTATTATTAATTCTTTTGAAGAAATTTGTATGACACTTTCTTTTCTTTGACCATATTTACGGTACCAGAATTCCAATAAAGGGATGAGCACCAAGGCACATAGATACCATGGACTTGCAAAGTTCATTACAGTGGGTTATATATAAAAAAGTTAGGCTGTATCTATATTAAAGAATACGTGATCAATCAATATAATCTAATTAGTTATTCAGTCGATGGTGTTTTTCCTTTTTCACTCTCTGAATTGGAGTCATCTTCTGTGGCAGCATCTTCAATCTCCTGCTTCACATCCTTCATACCTCCTTTAAATTCTTTGATTCCCTGCCCTAAACCTTTGGCAAGTTCCGGAAGCCGTTTTGCGCCAAACAAAAGTAATACCACTAACAAAATAAGGATGATTTCCCATGGTCCAAGATTAAACATTGCTTTTACTATATTCATGAGGTATGCTTATTCCTTTAAATTAAATTATTACATTACTTAAACTAATAATATTTCTTATTTTTATTATCTAAAATACCTTAAAAAATAGTAAGCGGTTGCCAAACCGACCAATCCGATAAAATTTAAAGATACTTTCAACCCAAACTTAAGAGTTAATACAATCAAATTCAGGATAATAACTCCTGAATCAAATCCTGCTAATCCAGCTAAATCTACATCTATACCTGTTAGAAAAAATTGTTTTACAACACCATCCGGCATCATCCATCCAATAAGTTCCCCCAACACTGAACCGATAACAGCACCACAAAATAAAGTGACAAAAATGAAACCAAGTGTTCGTTTATTCAATGAGATCTGTCTGGTTATTTAAATCTTTGATTTCAGATTCTGTGGTTCTATTATGTATAACCCAACTCAATATGTTATATACAATATAACCCATCAGAAATGGGAATAATACCAACCCTTTCCAAAAAAGTAAGGAAAGCATAAACAAGGCTAAACCAATCAATCTGAAGGAATTCATTTTTCCTTGTCTGAAAGAGAGTAAGGGTAGTTTATTGAATCGTAATGGACTAATCATAAGGAATCCAAGTGTGACCATCAAAACAAGAATGATTCGTGGATCTCCCATCGTTCCATTTAATTGGTAATGAAACAACATAAAACCATAAAGTGATAATGCATTTACTGGAGTAGGAAGTCCTATAAAAAAAGTTTTTTCTTCTGAAAAATCTATATTGAAACGTGCCAATCGGATTGTACCAAACATGAGTGGAAGAAAACTGATTAGCCCGCCCAAAAGAGGATCCATCCCATGAATGTAAACTGTATAAATCAATAAAGCTGGCGAAGCACAAAATGAAATCGTATCTGCAAAGGAATCAAATTCTGTTCCGAATCTTGAAGGGATATCTAACAGTCTTGCTATTTTACCATCTACTGAATCAAAAGCTCCAGCAATTAGAATAATCCAACCGGCATGAACCGGTTTTCCATTGATGAGTAAACCAATGGAAAAGAATCCAAGAAACATGTTTATCACTGTCAATAAATTGGGGATTACCCTTTTGTTAAACCGTTTTCTATTTAAGTGATTCTGTTTACGTTTTCGTCTCATTAGTCTTCCCAATAATGGATTCTCCACCCTTTACTTTTTGCCCTAATTTCACCCTTAAATTTATGGTAACAGGAAGGATAATATCCACTCTTGACCCAAACATGATAAACCCTAATTTATCCCCTGTATTTAAATGGTTACCTTTTTGAACATAACACCGGATACGACGGGCTAAAAGTCCTGCAATTTGTTTTACTTTGATCATTCCCTCTTCTGAATGAATGTGAATGTTGGACTGTTCATTTTCATCAGAGGCTGAATGATTAAATGCAGCCAAGAACTTCCCTTTTTTATGTTGTACCTCACTAATTGAACCTCCGATAGGAGTTCGATTTACATGTACATTAAACACGTTTAAAAATATTGAAACTAAGTTTGCTTTTCCAATATCAGGATCTTCAATGGATTTAATTTGTACTATTTTTCCGTCAGCAGGCGAAACAAAGATTCCTTTTCCCTTTGGGATTTTCCTTTTTGGGTCTCTAAAAAAATTTAAACAGAACAATAACAATAAACCCGGAATTACAGCACAATCTATTAATATAGATAATTCTGAAACGTGCCCGATGATACGAATCACAACAGCCAAAATCAATAAAACAATTATATATGGATATCCTTCTTTGGTAATCATTAATAAAAATGAGAGTTATTTATTTTTTTCAATTTTAATTTAATCAGTTTTGTTTCTCCAGCTCTATAAATTTTAAGAGTTATCCTATCTCCAGGTCGAATATCCTGATCTAGGATGATATTTTTTATATCCTGTGCACTAGAGATTTGAACCCCATTTACTGCCAATATAATATCCTCAATATCAATTCCAGCTTTATATCCAGAGCTTCCCTTTTCCACTTCAACAACAATAACACCTGTAGCAAAAGGTAAATTCAAATAACGAATAACCCGTTTGTTTAATGATTGCACCTGAAGTCCTGTAGAATAATTTCTGTCAATTTTTCCTTTATTTTTTAATTCTTCTGCAATGTGTTTCGCCCGATTGATGGGTATCGCAAAACTGATACCAATAGATCCTTGAGAATAATTTGAACCAGTATAAATAAAAGTGTTAATCCCTACAATCTCACCTAATCCATTTACAAGAGGACCACCGCTATTTCCTGGGTTTATTGCTGCATCCGTCTGAATCATATCTTGAAATATTTGACCAGATTCCTGTTGGCCAAAATCCATATTTAAAGCGCTGACAATCCCTGCTGTTGCTGTTGGCTGATCACTAACGTCAAAAAGTCCATATGGATTTCCTAGAGCTATAACCCATTCACCTATTATTAATTCATCAGAATTACCCAACGTAGCATATGGGAAATTGGTACCTTCCATTTTAAGCAAAGCCAGATCTGTAAATCGGTCTTTTCCAATAATTTCCGATTTATATTCTTCTCCACCTGGAAGAGTAATGATAATTTCATGTGCGTTTTCAATGACATGATAGTTGGTAAGCACATAACCATCAGGACTTATCACCACACCAGACCCTGAACTTTTTACTTTTTGCCGATGCAGTTCATATGGAAAAAAGAATTCAAAGAAAGGATCAGAAAAAGGAGACCTACGAGCAATCTCCTTTACCTGAATCACATTCACACTAGCAACAGAGGGAGAGATATTTTGAATGGCCATTGTGATAGCATTGTGTCTGGAAGAATATATGTCCTCCTGACATATGAGAATATTTCCAATCAAGAATAATACAATGAAAATTTTATTGCACATATTCTACTTTTTCCAAAAATAGCCCTTGAGCAGGCGCTTTATGTAAAGTGACATCTTTCTGAGGGTCCGACAATAATTGAAAAAAATAATTTTCAGAATATTTATTTTGGGCAACTGCAACCATTGTTCCTGTTAAATATCTTACCATATGATGTAAATAACGGTTTCCTATAACAGTAAAAATTACCATATTATTTTCTTTTGTCCACACAGATTGAAAAATGTCACACTCTGTATTCTTCATTTTTTTGTTCCACTTAGAAAAAGATAAAAAGTCATGTGTCCCCAGTAAATTCTTTGATATTGAATTCAACGTATCAATATTCAGCCTAGGTAAAAACCAGCTCTGATTTTTATAGAGAGGGTTTGTACCTGTATAACACTGATATCTATATGTTCTTCTAACAGCAGAAAAGCGAGCATGGAAATCAGGGGAAACAACATTGCAGGAAACAATATTAATATCTTCTGGACATTTGGCATTTATTGCTCTTTTTAACGTACAAGTGTCTAGATCTGTTTTTAAGTCAAAATGAGCAACCTGTCCCAAGGCATGAACACCAGAATCTGTACGCCCTGCACCAGTAATTTTAATGGAATTATTACCACTAAAACTACCAAGGATTTTTTCCAATACCGGTTGAATTGCAAGACCATTTTTCTGTGTTTGCCACCCACAATACTGCGTCCCGTCATACTGTATGACTATTTTAAAGCGAGGCATGATAGATTACCTTTTCTATCTGATCAAAATAAAATGGAGAGATTTAAATAAATTCTTTCATCAGGTAATGAATGAATTGGAAAGATTGATAGCTGAATACCAGTTTCTGAATTTTTCCGACTTAGATATAAAGCATCAATTCCGGAAATAATATGATTTAGTACAATACCACCAATAAAGAATTTTCCCATAAGCAATAATCGGTCACTTCGGACTCGTTTTGATTCGAAATACTTTTTATCAGATTTTGAAGTCCAGTTCCAATCCCATTCCGAATCTTCATAAGCATCAATTGCATCAAAGTCTCTCCAGCGCAGATGTTCAGCTATAAAGTCTTCTCGACTATCGTAATTTCCAATATCGATCCAAAACTGCCGTGGTTTATCACCAGAAGTAATTCCTCCATGCTCCATGGCGATTGCTTCATATGTATTTTTTTCCAAATTTGATCCTAAAAAACTTCCTCCCATTCCAATCCAAAGAAGAGATTCTGTAAAAATAAATAGTTTCCCTCTTTTCTGTTCATTTAAAGAATATTCACCCCATCCTGGAATCATCAGAGATCTCCACACATAATGAGAATGCCCTTCTGAATCGGCTGTCTGCGCTTTTATATCCGTTATAGGTGTAATTAAAATTAGTATAAAAATAAAAGCTATAATCTTTTTATCCATAATGTTAATCCTGCACTTAAAATTAATATGAGAGAAGTCCATTTTCCCAAAATATTTCCATATTTTGTATAAAATGTTATCCTATCGGATAATGAAATAATTCCTTTAGATACAGACCTCTCTCCCAATGCTATTTTTTTTATAATTTTTCCTGTTGGTGAAATAATCCCTGAGATTCCTGTATTGGCACTTCTCACTATCGATCTTCTGTTTTCTATAGCTCTCATTTTTGCAATTTCAAAATGTTGGTAAGGTCCCGATGTTTTTCCCAACCATCCATCATTTGCTTGGATAGTTATAAACTCTGATCCATTCAATACAAATTTTCGCACAATATCTGGTAAACTTGATTCATAACAAATCAGATTTGAAAATGGAATATTATCAAACTGAAATAAAGTAAATTCTTTTCCTGCTGTAAAGTTCCCCTGACCAAAATTTAGTTCATTTAATGATGGAAAATATCCAGATAAAGGGACATATTCAGCAAAAGGTACTAATTTTACTTTATGATATATTTCAGGAGGTTTTTTTGCTTGAAAAAATATAGATCCATTGAAATAAACAGGTTTAATATCCTCAGTATATTCTCTGTCTATCGTTCCGGACAACAAAGGTATTTCATATATATTTACTTTTTTCTGAAGTGGATGACGGTCCTTACTAGATAATCTCAAATAACTGGGCAAGGCAGTTTCAGGCCATAAGATCATATCAGGACCATATTCTATCGCTTCATCTAAAAGCTGATGCATAAGATCAAAAGTTTGGTTTCGATTATCTTTTTCCCATTTTTCATTTGGGTCCACATTAGGTTGAGTTATTGCCACAACAATAGATTTTCCGACAGAATCATTTTCTACAGAGTTGATTTTCTGTGATCCATGCAGCCATAAAATGGAAAGCAATCCGATGGCAGCTATAGAATAAATTCTCTTACCCTTACGAACGGTTATTGAAAAATATAAAAGAACATTCAAAATCAAAATCCAAAGTGAGACTCCAGACGAACCAGTTACATCCATTATTTGGATAAAATAAATGAAACGGGATTGAGTAAGGGCTAGATCCATCCACGGAAAACCAAGTGGTCCCAGACTCCTGATCCATTCCATGGTTATCCAAATCAATGGTGCAAACCAAAGAAATTTAGTTTTTTCTCGTAAAAAATATTGTACAGTGATAGCAAACAATCCCCAGAAAAGAGCTAAATAAAAAACTGCACCTATGAGTGAAAGAAAAACAGGTAGAAATCCAGCTCCACTGTTAAATCCAATCCAATATAGAACGATAAAATGTGCAGTAATTCCTGATAAATACCCATATTTCAAGGATTCTTTATAATTGCAACCTTCTAAGGATATAAATAAAGGGATAAATCCAAACCAAGCAAAAAAACCTAATGGAAAGGGCGGATAAGACAAACCAATGAATAGTCCGCTCAAAAGTGAGAGGAATATTTTTTTGCGAATAAAGGTGTTCAATATACCAGATAATTTTTAATCGGCGCGAAAAGTTTTTTTCTTATCAAGATAGTTTTGCAAAATAAAAGCGGCTGACACTTGGTCGATAAGGGATTTATTCTTTCCTGTACTTATTTTTTGTTTTATAATCTCTTTTTTTGCAAGAACAGTAGTTAACCTCTCATCTTCAAATATTACTTTATAATTATTTTTTTCTAATGTTTCTGAAAACAATTTTACTGTTTTTGTTTGTTTTGTTTCTTTTCCGTTAAGACCCAATGGTAGCCCTACAACAATAGCCTTTACATCGTATTCCTTTACAATCAGCCCAATGTGTTTCAAAAGATCTTGAATTGACTTATTTTTTATTGTTTTTAGAGGAGTAGCTATAATATATAATGGATCTGATATAGCAAACCCGACTCGACTAGTACCATAATCTATACTAAGAATTCTTCCACTCATCAATATAAAATTATTATCTAACTACTCTCTCTATAGAATCTATCCCTTTTATAAGGGATGCTTTTTTTATCACTCTATCCAATTGACGTAGGTTCCGAACTTGGATAATCAGCATTATTGTAGCTAATCCATGGACAACTTTTAGATCCAGACTGGTAATATTAATATTCAAACCCGAGATACATTCAGTTAAATCTTTTAATGTCCCTTTTTTATCTAATCCAGTCACTTTCAATCGTACATTAAAATAATCCTTTCGACTCACATTCCATTCAACCGGAACGAGCCTATCCGAGTCTTCCTGTAATAAAGGAAGACTCTTACAGAACGATTGATGTACAGTGATCCCCCTTCCTCGTGTGATAAAACCCACCATTTCATCACCAGGAATTGGATTGCAACATTTCCCAAAATGAACCATCAAATCCGTTATACCTTGTAATTTAATGCCTCCTGTCTTTGAACGAGCATCTTCAATAAATTTCTGGTTTGATTCAAATTCTTCATCAGAAATCTCCAAATTACTTTTGGGAACCATTTTTCTAATGATCTGCTTAACTGTTAGTTTACCATTTCCGATAGCTTCCAACAAATCATCTTTTGCTTGATACCCAAAATCAGAGTGAGCATTTTGAGCTTTTTTAAATAACGAACTTGACTTATTTTTTCTCAGGGACTTTTGTAATATCTCTTTCCCAATTTTAATACATTCGTTCCTTCTAATTGATTTTAAATATCGGTTAATCTGTGTACGGGCTTTTGATGTGACCACAAATTTTAACCAGCTATAGCTAGGTTTTTGAGTCGAAGATGTCAAAATTTCTATTCTGTCACCATTTTTCAATACTGTATTAAGAGGAACCACTTTGTGATTTATTTTTGATCCTAAACAGTGCAGCCCAACCTGTGTATGAATATGAAATGCAAAATCTATGACCGTGGCATTATTTGGTAATTGCACTAAATCACCCTTAGGTGTAAACACGAATATTTCATCATCAAATAAATCAATTTTTAACAAGTGCATAAATTCATTTGGGTCCGCCGTTTCACTTTGAAGGATATCAATTAATTCTCTCAGCCACTTAACGTTACGGCCTAATACAGTTGATTTATTTTCCCCCTCTTTATACCTCCAATGGGCAGCAACACCAATCTCCGCTGTCTTATCCATTTTTCGTGTTCGAATTTGGATTTCAACCATGTTTCCGTTGGGACCAATAACAGTAGTATGTATTGACTGATAACCATTGGATTTAGGAGTGGCAATAAAATCTTTAAATCTTTCTTGTACAGGCGAATACAACTGATGAATTGTCCCAAGAACGAGATAACATTGTTCAAGTTTATCCACCAAAACACGGATTGCATACAAATCATATATTTCTTCAAAAGTCTTATTTCTTTTTATCATTTTTCCATATATTGAAAAAATAGATTTAGGTCTTCCAAAAATTCCTGCATTTAAGTCAAAATCTGTCAACTCATTTTGAATTGGAGTAATAACTTGTTTTATTACTTTTTCCCTTTGTCGTTTTGTCGATTTTAATTTAGCCGTTATTTCTTTATGATATTTTGGGTGAAGAGTTGCCATAACCATATCTTCCAATTCCCACTTAACTGAAGCCATACCCAATCGGTGAGCGAGGGGAATATATACATCTCTAGTTTCTTTGGCTATGCGATGTTGTTTTATGCGGCTCATATAATTAAGGGTTTTCATATTGTGAAGTCTATCGGCAAATTTTATTATTACCACACGTAAATCTTTGGCAACAGATAATAGTAATTTCATAAAATTGCCTGCCTGCTTTTCCTGCCTGCTTGTAAATTTGATGTGCCCTAATTTGGTGACTCCATCTACCATTTGGGCCACATCATCTCCAAATTGTTTTTTTATATGATCAATGGAGATATCGGAGTCTTCTACCGTATCATGGAGCAAACCAGCTATAATAGTATTATGATCCATTTTCCAATCAGCTAGGATGTTAGCAACACTCACGCAATGGTCAGAGAAATAAGGTTTTCCAGAAAGACGTTTTTGACCCGAATGACACAACTCCCCAAACTCAAAGGCTTTCCAAAGAATAAGTTTTATCTCATCCTCAAAATTTGAGGAAGAAATTGAAATTTTATTAAAAAGAGTTGTAAAAGATTTTGGATAATCTCCTACGATTTGGGGGATTAAACGGCTGAGCACATTTGCCATTAAAAAGGTACCTGCACTTCTTCTTCCTGATAATAGGATAAATTCTCAAAACTAGTATATCGGGGAATAAAAGATGCCATGACTGTACGAACCGGACCGTTTCTCTGCTTAGCAACGATAATATGAATTTTACCATCATCCGACTCCTCCTGGGTATAAACAAAAGGACGGTACAGAAAAACAACGACGTCTGCATCCTGTTCTATCGCACCACTCTCCCTCAAATCTGAAAGAAGTGGTCTCCTATCGCTACGGTTCTCTACCGCTCGGGAAAGCTGAGAAAGCGCGATAACAGGTAGATTCAATTCCTTTGCTAATCCTTTCAATGAACGTGATATATTGGATATTTCTTGTTGCCGGCTTTCAGAAGCAGGTCCCTGCATTAACTGTAAATAATCTACGATGATAAGTCCCACGTCTTTCTCTGCTTTAAGCCTTCGGGCTTTTGCACGCAATTCTAATACTGAAATTCCCGCAGTATCATCTAGATAAATAGGAGCTTCAGCTAAGGTCCCTACATTTGTACTCAAATTCACCCATTGATTTCTTGGAAGATTACCAGTACGAACTAAATGACTATCTACTTTTGCTTCCGTACACAAAAGCCGCATGGCCAATTGGTTATTTGCCATTTCGAGACTGAAAAACCCGATTCCTGTTTTATGATCAATTGCTGCGTTTCGTGCGATATTCAGAGCAAGTGCTGTTTTCCCCATAGAAGGTCTTCCAGCAATAATAATTAAGTCACCTGGATGAAAACCCGCAGTTACCTCATCCAAATCAGTCAATCCTGAGGGGACTCCTATCACTCCACCCTCTTTCGAGGAAATTTTGTCTAACTGTTCAAATGATTCATGCAAAATTTTATCTATAGGCTGAAATCCACCTCTTAAGCCTGATTGAGTGATAGAAAATATTGATTGTTCAACTCGATCTAATATATCTTCCGCTTTGCGATGATCATCATAGGCCTCATTAGATAAATCTTGAGCCACTTTGATTAATTGTCTTAGTAAAGATTTTTCCAAAACAATTTTTGCATAAGTTTCAACATTTGCGGTCGTAGGAATAGATTCAACTAAACCAGTCAGAAAATATGCCCCCCCTACTGATTCAAGAAATTTTTGTTTCTTAAGTAAATCGGAGACAGAAATTGTATCAATTTGTTCATTGTCATTGAATAACTTAACCATTGCGGAAAAAATTTTCTGATGACCAGTTTTGTAAAAATGATAGGGTTTTAACCATTGAATAGATTTACTAACTGCTTCTCTGCTAGAAAGCATGGATCCTAAAACAGCAGCTTCTGCCTCCAAAGATTGAGGTGGTGCTTTTAGAGTTGTATCTTGGTTATCTGTTGCCATCAGTTCTATTTATTAATAAAATCTCGGATAAATTGAAAGTCTTCCCAAGCATACTTTTTTAAATTAGGATTCCGCAATAAGGCTGCAGGATGATAGGTTACTAACAAAGGTGTTCCATGGTAATCATGTAATTGTCCTCTCATAGATTTCAGAGTATCATCAATCCGTAACAGGGTCGTGCCCGAAATTCTTCCTAATGCAACAATCAGTTTTGGTTTGATTAAAGTGATTTGATGCAAGAGATAGGATTCACATTTTTCCACTTCATCCGGTAATGGATCCCTGTTTTGTGGAGGTCTGCATTTTAACACATTACAAATATATACATTTTTATGACGAGTCATTTTTATAGCAGATAAAATTTTATCCAGCAATTTGCCCCCTCTACCAACGAAAGGTTCTCCCTTCAGGTCCTCTTCTTTTCCTGGTGCTTCCCCAACAAACATTAAATCCGCATGGCAGTCACCCACACCAAATACGAATTTATTCCTATCTTCTCCCAAACTGCATTTCTTGCAATTAGAAATTGATGTCCCAAATTCATCTAATTGATTAGAATAAGAATGAGCCAATTGAGAAGTTCCCATCTCATTCATGGATAAATTCCCATAGAATGTAGAACCAAATAGTTCTTGTGTCTGCTCTAAAAAACGTACTGAATCCTTTTGTAGCTGAAATTCCAGCATTCCTATACATCTTCCTCATCTTCAGGTTTGCTCCAATTTAAATCACCGTTTAAAAATTCTTCCACAGCAACACTGGATGGTTTTTCTAAATGAAGGACAGAATCCTTTTCAGGTATTTCATCCAATACTCCAAACTCTTCTTCAGTATTTTCCCTCATCATTTTTTCAACTAACCTGTCATGTAGCACCTGGCTTGCCCTTTTAGAAATAACCACAACTGCTTCATAGATATTCTTTGTTTTGGATTCCAAAATTTTATAAGAAATCGGTTTAATATTCATGTATTTTTCCTTTTAATTGTGTTAGAATAATATGTTTTAATTCTTTAATTGCCATTTCCAAATCATCATTTACGAAACTAACATCAAACATTTTTCCATATTCAAGTTCCATATGTATTCGGGTTAATCTTTTTTTAATCAAAGCTTTATCATCAGTACCACGGTTTTCCAATCTTAATCTCAGAACATCTTTACTCGGAGGTTTTACAAATATTGAAAGGGTTTGTTTAGAATATAATTCTTTAACTGATATCGCTCCTTTTACATCTAATTCCAGCAGTAATGGTTTTCCCTGTATGATGGAATCATCCAAATAAGATTTCAGAGTCCCATAAAACTGCCCATGTACATCTTCGTATTCAGCAAATTGTTTTTTGTCAATCATTGATTGAAATTCAGAATGACTGATGAAATGATAATCCACTCCATTTATTTCGTTATTTCTTTGAAGTCTGGTTGTATACGAAACCGAAAATGATATTTCAGGAATTTGTTTTAGAATTGCCTTACAGAGTGTAGACTTCCCCGTTCCGGATGGAGCAGATATTGTATAGATTAATTTCATAAAATATTTTGTATCTGTTCTCTAATTTTTTCTATTCTGGATTTTAATGCAATTACATCCCTGCTAACAGCAACATCAACAATTTTTGCTCCTAAAGTATTGATTTCTCGATTTAATTCCTGAGTGAGAAAATTCAAACGTTTTCCAACTGGTTCATTACGCTTCATCAATTGTCTAAATTGGTCAACATGACTTAATGTGCGAGATAGTTCCTCCGATACATCTGTTTTATCAGCCATTAATCCAATTTCCATACTTAATCGAGATTCTTCAACAGGTATTCCATTAATCAAATTTTGAATCTTTTCTCTAAAATTATCAATTTTCTTCTCAATCAGGTTTTTAGATTTTTCTTTTAATCCTTCAATTAATTCAACTATTTCATCCAATAAAGATGTCAAATGTTCCTCAGTTTTTCTCCCTTCTTCAATTCTCATTGAATTTACCTGAGTCAGAGCAATGTTGATGGCAGTAAGAATGTCCGAATTATCAATTTCTATTTCAGGACCATCCATAAATAAATCTTTTGAATTGATAATTTCAGCTATGTTTATATGTTTGCCATATTGTTTTTGGATTGTGTATAATATTTTATCAATTCGCTCAAATTTCTCTTGATTAAACTGAATATTACTCTTTCCATTCGTCCCAAGAATTAAATTCACATTTAACTGGATGCTACCACGTTCCAATTTTTCTCTGATTTCATTTCGTATCATATGATCTAAATCCGGATGACCATCAACACCTGACAATTTGATGTCTAAATATCTTGAGTTCAAGGCACGGACAGATACAGTACATATTCCACTCTCCAATTGGATAGTTCCATGACCAAATCCCGACATACTTTTAATCATTTTTCATTCCGAATACAATCTTTAAAGCTATAAAGATAATTTGATCCATTCAATCGTTTTAATTGTCATTATTTAAACCAATTTATTATGGTTTCAATATCCAGTAGAAAAGTGAAAATATGACCGGTTGAATGTTCGCCCCATCCTTGTCTTGTGCTCAAAGCGTAATTTAATATGTTTTTTTCAGTAGAAACACTGAATCCAAATGCCCGTTTCCCTTTTCCAGATCTCCCTATTCTCAATGCGAATTTTTCATCAGCATTAAGTTCAATCCCATAACGAAAAATACCACTATTATCATCTAAATGAAAATCGTCATCCAATGTTCGTTCATTGAATCTGAGCCCTCCATCAAAATAGAGATTGATTTTACACCATACATTTTCCATTATAGGTGTTATACTTCCACCTATAAAAATTTCTGGTGACCAATATTCCTGATATCCTGTGGTCCATTTCATGGGTAGTATCTCAATATTTTTTATTTCTAATCCTACAGAAAATGATGAATTAACCTGCTTGAAAATTCCACCATTGATGGTAAAACCATAACCATTTTGACCTGCAAGGGAATTAATAACTGTATTATACCCCATCCCAATATGCCAGTCTTCCCAAGAAATTAAGTGTTGGATCATGATACCAAAACGATGTTGATTAAAATAGGATATCTGATCTGCAATCAGCCGTTCATTACCGTTTAATAATTCATCACCATTCCAATCATTTAAAGCATAACGGGTATCGGGAATATTATGAATCCCTTCATGAAGAAATAAAAACTTGAAAGGTAGAGAACGACCTCGATATGTAAAGATTTGTCTATAAAAGGTTCCAGAAAATCGGGATTCACTCGAAAATAAAAAAGTCCCAGGCTTGAATTGATTTATTCGTGCTGGATTTGTTAATCCTGAATCGTGAGAGAACTGAGCACCTGTTAGTGCATTTCCTACTGCCAGAGCTGAGGCATCAACTACGGTATGGAATAAAGTATTACCCGCATTTACATTGGATAAAAAAGTCAAGATGAGAAGATTTGCATACAGAAGGTATTTACAAATATTTTGTTTTTTCATGAAGACCTATATTTGGATTTTAAATCAAACAGCATTTGCAATGCTTCAATAGGAGTCATAGAATCAACATCTAATTCACTTAATTCTGTCATTATTTTTTTTCCCTCAATGTCAAATAATAATTCTTGTGTACTAATACTAGATATATCACTTTGAACCTGATTATTTTTAGATTGATTTATATGTTGTAAAAGAATTTCATTGGCACGTTGTATTATTGATTTTGGTAGTCCCGCCATTTTTGCCACATGAATACCATAACTTTTATCTCCCGCCCCTGGGATAATTTTTCGAAGGAAAATGATTTTATCTTTATACTCTTGAACACTTGTATGATAATTAGATAATCTGTCCAAAGTATCCTCCAAAACTGTTAATTCATGATAGTGGGTTGCAAACAATGTCCTAGCTGCTACGTGTGGATTCTCATGTAAATATTCTGTAATTGCCCACGCAAGGGATAAACCATCAAACGTGGCTGTCCCTCTGCCTACCTCATCAAGAAGAACTAAGCTGTTTTGGGTCGCATTATTCAGAATATTTGCGGCCTCAATCATCTCCACTAAAAAAGTACTTTCCCCGCCCGCTAAATTATCACTAGCTCCCACTCGTGTGAAGAGATGATCAACTATTCCAATCTCAGCTTTATTTGCAGGGACAAAGCACCCAATTTGAGCCATAATTATAATAAGCCCCACCTGCCGTAAATAAGTAGATTTTCCGGCCATATTTGGACCAGTAATTAAATGGATTTGGTTATTCCCTGTATCGATTTCGAGATCATTCGGTATAAATTTTTCAGTAACAGGTAAGAGTCTTTCTACCACAGGATGTCTAGCTTTTTTTAATTTAAGGAGTGGGTTTTGTGTAAATCGGGGTTTCACATATTTATTTTGAATCGCCAAAAATGCAAAAGCAGTTAAAATATCTAGTTTTTTTAGACTTTCAGCATTTTTCTGTATGGAATTTGCTTCACATAAAATTTCACGGCACAATTCTTGAAATAAACGGTTTTCAATCTCAGATAATTTTTCTTCAGCACTCAGGATTTTCTCCTCATATTCTTTTAACTCAGGAATGATATATCGTTCTGCATTTACCAGGGTTTGTTTTCGTATATACTCGGAGGGAACTTTTTCTAGGTGGGTTTTCGTTACTTCAATATAATATCCAAATACCTTATTATATCCTATTTTTAATGATGCAATACTAGTTCTTTCTCTTTCAGAGGATTGTAATTTAGTTATCCATTCAGAACCATCTTTTGCCATTGAGCGAAGTTCATCCAATTCTGAATTAATCCCTCGAGCAATGACTCCGCCCTGTTTTAAAGTCGCTGGTGAATCTTCATTGATTTTAGTTTTGATGAATTTTATCAGCGATTTAGTTTCTCCAAACCATTCATTTATTTTAAGTGAATTCATCTCATCTGATTCTTTGAGTTTTATTAATATTTGAGTAATCAACTCATACGTATTTTTTAGTCCTAACAAGTCCCTGGGTGAGGCTTTGGACTTATTAATTCTTCCCAATATTCTTTCAAGGTCAGATGTTTTTCCTATAAATTCTCTTAGAATATGAAGAATTGATTTTTTCTTAGTAAATAAATCAACAATCTTAACTCGGTCTTTCAACCGTACCATATCGGTCAACGGATTATGAAGCCATTTTTTCAACAATCTTCCGCCTCCAGATGAAACAGTCTCATCCAAAACACTTGTTAACGTTCCATGTGTGCCTTGGGTAGACAGCGAATTAAATATTTCTAGATTTCTTATAGTAAAACTATCCAGACCCATAATTGATTCTATTAAAATGGGTTTGATGCTTGAAATATGATTTAATGGTGAATTAAGGTTATGTTTCAATTGATAAATCATTGCACCTGCAGCACATATTCCGATACTATATTCCTCACATCCAAATCCCTTTAGAGTTGGAGTTTCAAAATGATCCGTCAATAGCCTGTATCCGTGATCATAATCAAAAACCCAATCATCAGCTCGGGAGATAAATGGTTTTAATTTATTGTACCAATTTGATGTGATATAAGTATAGGACTCTGGTATAAGGACTTCCCTAGGTGCAAATTGCCGAAGGGATTCACTTAAAATATCTTCAGAAGATTCCCCCAAATAGAACTCTCCTGTAGATTGATCTAGAACCGCATAGCCAACATCACTCTGTGAAAATGATAAGGACACAATAAAATTATTTGACTTTTGAAGTGATTCTTCATCTGGTTCCAAAGTGCCAGGTGACACAACCTCAATTACCTCACGTTTTACAATCCCAGTTGCTAATTTGGGATCTTCTACCTGTTCGCAGATAGCAACTTTATGTCCTGCATTAACAATCTTAGAAAGGTAATTATCTAAAGCATGATGTGGGAATCCAGCCAATGGAACATCAGCAGCAGCACCGTTTGCCCTCTTCGTCAAAACAATACCTAGAATTTTTGCCGTTATTATTGCATCTTTATTGAAGGTCTCAAAAAAATCTCCCATTCTAAATAAAACAATACAATCAGGATATTGAGATTTTACCTCGCTATATTGCCGCATAAGTGGTGTACTGGTAGAAATATTTATTATGTTTTTTTCTTTTATATCCTGTATCTTTGATAAATCATTCATAGCTGTATCTATGGTCACATCTGTTTGGATTTTGAAGGAAATTTTAATCCCTGAATACGTTCATTTCCCCTCCGGAATGTTATACCAGATTTATCCAAATATTCTAGAAGAGGAATAGCCGTCTTACGTGTAAGATTTGTCATTGTTTTAAATTTCCCTACACTTAATATTTCATTCGAAATAAAGTATTCATCAAGTTTTTCAATTAATCTATCTAAATCAGGTTTGCTCATCCACAGTCGACTTGAAATATCTAGTGAATACCCTTGACGTTTTAACACATGTAACAATTCAAGAATCTGAAAAGATTCATGTTGGATCTTTTCTTCAATTTCATTTAATGAAATTGGTAGAAATTCAGTATTGGACAAAATATGTTTAATTTGCGCCAAACTTTTTTCATCCTTTTTGGACAATTTAATTTTGTGAGATTTTAGAGTCAATCTACCTTGTTGAAGTTTTATTTCCTTTTCATCTAATTCTGATACAATATAATCGTGCCAAGATCGACTGAATCCTAAATCATTCCTCACAGATTCTGAATTAATAAATTTACGATATGGATTGTTCTCATAATAAATGGTTAAATAATCAATAATAGCTCTTTTTGAATTTTCTTTTCCCTCTTCAGAAAATACCATATTATCTTTATTAATCAACTGATTAGTTTCAACTAATTGATGAATGTGCTCCTTCGATTTTGAAAATTTATTAGCCCAAAATGCTACTGATTTTGGCGCATTCTCTGAGCATGTCACAAATTGAGAGAAACGTTCTGATACCTGTTTGGATAGCTCTTGACATCGAACTTTTATTTTTTTCCAATTTCCTTCTGGATCTTTATCTAATATTTTTCCCCCTCCAATTGTATCCATAGGAGAATAAGTCCGTATAATAAAACGATCATCCAATGCTGTGGTAACCGGTTTATTAAATTTTAATACTGCGTTTATGGATTCTCCGGCACAAATTGTTTTAGGGATATATACAATCTTAGCTAATAATTCTGATGTTCCTAAATGAATCCGAATATGTTGTTGAGCCTTTAGTTTCCATTTTGTAATTTGAATTAATTCTATATGGACAATGGCTCGATGAGTTGGTTGAATGGACCTAGGTGTCACAAGTTCTGAACCACGCCAGACATCAAACAATTCAATTCCAGTTAAATTAACGGCTGCCCTATCTCCCTTAGACACAAAATCAACCGGTTCACCATGACTTTGTAGTCCTCTAACTTTCCCAATTTTATTTGAGGGCTGAACTCCAACTGTTGACCCAGTTGTAAGATTTCCAGAGAGTACCGTCCCAGTGATGATTAGTCCATATCCAGTTTTATGAAAGACACGATCAATCTGTAATCTAAAAGTAACATCATTTTGAGGTTTATCCTTAACTCCTTTCAAAGAACTCAGTAAATCATGTAATTCCTTAATTCCCTCATTAGTGTTGACACAAGTCTTAATGATAGGTTTGCCTTCTAAATTGGTTCCTTTTATCTTTTCTATTATATCATCTTTGACCAACTGCACCCATTGATTATCCTTGATTAAATCTGCTTTGGTCAGAACTATGACTCCATCGGGAATCCTCAATAAATCAATAATGTTTAAATGCTCCGTGGTTTGAGGCATGATTCCATCATCAAGAGCTATCACTAAAATTACAAAATCAATAGTGGAGACACCCGCTACCATATTCCGGATAAAACGTTCATGACCAGGTACATCAATGATGGTAATACGATCATTTAAAAATGCAAATCCCAAATCAATAGTCATTCCACGTTTCTGTTCTTCAAGCAACTTATCGGTATTTACTCCGGTTAAAGCTTTAACAAGAGCAGTTTTGCCATGATCAATATGCCCTGCAGTACCAACGACAATCTGATTCATGAAAGGTTTTCCTGAATAAGTTGAATTATAATTTTGTCCTGTTTGGAAAGTACAGATTTGAAATCAATATAAAATTTATTCCTGTGAATATATCCAATTAAAGGTGGATTACCTTTTCTGAATTTTTCGGCCAACACTGTCGGTTTAACTTTTTTTGGAGAAAACACCAAAGCAGCACTGGGCAATGCCTTTACTGGAAGGGAACCACTTCCTGCTTCAACCTTTGTTTCAATAGCGGATATCCCGAATGATCGAACAAGATTTTGAGGTAGTAAAGCTAACGTACGATTTACTCGCCGTGTTATTTGTTTTCCGGAGGTTACCAATAAGGATAATGCTAAATTGTATTTAACCTGATTTTGACTGCCTAATAATTTTAAAGTTTCCTCCAGTAGGGAAATCGTTAATTTATCGCATCTTACCGTCCGGTAAAGGGGATTTTGATTACATTTTTTTATATGTGTTCTAGAACCTAATATTATCCCTGCCTGGGGTCCTCCCAATAATTTATCTCCCGAAAAAGTAATGAGTTGGGGATTTAACTTCATAATTTCTCGAACAGATAATTCACTTGGGAGTCCCAAATTTGAGATATTTTGTAGAGTACCACTGCCTAAATCTGCCATGACAGGAATCCGTTTTCTCTTTCCAATTTCTACAAGGGTTTCAAGAGATAAATCTTGCGTATATCCATGGATTTTATAATTAGATGTATGAACCCAAAGTAATAGTCCTGTTTTGGTATTTATAGCTTTCTCAATATCTTTCTTGTGAGTTCTATTGGTAGTTCCAACTTCTTTTAATATTCCTCCACTTTTTTCAATGATATCAGGGATTCGAAATGATCCGCCTATTTCTACTTCCTGACCGCGGGAAACAATCACTTCTTTTTTGTCTGCCAATGTATTGATTCCCAATAAAACTGCTGCTGCATTATTATTCACTACTATAGCCGATTCTGCACCAGTTAGAGCTCTCAAATAACAGGATAAATGAGATTGACGATTTCCTCTTTTACCGGGCCCCAAATGAAATTCTAAATTTGAGTATCCTTCCATTGTTTTTGAAGCTTTTTTAATAACTTGATGATGGATAGGTGCCCTTCCTAAACCTGTATGAAGAACGATTCCTGTTCCATTAATAACAGATCTTAAACTCCCTTGTGATTTTTCTATAATAGTCAGAACAATATTCTGGATAATTTTTTTTCTGTTCTGCTTCAATTTACCTTTTTTTGCACTAAATCTATATTTCTCTAAGATTTCATTAATCCAAAGAGTCAATATCCTTTTATCAAGGTCTATTAAATGATTTACTTCAAGTAATACCTCGGAAACAGAAGGTAACGCTTTTAATTGTTTTTGATTCATTCTAAATTAGCAGTAAATAACCATCAAAATCTGTCTACTTTTCTTCCACTTTTCCAATCAAAATCCAAGATAATATTAAGGCAGGAAACAACACGATTCCCATCATGGGAAAGATATATGTCACTCCAAATTTTTCTGCAATGAATCCCCCAATCGCAGCCGCCCCTGCACCAAGCCCAATGTTCAGAAAAAAATTAATTCCATATCCTAATCCCCGGTGAGATGGATGGGTTAAATGTGCAATGAGTGAATTTGCCACAGGCTGCCAATTAAAATGTATAATTCCCAGAAATAAAGCAGTACCGATAAGCCAATAGTTTGAGACCAGCCCCAATAAAATCAAAAAAGGAATGTTAAATAAAACAACCCAAAACAAGTATTTTGTTAAAGACACTCTTGCTCCAGCCCATCCTCCCATTACTTGTCCTACTATGCCTGATAACAGGACAAGGGTTGTAAATATTCCTCCTCTCATTGTGTCAGAAACGCCTTGTAAAATTGATCGAGTTTCAAACGCAAGATGGGTTGGCATAAATGTTGTAAATCCGGTAAAAGTAAATCCCATAAGAACTGATACTGCATAATAATATTTTAGGGCAGGTTTATTGGTTTTACTTTTGATTTTATTTTCTTGAGAGTCTATATAGAGAGTATCACGCCAGTATTTTGAAGATATCAGAGTTATCATTAGCAATAATATATTCACAATTGAAATTGCAATATAGGCAAATCTCCATGAAACAAGTACTGTACACCCAGCACCAATTACAGGACCTAGTGCAAGCCCTAATGAACCACCAATTCCATGAACTGCCATTCCTTTGGATAATTTTATTGAGTGATGGGAAATCAATGTTAACCCTGCAGGATGATATATACTGGCAAAAATTCCTGCAAGAATCAAACCTATGGTTAAGGTCAGTAACGACTGAGAAATGGCAATGAAAAACGTAGAAATTATAGTACCAATCTGATAGATTAATAATAAAGTAGTGGCACCATATTTCCTTTCTAAAAAACCAGTTGGTATAGCTCCCAAACCGTATACAAAAGTACTAAGTGAAACCACCATCCCTAGTGTGGCAAGTCCTGTGGAAAATTCATTTTTCAAAACCGACATAATCGTTGGAAAAATGAGCATCATACTGTGAACACTCATATGAGAACCTGTAGTGACACCTAGAATTATCTTTTCTTTATAACTCAAATGATATTTTTAGAATATGGGTGGTATATAATAAAAACCCCCACATAAACAACAATTGTGAGGGTAATTTTATCTAGAAATATCCCTATTACCTCTTTTCTGATATCCGAGCGGCTTTTCCTTTTAATTTTTTTAGATAATTTAATTTAGCTCGGCGTACTTTTCCTCTGCGTAAAACTTTTATTTTAGCCACCATAGGTGAATGAAGCGGAAATATTCTCTCAACTCCCACACCACCTGAAATTTTTCGAACAATAAATGATGCTTCTACACTTCCACCTTTTTTACCGATGACATCCCCTTGAAACTTCTGTATTCGTTCTTTACCCCCTTCAATAACACGGTAATCAACAGAAATCCTATCACCTGCTCTAAATTGTGGAAGGTCATCCTTTAAAAACTCTTTTGTTACTTCTTGTATTTTATTCATTTTTTTTCTCCATTACTTATCGGGGAATTATATTTTTCCCATAAATCTTTTCTTCTGTCAGCAGTACGTTTTTCCCTTTTTTCCTCACGCCATGTATCAATTTGTTTATGATTTCCATTTAATAAAACTTCCGGAACTTTTACGCCATCAACCACTCTTGGTCTTGTATAATACGGTGTATCCAAAAGCCCATTCATAAACGAATCAGAAAGTGCTGACTCGTGGGAGTTTAAGACACCAGGAACCATACGAATAATACTATCAAGCATCACCATAGAAGATAACTCCCCGCCTGATATGATGTAATCTCCAAGGGAAAACTCATGAGTTACATATTTTTCAATTACACGTTCATCAATCCCCTTATAATGACCACATAGAAAAATAACATTTTCCCTCATGCTAAATTCCTGAGCAGTCTTTTGGGACCAAAGTTCACCTTGAGGGGTTGGATAAACGATTCGTAAATCATCATATTCATTCCACAAAGAAACTGTATGATCAATCGCTTTAAAGAATGGCTCAGCCATCATCACCATACCGTCACCACCTCCATATGGCTCATCATCAACCTGCCGATATTTTCCTTTAGTAAAATTTCGCAAATTAACAACATTAATCTCTGCTATTTCGTTTTCAACCGATTTCCTTATAATTGTTTCCTGAATTACCGTATTGACAAGCTCCGGAACCGGTGTTATGATTGCAAATCGTTTCAATCTAATAGTCCTTCCATTGGTGAAATAATCAGGGTATCACATTCCCAATCAAGGCTTTTCACGATCTCCGGTACAACCGGAACAAGAAATTCCCGCTTTTCGTTTTGAATAACATAAACATCATTCGAAGGAAGCCATAATATTTCTTTTAAAATTCCTACCCATATACTTTCTGTAGTCACAACTTCAAAACCAATCAATTCCTCAGATATCCAATTAATTTTATCATGTTCTGATACTCCAGCATACACAAATTGACCAATTATTGACTGAGCAGATTTTTGTGTATTCACACCACAAAAACGATATTTTGGACGCTTACCCGAAGGTATAATTGTTTCTAATTCAATCGATGTATTGATCGATTCAGAAAAACCCAAAAACAGAGGTTTCTCATCTATATACTCTTCAAAATAGCGAGATAAAGGTTTACACCGTACTTCTCCTTTTAGACCAGACACTTTGGTTACTTTACCAATCGCAAACAATTTTCTCATAATATTTATCTATCAATCACATCCAATCTAGCACGTTTACCGCCTTCCTTGGCATTAATGGCAAATATGAGAGATCTAATTGCACCTATATTCTTTCCTTTTTTCCCTATAACCTTTCCGTAGTCGCCTTCACCAACCATTAGTTCATAAATAACTCGTTTTTCAGATTCGACTTCGTTTACTTCCACTTCGTCTGGTTTATCAACCAACTGTTTTACGACCGTTTCAATAAATTCCTTCATATCGCATATCTCCTTATGGTTTAGTCCCTTATATCTAAATGTTTAACCCGAGGATTTATTATTTTTTTTACTATTTAAATTTCTATTTTTATTTGTTTTTAATTCTAAAGATTTATCATCAGAACCCTCTTCTACAGTATCAGTCTCTTCATCTTCACTTGCCTCACCATCAGTTCCATCTATCGGCTCCTCCGCAGACTCCTCATTCTCCTCTGATTTATCATCAGAAACCTCTTCTACAGTATCAGTCTCTTCATCTTCACTTGCCTCACCATCAGTTCCATCTATCGGCTCCTCCGCAGACTCCT
>CAYSQB010000003.1:39181-59512 GCA_964433085.1 uncultured bacterium
TCATCTTCACTTGCCTCACCATCAGTTCCATCTATCGGCTCCTCCGCAGACTCCTCATTCTCCTCTGATTTATCATCAGAAACCTCTTCTACAGTATCAGTCTCTTCATCTTCACTTGCCTCACCATCAGTTCCATCTATCAGCTCCTCCGCAGACTCCTCAGCATTATCTTCAGATTCAATGGCAACTTTTACCTCTTCTTCTACTTCTTTCTCTTTTTCAGCTGTTTTCTTTTTTAAAACAGATTTTTCCAACTCTTTTTCTTCCCTTTGTTTCAAAGTTAATTCTCTGTCTAATTGCCATTTTTGCATATTCCTTTCTATTTCATCATCACTTAATCCCATTCGCATTAAATGCCATCGATGGGATAAACCTGTTTTTTTCATCATATTCTTCACTATATCTGTTGGCTGTGCTCCCTGAGAAATCCAGTGTAAAATGCGTTCTTCTTCTAGAATAAAATTCTTGTCTTTTTTAAGAATAGGATCATACCATCCAACTTCTTCTATGGCGGCACCATCACGCCTTTTCTTTGAATCTATGACAATGATGCGGTAAAAAGGTCTATTCTTACGTCCTAAACGTTTTAATCGTATTCGAGTAGCCAAACTGTATCTCCTTAATTAAGTGTCGTAAAATGTAATCCAGATTTTTTCATTCTCATCTGAGGAAATGCTTTTTTGCTCATCTGTTTCATCATTTTTGTTATTTGGAAAAATTCTTTTATTAATTTATTTACCTCTTGAATAGTTCTTCCTGAACCTTCTGCAATCCGTTTTCGCCTGCTACCGTTTATTATTTTGGGCTGGCATCGTTCTTGAACAGTCATAGATTGAATTATAGCTTCTGACCACACCAACTGTTTCTCATTCAAATTCATCTTTTTCATCATTTTTCTGTTTACTCCAGGTAGCATTCCAACAATCTGGGTCAGGGAACCCATCTTTTTCATTTGCCTAATCTGAGATATAAAATCATTTAAATCAAATTCTTTTCCAGAAAGCACTTTTTGGATGGATTGCACATTATCCTTATCTATAGATTCCTGTGCTTTCTCAACTAACGAAACTACATCGCCTAACCCCAAAATTCTATCTGCAATCCGTTTGGGATCAAATACCTCTAACCCATTTATTTTTTCTGAAACCCCGAGAAACTTTATTGGGACTCCCGTAACTTCAGTCACTGATACAGCTGCACCTCCACGATTGTCTCCCTCCATTTTTGTAAGTATAGTCCCAGTAAGTGATAAAGTTTTAGAAAATATTTTTGCTGAATTAACTGCATCCTGACCTGTCATACCATCCACCACAAATAATATCTCATCAGGATGTGTTTTTTCATGGATAGATTGAATTTCTTCCATCATTTCTCCATCCAAATGTAATCGTCCTGCTGTGTCAAAAATAACATAATCGATCCCAAGAGAAATTGCTTCAGAAACTGCTTTCTTGCAAATGATAACTGGATCAGATTTACCTAAAGAAAAAACAGGTATATCTACCTGTTCTCCCAAAGTTTTTAACTGCTCAATTGCCGCAGGGCGATACACATCTGCAGCTACTAACAAGCTTGTAAATCCCTTGTTTTTCAGATAATTGGCAATTTTTGCCGCTGTGGTAGTTTTACCAGAACCCTGCAATCCTGCCAGTAATATAATTTTTGGGTTCTTCCCTCCCAATATTAACGGAGAAACTTTACCACCTAATAGAAAAACTAATTCATCATGAATAATTTTAATGAACTGCTCACCAGGCTTGATAGATTTAATAACTTTCGTTCCTTCAGCACGGATTTTTACCTTTTCAATAAACGATTTTACAATGCTGTAGTTTACATCCGCTTCCAATAAAATAATTCGTATATCCCGTACCGTAGTTTGGATATTCGTTTCAGTAATCTTCCCCAGTCCTCTTAAGGATTGAAAAACAGTGGTGAATTTATCAGTAATCTTATCAAACATAAAATGATGGTTCGAGTATAGCCTACAATTTTAATATTTTTTATATATGTATTAAAAGATATTCTATACGTAATATATTGCATTATATACTAGATAACCAACCTTAAGATTTTTCTCAATAAAGCATTTCTGTAAATTAAATCATCTATTAATACCAAATAAGTACTCTGGTTGGCGATATTGATTTTTTATGCTCGGGTTCTCCATTATATACTTTTATAATGAGATCATTTACATCTTTATTGTTGAAATATTCAGTTTAAATTCCACCTTTTAGATTATGTCTGATTTTTATAAAATACTCAAGGATACACGTATTCAGCGTGGAATCGAATTAGAAGAAATCCAAACTCGAACAAAAATTAACATTAAATTTTTAATTGCTTTAGAAAATGGAGAGTTTGACCTTCTTCCTAAACCATATATTAGACTATTTTTTCGAGCTTATAGTACTGAAATCGGTTTAAATCCGGAAAAATTACTGAATCAATTTGAACAAATTGATAGAAAATTTTCACCAAAATTAAAAAAAGAAAATAAAATATCGGAAACCCTCCTTACTATTCCAAAAAGCAGATCAGGGGAAAATATCATTGAAATAGATAAAACTCCCAAGATTAAAAGGGGGAAAATGAAATTAGGTCTTCTACTACTTTTATGCTGGATATTTGGAATAATTGTTATCAGTAAAATTACAAATCCCCCTGGTAATCCAGATTCACACCTGTCTGCGGCGGACTATATAAATAATTTAAATACAAAATACAAAGAAGGTAACATAGAGGAACATCTGCTAGAGTTTAACCCACCCTATTCATTTACAATCAAAACTGTAAGCCATTTGTCAGTGTTTACTTCATCTGATTCGACGAATTTTTCTCATATTATCCTAAATAGAGAGGGGAATAAACCATTTTACATTGACAGTACTTTAACTCTTATAATCGATCATACAAAAAATGTAACACTTTCTATCAGAGGGGAATCAGAAGAAATTACTTTAAATAGATTCCAAAATCTCTTAAATCCCATAAAGATTAGAATAACCGGGAATCCACCATCTTATTCTGTCAGGGAATATACCAAAAAACAGTAATACATCCTCTCATACCCCAACAATTTGAAAAGGATTAATCTAACTAGATTAATCCTTTTTTTATACATCTTCTATTTGCGACAAAACTTAAACAAGTAATTATAAAATTATATTTGATTTGAGTGGGTAATATTATTAGACTTGTGGGTAATTGTGGGTAGTTATACCTTTCTTTAACATAATATGTCACATAGTCCAAATACATTTACAGGCGAATATTCGTACACTGTTGATCCGAAAAGCAGGGTTAATATACCGGCGAAATTTCGTCAAGCACTTTCTCCGGAAAATGATAATTCCTTTGCGATTACCAAAGGAATGGATCAGTGTATTTGGGTTTACCCCCTAGTGGAATGGAACAAAGTGCTCACTAAACTTAGAGAGCAGTCATCTTCTCAGGTCAACCGTGCGTTTACTAGAGAATATTCTCGATTTGCATCTACTGTATCCTATGACAAACAAGGTCGTATACTTCTCTCAACTGAATTGATGGACTATGCTAAGATTGACAGACAGGTTTCCATAATCGGTTTGATAAACAAAATTGAAATTTGGAACCCAAGTTTACTTAAAAATTTTGATCAACAAGTATTATCACAAAATAAAGAAGCATTCGATGAATTGGCTGAAAAAATTATCCTGTAATGAACACAGCGCTTCATCATATACCAGTTATGGTGGAGGAAGTACTGTATTATCTAGATATCAAATCAAATCTTATTTATGTGGATGGAACTATTGGCCAAGGCGGATACACAAAACATATTATTCCCAATCTTTTTCCTCGAGGGAAAATAGTAGGAATTGACAGAGATCTTGAAGTATTGGATATGTGTCATCAGAATTTCTCCACTCCTAATGCTCAACTGTCTCTACATCATAATTCATTTCATCATCTTCCTGATATTCTGCAAAAGGAGGGGGTGCATTCAGTGGATGGGATATTGCTTGATTTAGGATTATCCTCTTTTCAATTGGAATCTATTAATCGTGGATTTTCATATTCTCAAGATTCTCAGTTAGACATGCGATTTGACCAAACCAGCGGCATGACCGCCACCAATTACTTAAAAAAGTTAACACTGAAGGACTTGGAGAAAATCCTAAAAGATTTTGGTGAGGAACGATACGCAAGAAAAATCGCTTACAATATATATCATTCAACAAGATTAAAAACAACATTTGATTTAAAAAATATTATACAAAAATCAACACCACCTGCAAACCGTACAAAATCTTTCTCAAGAGTGTTTCAATCTATCAGAATTGCAATTAACAGAGAATTGGAGATACTCGAACAATTCCTAAACATATTCATAGACTATTTATCTAGTAGAGGAAGAATTGTCATCATCAGTTACCATTCACTAGAAGATCGCCTGGTAAAACATGCATTTAAAAAATTAAACAAAGATGGGACGCTCAAAATACTAACAAAAAAGCCGGTAATACCCTCAAAAAACGAAATAAGTACAAACAGTCGTTCCAGAAGTGCAAAACTTCGTGCGGCGGAAAAAATTTAAAAAATGACAAATAAAAAACGCTATTCAAAAAAAATTCAGAATATAATTGATACAATGTTTTTCTATATCGTTACCTGTTTATCTATAGGAGGATTAGTGCTGTATCTTTGGGTATATACGGAAATTGATGATTCGCTGTATGCCCTTGATATTCAGAGAGAAACAGTTGAAGAATTAATGAATGATATCCATCTCTTGCAAAGTGAAATTGATGCTTTATCAAGACCTGATGTAATTGCCAAAAAAGCAAAAATGAACTGGGGGATGGTATTTGCTAAGCCCGAATCAATCTCCATCCATATTAATCCGGACAATTTGAGCAGTTTGTGACAAAATCTTTTCTAAGATATCGGACAAGAATTACTGTTCTCTCATCTTTTGTGATCCTCGGATGGTGTATCCTTATTTCTAGATTATTCCAAATTCAAGTTCTCGAAAATGAACTTTATGTTGGCAACAGGTTTCTACAAGGACAACATAAAGAAATTTTGCAAGCATCTCGTGGAAATATCTATGATCGAAATAATGTGCTTTTAACAAGAAATATCTCTCATATCACACTATGTGGAAATCCATCTGATATTATTGACAAAAAATCTGTAGCTCATATATTAAGTCAATGTACGGAAAATCCTTCTGCCTATTATTTAGAAAAACTAAACTCACAAGAGCCCTTCGTTTTCCTAGAAAGAAACATACTTGATTCTCAGTGTAATTATATATCAAAACTCAAAAATTTTGGAGTTATAATTAAGAAAAATTATTTCAGGTATTATCCATTTGGTTCTACTGGAAGCCAATTAATCGGATTCACTGATCCTGACAGTCGAGGATTAAGTGGAATCGAGAAGCAATATGATTCCGTTTTAACAGGAACACCTGGATGGATTATGAAGAGACGTTCAGGAACAGGGAAAAGTAAACGGGACAATAGCTATCCTTATATAAATCCCTCCAACGGCTCCAATATACAAGTGACACTGAATATAGAATATCAATGTATTTTGGAAGACGAATTAAAAAAACAAATGAATGCGACAGATGCAAAAGGAGCGACTGGTGTTCTTATGAATCCGGAAACAGGTGAGATTTTAGCTATGGCTTCTATCCCCAGTTTTGATTCAAATCACCCCAGTGACTATCCTTTGGAGTATCAGAAAATAAAGGCCATAACCGACCAGTTTGAACCTGGATCCACCTTTAAGATTGTATCGGCAACTGCTGCTATAGATAAAAAAATAGTGAATATCGATGACGAATTCTTCTGTGAGAACGGAAGTTTTTTTTACAACGGGGTGCGAATTCGGGATCATGAGAAGTACGGTCTTTTAACATTTTCCCAGGTACTAGAACAGTCAAGTAATGTAGGAATTATAAAAATAACGGAACTCCTACAAGGTCAATCCTTATATCAATATATAAAAAAATTTGGATTTGGAATTGAAACAGATATCAATTTACCTGGTGAGTCCAAGGGATTCGTTAGAGAACCACACAATTGGAGCAAGATTTCACCAGGAGTTATCTCTATGGGACAAGAAATCAGTGTGACCGCTTTACAGTTAGCATCAGCGTATTCCGCAATTGCGAATGGAGGCTATTTACTTAGACCCAAAATTGTCAAACAGATAATGAGTCCCAATAGTAAAATAATGAAAAATAACAATTCCAAAGTTCATCGCAAAGTTGCTTCCCTAGAAACAACGGAAACAATAAAAAATATTCTTGTTAAAACAGTTAAAGTGGGTACCGGATCAACTGCCAAAATCCCTGGCTGGAATATAGCAGGAAAAACCGGAACTGCTGAAAAATTTATTAATGGATCTTATTCCGAGACTAAATTTATTTCCAATTTTGTTGGATTCTTTCCTGCAGAAAAACCATTGCTATTAGGCGTAATAATAATTGATGAACCAAAATTTGGTTCCCATTGGGGCAGTATAGGGGCAGCGCCTGTTTTTCGAAATGTCGCCCAAAGAATAATAAACATGGATGACTCATTTCAACATAAAATACAACCAAAAGAAATCCTAAATGGAAATAATGTATGGGCTTCAAACAAAAAAGTATTTACTAAAAACATCCAAGATCCTACTCTATTTAATCACCCCGGAATTGATGAAAATAAAGATTGTATCGTGCCGGATGTGCGCCAAATGAGTCTGTTAAAAGCTGTAAGGAAAATAAAAGAAAGTGGATTTGCTCACAGTGTCCACGGTTCTGGAATCGTGCATTGGCAATCTCCAAACCCCAATTTAATAAAAACCTGCGGTTCAATTTGTGTCATTGGGCTTAATTAAAATGCCTAAAAAACTCACAGAATTAGTAAAAAATATTAATCCACTAAATTTAGTGACAGATGATATAGAGATCAGTAGATTATGTACTAATTCTAAGCAAGTGGTCCAAGGAGATTTGTTCATTGCTATCCCGGGCTATTCTGTAGATGGACATCAATATGTACAAGAAGCGATTGAAAATGGCGCAGCATCCGTTCTGGTAAATGGGAGAGATGTTGGTTCTGTTTCCATTCCTCTCATATCAGTAGCAAATCCCCGGCGGGCATTATCAAAACTGGCTGCGGAATTTTATAATAATCCATCTGAAAAAATAAATATTACGGGAATAACTGGTACAAATGGAAAAACATCTACTGCTTATCTATTAAACTCAATATTAACAGCTGATGGGAAAGAATCTGCTGTTTTAGGTACATTGGGATTAAAAACAAAAAAATATAATGAAGAAAAAAATCTCACGACCATGGATCCAGTGAATCTACATAAAACAATTAATCAGTTAATTAATAATGATACAACTCATTTAATTATGGAAGTATCCTCTCATGCTATTGAACAATTTCGTGTTGCTGATGTGGATTTTAATTATGCAGTGTTTACCAATTTAACCCAAGATCATTTAGACTATCACCATACAATGGAAGACTATTTTCAAGCAAAAGCCAAATTATTCAAGATGCTTCCTCTTGACGCAACTGCTATTATTAATCAAGATTGTCAATATGGAAAAATATTAAAAACTATATGTCCAGCCCCTGTTGTATCTACATCTTCAATATCGAAGGATATGATTCAATTTTCTGTATTTCAATCAACTCTTGACGGGATTAATGGGGAAATAATAGCAGGCAATAAAATATATCCAGTTCACTCCCCCTTAATAGGAGATTTCAATAAGGAGAATATATTGATGGCTGTTGCAACTGCACATAGTATGGATATTTGCTCTTCTTCTATTGAGAATGGGATAAAAAATTGTACACATATCCCTGGAAGAATGGAGTATTTTAAAAAATCGAATTCTGGAGCAATTATTATCGACTATGCCCATACACCAGATGCATATGAAAAAGTTTTTTCAACAGTAAAGTCATTGATAACTGGACATATTCAAACCGTATTTGGGGCTGGTGGAAACCGGGATAAAAGTAAACGCGCCATCATGGCGTCCATTGCAGAACACTATTCAAATCATTGTTACATAACCCCCGATAATCCAAGGAATGAGAATCCTGATACTATAGCTGCTGATATCGTTTCAGGATTTTCATCCAATTGTTTCACGATTTACCCCGATCGAAAGAGGGGATTGACAAATGCACTAGAGAATCTGAAATCTGAGGACGCAGTTGTAATTTTAGGAAAAGGATGTGAAGATTTCCAGGAAATAAATAGTGAACGGATACCCTATTCTGATGTGAACACGGTAAAGGAGTTTATTTCATGAGAATTACCTTACCTGACCCAGCGGGATTTAGAGAATGTTTTGCTGATATTTCCGGTGTCAAGGTTGATTCAGATATCATGGGTATTACGATTGACAGTCGGAATGTGAAACCAGGGGACCTCTACATAGCTTTGTCTGGTATACGGACTGATGGACATAATTTTGTTCCTGATGTAGAGTTAGAGGGATGCAGTGCGGCTTTGGTATCTGACATTCAAAAAGAATGTACGACTATTCAACAAATTAGAGTTGATGATCCTTTAACAACTATAGGCCAAACTGCCAGTTTATGGAGGGAAAATATCGATATCCCTGTATTTGGTATCACAGGCACAAATGGAAAAACATCAACAAAAGAATTAATAAAACATGTTTTGAATGAAAATATGAATGTTCACGCCACCAAAGGAAATTATAACACATCCATTGGGGTTCCGCTAACATTGCTAACTATGACTTCATCCCACGAAATATCTATCTTAGAATTAGGCGCAAATCAAAAAGGAGATATTCGTTATTTATGCGAATTGACTAAACCGAATCATGGACTTATTACTAACATAGCTCCTGCACATTTAGAGGGATTTGGATCTGTGGAGGAAATCGCAAAAGAAAAAGGGGAATTATTTCTATCATTAAATAACGGTTTTGCGTTTGTTAATAAGACAGATGAAAAAATCAGTGCCCTTCCCTCTTCTGGGGGAAAAATAACTTATGGGTTAACACCAACCTGTGATTTTCCCGCTGATATTATCTCTGAAAATGATGGAGGTTTGACTTTAATTATTGATTCGGAGGAGATATCTACAGATTCTCGGAATCTAACTTTTCTAAAAAATGTAATTGCAGCAGCATCCGTATCTATCACTCTTGGAGTTGAGTGGGATGTATTTAGAGAACGCATTACAACCTTTGATCCTCCGAAGGGACGGTGTCAGGTAAAACAAATTAATTCTGTTACTGTAATTGATGATACCTATAATGCAAATTTAGAATCAACCATCGCTGCACTCGATTATTTAATGGCTTTCGGGGGAAATGGACGAAAAATCTTCATTTTTGGAGATATGTTTGAATTAGGACAGGACACAGAATTGCACCATCGAAAAATAGGGGAAAAATGTAAACAAAGCGCATTAGATGCTGTACATCTTTTGGGAGAGAAAACTATATTTACCGATATGGAACTAAATTCATCCATAAAGCATAGGCACTATTCATCCAAAAATGAATTAATTACCTCCTTAAAAGATTCGTTCAAGGAAGGAGATAAAATTTTATTTAAGGGATCTAGAGGGATGGCAATGGAAACAGTAATTCATGGGATTTTTCACTAATGCTTTACCAGTTTCTTTATCCTTTAAAATCATATTGGTCACTACTAAATCTATTTCAATATATCACTTTCAGATCTGCACTTGCAGCTATTTTTGCATTACTAATAAGTTTTCTCTTCGGTCCGAGGGTCATCCACATGCTCAAAACTCACCATATTGGTGAAAAAATACGATCCACCGGACCACCCACCCACATACAAAAGCAAGGAACACCCACAATGGGAGGAGTACTCATATTAATTGCAGTACTCCTCCCTACCCTCCTATTGGCAAACCTGACAAACCCCTACATTCAAATTATAATATTTGCAGCAATATGGATGGGGTTAGTTGGTTTTATTGATGATTATTTAAAAGTAGTTAAAAAATTTGAAAAAGGGCTCATCGCCAGATACAAACTATTCGGTCAAACTCTTTTAGGTATTGGAATCAGCGTTTGGATATACAATCTGGGTAATTGGGAAGGAATTAATACCATCATATCAGTTCCATTCTTGAAAAACTATAATTTAGACTTCGGATTTTTTTACCCTTTAGTTGTCTTATTTGTTATAACAGGAACGTCAAACGCGGTTAATCTAACAGATGGTCTTGATGGACTTGCGACCGGACTATTAGCAATAGCTTTTACAGTTTTTGGAGCAATTGCATATATCACTGGAAGGATAGATTTTTCAAGTTATCTAAATATTGTATATCTTCCAGGAGCAGGTGAACTGACAATATTTACATCTGCTATGGGTGGAGCCTGTCTCGGGTTTCTTTGGTTTAATTCTCCACCTGCACAAGTTTTTATGGGAGATGTTGGTTCTCTTTCCGCTGGTGCCGCCCTAGGAACATTAGCAGTGTTATTAAAAAAAGAGTTGTTGTTGATTATCATTGGGGGAGTATTTGTTTGGGAAGCATGCTCCGTCCTACTACAAATTGGATATTTCAGGTGGACCAAAAAGAAAAAAGGTGAAGGTAAAAGGCTTTTCAATATGGCACCAATTCATCATCATTTTGAATTAGCTGGCTGGTCTGAAACAAAAGTGGTAGTAAGGTTCTGGATTATCGGCATTCTTTTGGCATTATTTTCTCTTACTACTTTTAAGATTCGCTAATGGATATATCTAAAACTATCCCAAAAACCCTTAAAAATAAAAAAGTTACTATCCTCGGGATGGGAATCAGTGGAGTAGGAGCTGCAAAATTACTGCATCATCTGGATGCAGATGTGTTTGTGAGTGATATCCAAGAAATCTCAGCTGTTCATAATTATTCTATTGAATTAAATAAAATAAATATCCCCTTTGAAACGGGGACTCACAGTGAAAGAATCCTGGATAGTGATCTCATAGTTGTTTCACCTGGAATTGGACGAAACACTGATGTAATTCAAAACGTCCTAAATAATGACATCCCCATCATTGGAGAATTGGAACTGGGAAGCTGGTTTACAGATGCACCAATTCTCGCAGTTACTGGATCAAACGGAAAAACAACCACTTCAAAATTATTAGAAGCCATTTGCCAGACAGATACTGTACACGGAGTATTAGCAGGAAATATAGGGATTTCTTTTTCACAGAAAGTTCTTGATGATTTAATCAACCCGAACTCAAAACGGTATTTTATTCTTGAGATATCTAGCTTTCAGACTGAATTTTTGATTCACTTTAAACCATTTGTCAGTATTTTTCTTAATATATCTCCAGATCATTTAAATCGTCATGGAACAATTGATGAGTACTTAAATGCAAAAATTAAATTATCAATAAATCAGGATGAGAATACTTATGTAGTATATAATGAAGATGATAAAAGAATAAAATATACTTTTGAAAATTCACATATTAATAATGTTCCGTTCAGTTTGAATCCTGAGCAGTCTTTTCATTTTGGCTTAAATGAAACCAGAATAATTAAGAAGAATCATACAACTTTTATCACACTCAATGAAATATCTTTGATAGGAAAACATAATTATTCAAATATCATTGCCGCAGCAACCACAGCTCATTTGCTAGGTATTGAAGAATCTCACATTTCTGAATCAATAAAATATTTCCATCCAATTTCCCATAGAATGGAGCATTTTCATACAGAAAATAAGATTAAATATATAAATGACTCCAAAGCAACCAACATTGATGCAGTAAAGTGTGCTTTGGACAGTTTTACTCAGCCTGTGATTCTCATTCTTGGAGGATTATTTAAGGGCGGATATTTTAAAGAACTCCTTCCACATACAGGAAACGTAAACGCCGTTATTGCATATGGCGATGCTCAGGAATTAATTATAACCGCATTGAGGGATTCGGTAAGACTGTTTAGTTCAGATAGTCTTAAACAAGCGGTGGACCTGAGCCGTTCAATTGCTCATCCGGGGGATATCATTTTGCTATCTCCCGGTTGTGCAAGTTTCGATCAATTTAATAATTATAAAGAACGAGGCGACTGCTTTAAAAAATATGTTTTAGAGCAAATTTAATTCAATGCATCATTTAAATCTTATTAAGCGACATATTGATCATATCCTTCTTGGACAAATCTTAGTTGTCGCTGCGTTTGGACTAATCATGCTTTACAGCGCAAGTTCAGCTCAATCTGTTCATCTAACTGGTGGTAAGACAAACTCAATATATTTGACCGCTCATTTAAAACGATTGCTCATTGCCTTGTGCACCATGACAGCATTTATATTTATAGATTATAGGAAGTTAAAACAATGGGTACCAATTTTGATTGGTGTGTCATTTGGATTGCTTTCTCTCGGATTGATTCTCAAAATCGTTTCCGGTAGCACATTCCCTGCAAGGTGGATTCATTTAGGACCATTTACATTCCAAACATCTGACTTTGCCCGATTATCTGTTATCATTTATTTAGCTGCTTATCTGGATACAAATCATCGTAAAGTGACCGATTTTACAAATGGTTTGCTTCCACCTATACTTATGCTATCTGCAATCTTCACTCTAATTGTCTTACAACCAGACTTCAGTACAGCAATGGTAATTGCATTAATTGGATTTGTGATATTGTTCATTGGCGGTGCAAAAATATCTCAGTTGGTGGCATGCGGATCGATAGGAATCGCCCTATCAGTCCCTATTTTGTTGTTAAAATCATATCGATTAGATAGACTCTTAGCATGGTTTAACCATGAGGGTGCCAATAATTATCAAGCATCACAATCACTCATTAGTCTTGGTAATGGAGGTTTATTCGGTTTGGGGTTAGGACAGAGCATGCAAAAAGACCAATTTCTACCCACTCCCCATACGGATTTCATTTTTGCAATAATAGGTGAAGAAACTGGCTTTCTGGGTGGAATGTTTTTACTGTTCCTTTTTATCCTGATCTACAGAAGGGGAATTAAAATAGCCAGAGAGTGTACCGATCCATTTGGAATTTTTCTAGCAGTAGGAATTGGCTTCAATTTAATCTGTTACACGTTTATCAACGTTGCCGTTGTAACAGGAATATTACCGGTAACAGGCTTACAAATTCCGATGGTGAGCTATGGAGGGTCCGGTTTAATTATTACATTAATCGAAGTAGGGATTTTGTTAAACATAAGTCAGAGAAAAAGATCAGTATTTTTATCTAATTTACAAAATAAGAGAATTTATGGATGAACTTAGAATTCTTATTGCAGGGGGAGGCACTGGGGGGCACCTTTTTCCGGCAATTGCCATCGGAGAAAGCATTCAATCTATATATAAAAATGCCACTGTGCATTACATGGGTTCAAATTATGGAATTGAGTCAAAAGTTCTACCTGTGAAAAGGCTCCCTCATACTTTACTGCCTATGAAAGGGTTGCAAAGAAGTTTCGATTTTCAATCTATAATAAAAAACCTTAGTCTCCCCTATTATTATTTTAAATCCACATCAATTTCAGAGGATATTTTCAATACCTTTATGCCTCAGGTTGTTGTTGGAACTGGAGGGTATGCAAGCGCTATTCCAGTTAAAATAGCTTTGAAAAATAAATTGCCTGTCGTTTTACAAGAACAAAATTCTTATCCCGGACTGACAACTCGTTTGTATGCTTCCAAATCGAAAATTGTCTGTACAGCATTTGAAGAAGCCCATCGCTATCTCAAAACTGAGTGTTTTCTCACTGGGAATCCAATTCGTACGGATATAATGTATGGGAACAGGGATGAAGGCGGAAGAATTTTTAATTTGGACCCAAATAAAAACACACTTTTTGTTTTCGGCGGCAGTCAAGGATCACTTTTCCTAAATTATCTATTAGAAGATATCATCGAAAAGTTACAATATAACAAGATTCAGATTTTATGGCAGACTGGGGATAATCATTACAACCAATATAAACATTTTGATTCAGAAACAATTCGTGTTATACCATTCATTAATTCCATGGCAGATGCCTATGCACTTTGTGACTTAATCATATCACGATCAGGGGCATTGGCTGTATCCGAAATTATGGCAGTAGGGAAAGCAAGCATTTTGATACCTTTCTCTGGCGCTTCAGAAAACCACCAATACAAAAATGCTAAAGTATTATCTGACCAAAAAGCAGCGGTTTTATTGAACGAAAATAAACTAGATTCAACAACATGTTTGAAAACCGTCATAAAATTAGTAAACGACAAAATCACATTGATAGAAATGGGTGACAAGGCAAAATCTATGAGTAAACCAAATGCCAAAGAATTAATTACCAACAAAATTATCGAAATAGCAACAGCCTGATGTTCCGCAAAGTAAACCATGTACATTTTGTAGGAATTGGAGGTATAGGGATGAGTGGAATTGCAGACTTACTCCTAAATCTAGGATTTAAAGTAAGTGGGTCAGATTTGCGTGAATCATCTATAATAATGTCCCTCATAGACAAAGGAGCAGAAGTTCATTATGGTCACAAGAGGGAGAATATAACAAATAGTGATGTACTGGTATACTCAAGTGCAGTTCATAATGATAACCCGGAAATTGTGGCTGCTCAGGAATTTGGAGTTCCCGTAATTAAACGTGCTGAAATGCTTGGAGAATTAATCGCGGTAAAACCCACAAGTATTGCCGTTGGAGGAACTCACGGGAAAACATCCACCACATCTATAATTGGTTCCGTTTTAACAGAAGGGAAATTGGAACCTACCTTAGTAGTTGGAGGGCATGTAAAGAATATTGAGTCAGGTTCAATGCTTGGCCGAGGAGAGATAATCATAGTTGAAGCTGATGAATTTGACCGCAGTTTTCTTGCGTTACGACCTACAATCAGTGTTGTAACAAATATTGAGTTAGAACATACTGATTGTTACCAAAGTCTAACAGAATTACAGGAAGCTTTCCTTACTTTTTGTAACTCAGTCCCATTTTATGGTTCAGTCATTGTATGCTCTGATTCCCCTGCATTAGTAGAAATAATGCCAGATATTCGAAGATCTATCTTAACATATGGGTTGTCTGCTGATTCGCAAGTCTCAGCTCAAAACATCAGTCACACAGGAAGTGAGAGCACATTTCAAGTAACCAAGGATGGAAATTTATTAGGTGAAATTTCCATTGATGTCCCAGGAAAGCACAACGTTACTAATTCTTTAGCTTCCGTTACTCTAGGATTGGAGTTGGGAATTCCATTTTCAGCTATATCACGGGGGATTCAATCTTATTCAGGTGTAAAGAGACGATTTGAAATAAAAGGTATATGCCATGATGTGATGGTTGTAGATGATTATGCACATCATCCAACAGAAGTACGGGTAACATTAGATGCGGCAAAAGATGGTTGGAACCGAAGAATTATTGCAGTATTTCAACCCCATCTTTTTACAAGAACACAGGATTTCTATCAAGATTTTGCTGACGCATTTTTGATAGCGGATGTCTTAATCGTAACCAAAATATTTCCCTCAAGAGAAGAACCGATCGATGGAGTATCAGGCGAATTGATTGTCTATGCAGCTCAAAAATATAATCATCAAAAATCATTGTATATCAAAGAATGGGAACACATAATAAATTCCTTAGATAAGCTTGTAAAACCGGGTGATATGGTTATTACAATCGGTGCAGGAAATATTTGGCGATTTTGCCAAGAATACTTTAAACATTTGACCACTAAATCATGTCTATAATGGAGTATGAGAGAGAGATAACGAATATGATAAGTGGAATCTGCCTCATTAACGAGCTCATGTCAAAACATACAACTTATGGCATTGGTGGGCCTGTTCCCTTCTATATCAAACCAAAGAATAAAAAGGAATTAATAAATATTTTATTATTTGCCAAGAGGAAGAACATACCAGTTAATTTTGTAGGATCAGGGTCTAATCTCCTTGTTTGCGATTCTGGAATAGAAGGAATAGTTGTTTCATTAGAAAAATCAATGAGGAAAATCACGTTTTTATCTGAGACAGTGATTTATGTAGAAAGCGGAGCAATGTTGGGAAAACTTGTAAAATTATCCATCAGTAATAACCTTACAGGATTGGAAAGTCTGATTGGTATACCGGGAACTCTTGGTGGTGCACTAGTGATGAATGCAGGGGCGTTTGGTAGAGAAATCTCCAAGTGCCTCCAGTTCGTTGATGTCATTAAAATGAATGGAACTGAAAAACAATACTCATCAAAGAATATACGTTTTCAATATCGTTCTTCCAGTTTCTCAAAGAATGAGATTATTATAGGCGCTTCATTCATTTTAAAAAAGGATGACCCAATCAATATCGAAAAAAAAAGACAGAAGGCAAGTCAGGGGAGAAAATCGTCACAACCTTTGCGTGTTAGGTCTGCAGGAAGTATTTTTAAAAATCCGGAAAATACAGCAGCCGGTTATCTTATTGATCAAGCCGGATTAAAAGGGACAGTTAAAGGTGGTGCAGAAATATCATCAATACACGCGAATTTCTTTGTCAATAATGGTGACGCAACCAGTGATGACTTAGTATCACTTATTCGCCTTACCCGAAAAAAGGTATCGAAATTATTTGGGATTTATCTAGATTTAGAAATCAAAACACTTGGCTTCCCAAAAGGAACATTTGAAGCGTGAAAATTAAAAATAATAATGTTTCATCAATAATTATTTCCTCACTTGTAAGCGTACTGCTAATCCTTTTGATAAGGTGTTCATTCAAATGGTCATCTTTTTCACAGAATGTAAATATTTCCAGCATAAAAATTACAGGTAGTAAACTTATCCCTGTTGAAGAATACCGGAAGTTAGTTGATTCTTTCACAGGTATATCTACTTTTTCCACTGATGTGAGAAAAATATCCACCATAATAGAAAAACACTCTCATATAAGTTCAGCAAGGGTAAGTCGATTGTTTCCAAGAGGTTTATTGATAGAAATAAAAGAACGACAACCTATTGCAATGGTTAATGCCTCGCCCCCAATGCTTTTGGATAGACATGGAGTCTTATTTCCATTGAGAGGATCATTCACTGACTATACCCTACCCGTCCTATCTCATTTTGTTGCATTTGACATTTCTTATCCTGAAATGAATAAAAACCAATCAAAGTCAATGGCAGAAGCAAAACAAATTCTTCATTTTTTGGCCGACAACCATACCAGATTATTTGAGAATATTTCTGAATTACGATTGAACAATTTTGAAGATTTTGAAATTATTTTAATCGAAAAACCTACCAAAGTGGTGCTAGGGAAAAACCAGCACATAAAAAAAATAAATGTATTATTGAAATTTGAAAATCAGCTTCAATTACTCAATAAAAGCATTACCGATTATAAAAACCTTGACCTCCGCTATGATAGCCAGATTGTTGCACAGGAATGGACATGATTAAAAAAGGAACCCTCATCCAGAATTACACAACGCTTGCAGGTATAGATATTGGGTCGGCTAAATGTTGCTGTTCCATCGGTAAGATAAATTATGAAACAGGTAAAATTAAATTGCTGGGAATAGGTGAGAGCCCATCCACAGGGATGAAAAAAGGATCAATTGTGAATCGTGATCAAGTAATTGAAGAAATTGAGTCTGCAGTACGGGATGCCGAATCAATGGCACACATGAAAATAGATCGGGCGAATGTCACAATTTCCGGAAATCATATTAGGGGATTGAATACACAGGGAGCCATTGCAATCCATACAAATGGACATGGCCAGATGCCCTATGCGCAACCAATCCAACCTAAGGATATTCATAAAGTCCTGGATATGGCAAGAGCTATTTCATTCCCTATTGACCGTAACATCTTACATGTGATACCACAGGAATATATCATTGATACAATGGAAGGAGTTATCAATCCAATTGGGATGACTGGTCGAAGATTGGAAGCCCGAGTACATCTTATCACGGTGGCAATTTCCACGCTTACAAATATAAAGGATTGTGTAGAAGAATCAGGGATTTCAGTTGATGAAATAATTTATCAGGGATTGGCTTCTGCATTAAGTGTTATAACCAATGATGAAAAAGAAATGGGTGTAGCAGTAATCGATATTGGCGCGGATACATCCGACCTTATTGTTTTTCACGATGGTGGAGTAAGACACAGTGCCGTTATTCCTATAGGCGGTAACAGCATAACTCATGATATAGCAATGATGCTACAGATAAGTACCGCAGAAGCAGAAAAAATAAAAATTAAATATGGGTCTGCAATAACATCCATGGCCAGTGCTGAACTTGAATTTGAGCTTCCTTCAGAAGATGGTCAGCTGAAAAGGTCAATTTCAGAACACGAATTATCCCGTTATATTGAAGCACGGGCAGGAGAAATTCTTCAATATATTGCCAAAGAGATATCCAGAGCAGATATGGGTGGTCCTTTAACATATGGAATTGTGCTTACAGGAGGTGGATCACAATTAAACCATTTGGCAAAATTATCGGAAAATGAATTGAATATAAAGACAAGAATTGGAATCCCTGCTAATTGTGGAAATGTAATCGAGCTGGGATCAGAACCAAAATATGCAGCATCAATGGGATTACTAAATTGGAAAGAATTTATTCATAATGAAAGGATTTTATTGAATGGTAGTTCCGGATCACTCGGAGGTAAAATGAAGGGATGGGTTGAAGGAATATCAAACTGGAGTAAAGGTTTCTTTTAATAATATTTAATAAATAATAATTTTAAAAACATACCAACAAGGAGAAAATAATGCTATTTGAATTTGACCCAAGAATGGAACAAAAAGCGAAATTAAAAGTCATAGGTGTCGGTGGAGCAGGCGGAAATGCCATCAATCGGATGATCAGAGCAGATATGACCGGTGTAGATTTCATTGCTATCAATACCGATGCACAGGATTTGGAAAACAATTCTGCTGAACATCGTATTCAGATCGGTAAGACCCTGACCAAAGGATTAGGAGCAGGAGCCAAGTCTTCTATTGGTGCTGAAGCAATGACAACAGATAAAGAAGCTGTTCAAAACGTGATGGAAAGTTCAGATATGGTATTCATCACCTGCGGAATGGGCGGAGGTACTGGAACCGGTGCTGCTCCAGTTATCGCACAGATTGCTAACGAATTGGGAATACTAACTGTAGGAATAGTAACACTCCCTTTCAAATTTGAAGGTCCACGACGACTAGAACGGGCCCTAGAAGGAATTTCTGAAATGAAGAAGGTATGTGATACAGTTATTATCATCCCCAATCAGAAGCTAATGTCTATTGTTGATAAAGATACAACCTTGTCTGATTCCTTTCTATTGGCTGATTCTATACTTCATCAAGCGACAAAGGGAATTTCGGACCTCATTAATGTCCATGGGATGATAAATCTGGACTTCGCAGACGTAGAAACCGTTATGAAAAATATGGGACAAGCAATTATGGGGACCGGGTGTGCCTCTGGTGAGGAACGAGCAGTTCTGGCTGCCCAACAGGCAATTTCAAGCCCACTGTTAGACAGTGGAACCATCAGTGGTGCTCAAGGTGTACTGGTGAACATCACTGGGGATGAAAATATGACATTACATGAAGTAGATGAAGCAACCAGTATCATCTTTGAGGAAGCTGGAAAAGACGCTAACATCATATTCGGTGCTGTTCTTGATCCTAATATGAATGGTGAAATCCAGGTTACAGTGATTGCAACGGGTTTTAATCAAATCCATCAAGTAAAAATAATTGATGATAATAAAAAATATCCAGACTTTCCAAACAAACGTTCCAGTGAATTAATGGAGGATAAGAATGAACCATTAATTTTGCAAAAAGGAAAGCCTAAAAACGGAAACAATGAATTAAGTTCACCTGAAAAAGTGAAATTTCATTTTGATGATACATCAACCAAAATCAGTGATGATGAATTTAAACATATCGAGAAAATCCATAAAGAAATAACTGATCTAGAAGTTCCAGCCTTTATAAGGAGGCAACAACAATAGGCTGAAGAAAGTGTTAGAGTTCAGTTTTGCTACACTGGATATAAAAAGGAAATGTTTTTAATAAATAATATTGTAGAAGGAAGAACTATATTTTCCGTCCCTGTGCTCTCAGTTCATTTACTACCTTGCGAATGCCTCTCTTATCAATAATCCTCATCCCTCTAGTTGAAATATTCAGAGTAATGTAACGCTTCTCATCAGGAAGCCAGAACTTTTTTTTCTGTAAATTGACATTGAACCTGCGCCGTGTTTTATTGTGGGCATGGCTCACATTATTTCCAAACATTGGTTTTTTACCGGTTACATCACACACTCTA
>CAYSQB010000004.1:0-51301 GCA_964433085.1 uncultured bacterium
GTCAGCGCTCACGGACGAGTTGGAGATACCAAAGAATCGAAGTGCCAATGATATGAATGATGACATCCCCATAACCTATGTACCGGCACGGAACACAGTTTTTCTTTCTATTGCTCTTGCATTTGCAGAGACAAGGGATGCCTCCTCTATCTTCCTGGGTGTCAATGCTATTGACTACAGTGGATATCCGGACTGTCGCCAGGAGTTCATCAAAGCATTTGAGTCTGTGGCAAACTTGGGGACAAAAATGGGTATTGAAGGAACCAAAATTAACATTCACACTCCTTTGATCCATATGAAAAAGGATGAAATTATTAAAACTGGTATAGCTCTTGGTGTGGACTATTCTCTTACCCATTCCTGTTATGACCCTGGCAACGATGGAATATCTTGTGGTGCATGTGATGCGTGCACACTTCGAAAAAAAGGATTTCAGGACGCTGGGCTACATGATCCATTGAATTATAAAAATGAGCTACAAGGTTAAAGAGATCTATTTGACCGTGCAAGGTGAGGGTTTTCAAACAGGAAGAGTTGCTATTTTTTGCCGATTTACAGGATGTAATCTATGGACCGGTCATGAAACAGATCGAGAAAATGCAATTTGCAATTTTTGTGATACAGATTTTGTTGGGACCGATGGCCCTGGAGGTGGTGTATTTTTTGGTGCAGAAAAGATGACAGAACACTTACTTTCATTTTGGGTTTCAGATAACCCTCCGTTTGTGGTATTTACAGGTGGGGAACCTCTTTTGCAAATTGATGATGCTCTGATTAGTGAGCTCAAGAACAATAGTGTAGAGATAGCTATAGAGACAAATGGAACAATTATTCCGCCTATAGGTATTGACTGGGTATGTGTCAGCCCAAAAGGGGGAACAGAAATAGTTGTAAAATCAGGCGAGGAATTAAAAGTAGTTTACCCGCAGAATAATTTAAATTTAGATGATATGTTGAAGTTTGATTTCACTTATTTCAGTTTACAGCCCATGGATGGAAAAGATAAAAATAAAAACATTAAGAAAGCATTGGAGTATTGTAAAAATAATCCCAAATGGAATTTGAGTTTGCAGTCCCATAAACTGATTAATATTCCCTGAGAAACACAATGGAGATCTATAAAAAATTTTCATTTGATTCAGCACATTATTTGCCAAATCTGCCTCATGATCATAAGTGCAAACGAATGCATGGGCATACATTCTATGTTACGGTTTTCGTGAAAGGTCCTGTTGATCCGAAGATTGGCTGGATAAAGGACTTTTTTGAAATAAAGCAAATATTTCAACCTATCCTTGATCAATTAGATCACAGGTTATTGAACGAAATTGACGGTCTGGAAAATCCAACCAGTGAGCATTTGGTTAAATGGATTTGGGTTAGGTTGAAAAAAGTGTTACCGGAATTGTCCAAAATTGAAGTTTCAGAAACTTGCACAACTGGTTGTTTTTATAAAGGAGAATAAAATCAAACAGAATTATCATGAAAATATCAATTAACAGAGCTACAAAAGAAGAATTAATAAAAATAGGAGTATTTAACTGGCCTATATGGACGTGCGAGGTTTCAGAATTTCCATGGACATATTCGGAAAAGGAATCATGTTATATTCTTGATGGTGAAATTGAAGTAAAAACTGAGGGGGAAATTGTCAATATTAGACCTGGAGATTTTGTAATATTTCCAAAGGGTCTCAGTTGTACATGGACTGTTTCAAAACCGGTTCGGAAACATTATTCTTTCAATTGAGCCAATTTGATAATATCCTTGGTTGGCAACTCCGAATTTTATTGGCAATGTTATTATTTGTCGGATCTGTGATATTTATTATTAAAGGATTTTCCATGAAATCTACTGATCAGTTATTCAATCAATACTGGACCTTGGCATTAATAATGCTTTGGGGTTGTGTCTCCCAGATTTCACCAGCAATAAAAAATTATTCTGAGTCTAAAAATAAACTATTATAATTCAATAAATTTATTGGATATACTTTATTTTTTTCAAAATGATTTTATTTAATTATTTTTAAAATAGTTCAGTTGAACGAATCTGATTTAAGAAAATATTTACAAGATATAAGTCATCTTTATTTCCCAAAAAAACTTGGGAAGTCGGGAAAAAAATGGATTGTGTCTGGACATCTCCTTCAGGATATTACTCTCTATCATTTGGAACAGGAAGTGAAACACAGTTCCGTTAAAATAAAAGTAATAAATGATCATGATGATGTCACTCTTTTTATTGAAGAGAATAAAGTGGTATTAACAATTCCAAAAATTCCGAGAATTAATGTCATATTATTTCTTATTACCATTCTTTCAACTCTGTTTGCTGGTGCAATGATGGAAGGAGCAGATATTTATAATTCTCCATTTGAGCTGTTCAAGGGCATTCCTTTTTCGATAACGTTGATGCTTATTTTAGGTACCCATGAATTTGGGCATTACTATTATGCTCAGAAACATGGTGTGGATGCCACTCTTCCATATTTCATACCTGCACCCACTATCATCGGAACATTTGGTGCTTTTATCAAAATAAATTCTCCAATAAGAAAAAAAAATGCTCTACTTCATATTGGAGCTGCAGGTCCTATTGCAGGATTTATAGTTGCTGTTCCTGCATTAATTATTGGATTAACTCAATCTACCGTAATTACCTTGGATGAGACTTTTGAAGGATTGCGGTTAGGAGATTCATTGTTAATGGTGGGTTTAACGGGAATAATATTTCCGGGATTAGGGCCCAATCAGGATATCCTCCTTCATTCTGTTGCATTTGCAGGTTGGATTGGTTTGCTTGTAACTATGTTGAACCTCCTTCCTATCGGACAGCTTGATGGAGGTCATATCGCTTATGCAATGCTAGGCGAAAAATATGATAAAGTAGCAATAACTGCCCTTCTGTCATTAATACCACTCAGTTATTTTACCTTAAATTGGTTGATTTGGGGAGCATTGATTCTTATCTTAATGCGTACTGTGAAACATCCTCCGGTTATGAATATACATGAACCTCTTTCATATAAGGATAAAAAAATTGGCTATATGTGTTTAGCAATTTTTATTTTATGTTTCATTCCTGCTCCGTTTAGTTGAGGTCTCCCAGAAATATTTCAGTACTATTTTTATTTCTTTCCATTTCAATACATCAAGAAAGAATTGGGGGATGGGACTGTTTTACTTCAACCCTGAATATTAGTGACATTGCAATATTTGGAGAAGATATTTATTGTGCCACAGATGGCGGAATACTTCAGTTCAGCTTATCTGAAAAAATTTTTAACACATACACCAAACTACATGGCTTAAATACAACCAATTTATCCGTTATCGAATCCGGAAGAGATGAAATAATTTGGGTAGGAGGGAATGAACCGGGATTTATCCAAAGATTTGATCCGTCAAAAGAAATGGTCATTACGGAATTCCCTTATGAATTTTCAGAAATATCCCATATTGTTTCAGGAGATTCCATAGCCTATGCGGTATATCGGGATAATCAATATTGGGGGATTGCAGAATATCATTCTGAAGATGGGATATTCTATCATCGTGATCTATATCCAGTGTGGCAGTTAGCGGAAGATGGAATTAACGATATTGAAATAATGGACACAACAGTATTTATAGGAACACAATCAGGGTTATTTATGGGAGAAGTTGGTGAAAATCCGAATTCTTGGAATTTAATTTCGGAAGAGATCATTGGAAATGTGACGGATATTGAAATTTTTGGTGATTCACTATTTTTTATTTTAGATAGTGAAGTGTGTTCGATGAATTTAGATAGTCAGGAAATTGAGGGATCTGGGGCGTTCAATTTTTATTTATTGGAATCTCTATCTTCTGGCGTAACGTGGGCGATTAATAGTTCATATACAAGATTAGTGGAAGTTAGTGGAGAAGAAATAATTAATCTTCCAGCAAAAGCAAAATGTATTACATCCTTTCGAGATTCACTTATTATTGTTGGAATGGAGGAAGGTCTATTTATCAAAGATTTATTCCAGTCTGGGTATGAGGTTTTCGTTCCCAACACTCTTCCAACAAACCAAATCAGTGCCCTTACAATTTTAAGTGATGGTAGACTGATCGCTGGATCTAAAAAGGGATTATCTATTCTTGAACCATGGGGTTGGCGAAATATTATTGAAACTACGTCAAATGAAATGCTCATTAGTGATACCTATCCCACACAGTATTTTTCTGCTGATACCATACCTGTAGATTTCGGTGGATATGTTGCTGATATTGAAAAGGATTCCCATGGTAAAGTGTATTGTGCTATCCGGGGTACATATCCCGAGCCTCGTCGCCACGGTGGTGGAGTTGTAATCATTGATATAGATAATCCGGGAGATTTTACACTCATAGATACGACTCACTTAGATTATTTTTTGAATGAATACATGGTAGTAAAAGATCTGGAGTTTGATAATTTTGGAAATCTATGGGTAGCAGATGCCTATGCCACAACCAAATTCACTCCCGTTCATAAAATGACTACGGAGGGTATCTGGACCTCTTACAGTTATGATGATTCTGGTTACCTCTTCAGTTTAACTCCAAACACGGTATCTATTGACTCTTGGGGTAGACAATGGATTGGATTTTTTACTAGTACAGAAAATAATGTCAATGGTGTTCAATATCCTAACGGAGGTTTGATGATGATGGTCTCAGATGGGGATGAAATATTTGTAAAAAAAATTAACCTTTCATCTATTTATACAAATCAATCCATTTGGTCCTTGGGGATAGTAAGGAACAGGTTGTTTGCATTGTCCCCCAATGGTTTGGCCTATTTTGATTTACAGAGTAATAACAACGAGCCAGTTAAAAAACAAGGTCCGATAGGAGTGAATGGAACACCATTCGCTTATTTTCCTCAGGTCTCCTTTGGAGGCCCGGACCCTGGGGGGAAAATAAAAATTGATCCGCAAAATAATATTTGGGTTGGGTCCCCGACTCAGGGAGTGTATGTTTTATTGGACAACACAATGTATTGGCCGGATGCAGAAGGAATTAGGGCAGTAAATACTCCATTACTTTCAGATCAAGTTTCGGACATCGTTTTTGATGCTCAGAGAGGAGTTGCTTATATTGCCACCAGTAGTGGAATAAATGTTCTAAAAATTCCGTTTTCTGAGGGAAAAAATACCTTTTCTAACCTGAAGGTATTCCCCAGTCCTTTTTATATTCCTTCAGTAAAGCCGTTAGTCATTTCAGGTACTGTTCAATCTTCATCACTTTTAGTGACAACAATAACGGGAACAGTTATCCGTTCAATAACACATTCAGACATGGGTATTCACGGAGATCAAATTACATGGAATGGACGAAATGATCGGGGTCAGTTAGTAGGGAGTGGGGTATACATATTATCTGTGTATGATCAAAATGGCTCAAATTCTGTCGAAAAAATTACGGTGATTAGAAAGTAAGAAAAATATTCACCAGAGAGGAGTGAACTCATCTTCTTTTAATATTTTGTATACAAACTAGAATTATATTCAATAGTGAATATATCATCTAAACAAATTAAACAATGGATTTTGAAAGAGGGTTTACATAAAGTTGGGATTGCTTCGGCAAAAATCATACCACACTCCCAGAAAAAATTAGGAGATTGGCTACAGATGGGAAATCATGCTTCTATGGAGTGGATAAAAAAAAGAGAAAAGGAGAGAGGTGATATCAGAGAATATTTCCCTGAAGCAAATTCTATAATATCTGTTGGATTGAATTATTACACAGGATTTTCACAAGATGCTTTATCTTCAGATTATCAATTCAGTAACTATGCATGGGGAGATGACTATCACATTGTTATGAAATCCAAACTATTTAAGGTGTTAAAAAAAATAAAAGAACAGGAACCAAATGTGAAGGGATTGGTTTGTGTGGACACATCACCAATTATGGAAAAGGCTTGGGCACAGGAATCTGGATTGGGCTGGCAGGGTAAACATACTAATCTCATCACACGTGATTATGGGAGTTGGATATTTCTAGGTGAAATTATTTTAAATATTGAACTGGAAACAGATTCTCCCTTTTCAGAAGACTTATGTGGTACATGCACTGCCTGCATAGATGCCTGTCCCACGCAGGCATTGGACGAGTACCAAATTGATTCCCGAAAGTGCATTTCCTATCTTACCATTGAACACCGTGGAGATTTTTCAAAGGGAGATGGAGAAAAATTGAACCAATGGATTTACGGATGTGATATATGTCAGGAAGTCTGCCCATGGAATGAAAAATTTGGACAGCCAACGAGTGAATCTTCCTTTTACCCACGGGAGGAAATTCTAAAGTGGGACAGAGAAAAATGGAATTCATTGGATGAGGATGGATTTCGTAAATTATTTCGAAAATCAGCCGTGAAACGAACAAAGTATTCCGGTATTAAAAGAAATATTCAATCCAATCAATTAAATAAAAAGAAAGGGATATAAAGGAGAATTATTTATGACAAGAGTAGGAGTAGTATTATCCGGATGTGGTGTAAATGATGGATCAGAAATTCATGAATCGGTTATTACCATGCTGGCCTTGGACCGTGCCGGAGCGGATATAGTTTTTATGGCTCCCAATATTGACCAATTGCATGTTATCAATCACTACACCGGGAGTGAGATGGATGAATCCCGTAATGTTTTAATGGAGTCTGCTCGTATTGCTCGGGGTAAAATTCGTGATATGGCTGAAGTCCACGCTTCAGATGTGGATGCTCTGATTTTTCCTGGAGGATTTGGTGTGGCAAAAAATCTTTGTGATTATGCTATGGCCGGAACGGATTGTTCAGTCAATCCAGATGTAAAGCGTCTTGCAACTGATGTTCATAAAGCAGAGAAACCCATTGGGATTATTTGCATTGCCCCGGCAATGTTCGCAAAGATCATGCAGGGAACAGGTGATTCAGTTGAAATGACGATTGGCACTGATGAACAAACTTCATCCGATATTAATTCCATGGGTTCAAACCATATTACCTGTTCGGTAGAAGATATAGTTATCGATAAGAAGAACAAGGTTGTGTCAACTCCTGCTTATATGCTAGATCAGAGAATCAGTGAAGTGGCAGAGGGAATAGAGAAACTGGTTAAGGAAGTGTTAATGATGGTCTGATCCTGTTCTAATTTTGTTTCGGATACAATGTAACTTGAATCACATTGTCCGTTGAAAAATATTGATTGGCTGTTTTGTGGATGGTGTTTAGTGTTAGGCTATTAACTAGCTCACCATAACTGTTGATGATGTCCAAATCCAAATGATGTTTAATAGCAAACTCTGTTATGTTCATCCAATATCTGTTATTTTCTAAATCTACTTCATGTCTCCTGCGTTGAGTTTCTTTTACTTTATGTAAATATTTTTCAGTTGTTCCTTCTTCCATGATGAGCTGGATCTGTTTTTTTACAGCAGTGGTTAATTCATCAACTCGTTCCGGATCACACCCAAATCCAATTGAAATACTGAAAGATTCTTTAGGATAATGAGACATATTCCCTTGGATTCGAACACCATAAACTCCACCCATATCTTCCCGAAGGACTTCCCTCATTTTAATTCTCAAAACTTCAATCATAGATAGGAAATTATATCTGGATTGTCTGCTCCATTCACAGTCTCCGGTATAGATAATTTGAGTTAAGCCTTTTGGTTCAATTCCACGATAGACTGATTTATTAACATTTCCCCTTGGTGGCGAAATATTATGATTTACCCAGGATTCGTTTCGGTTTTTGGTAGGCAAACTACCTAAATACTGAAGTGCCAGTGGTTTGATTATATCAATAGAAAAATTACCCACTATAATAAATGTAAAATCTCCTGCATCCCCAAAACGGTCTTTGTAAAAATTAACTGCTGTATGAAGGTCCGTTTCCATAAGTAATTCAGCGGTAAGAGGACGTTTGCGAATATGATTTTGGGAAAGAGTGACAGTTAATGTGTCTTGAAAAACAGATTCAGGTCTGGATTTCCAGTTTTCAAGCCATCCTGAGGTACGAGTCAAAAAACTATTGTATGCAGAAGAATCTAATCGTGCTTCAGTTATATGTAAAAAAATAAGTTGAAAAAGTGTTTCAATATCCTGGGGAGATGCTGAGCCTCTTAATCCTTCATACAGTTCAGAAATGTAGGGAGAAATATTTACAATTTTTCCACTTAGTTTTTTTTCCAATTGGATGGAAGAAAAATTTCCTAGTCCGCTTTCGCTGATAATATCCGTAGCCAGGTTAGCGGAGAGAAAGTTTTTGTCTTCAGAGAGGGAAGTTCCGCCAGGGCTCAAGGCCTTAAAAAGAATTTCATCATTCTTAAAATCTGTAGGCTTTAAAAGAACCCGGACTCCGTTATCCATAGTCCACTCTGTAATGCCTACAGATGAATGGAAATTTTCACTTATAATTTTTCCAGGATCTGGTGAAACTGAGATTAAGGGCTCATTAGAAATCGCATCTACATAAGGCAAAATCGGGATATTTTTCACTTCCTCAAAAATATTAAGGATTTCGGATTCGTTCGGGATATTGATACCCTCTTTATCCGGTGCTCGAACAGAAACAACCCTGTTAAACTCTTTCATATATTGATGAGATAATTTATTTATTTCATCAATTTTAATATTTGGAAGAAAAATTTTGTGCATTTCCAATTCAGAGGTAACTCCTGGGATAGGTTCACCGCTAAGAAAATTAGAGACATATTCACGGACAAAGGAACGTGATTCGGTTTTTTCTCTTTCATCAAATGCTTTTTGAATCTCTCTTAGAATATGTTTTTTTTCCCTTTCCAATTCAGTTATTGTGAAACCATGGTGGTTAAGCCTTTGTCCCTCAACCAATAGAGTCTGAATTCCTTTCATAATATCGTCGTCGTTCACAACTGCAAATAATGTAAATCCATCTTTTGTCAGGACCATATCATTAAAATATGCAGTTCCATAAATAAGAGATGGCTCAGATGCTTTGGTAAGTTCATCCAATCTGTTCTTCAGCATACCAGAAAACAGATTTCTCTCAATTCTGTGTCTGTAATCCTGTGTAGTATTTTCCTCTTTTTTATCAAATTTATAGTCAATGCTTACTGCGGTATAAGGAGCCTCTATGTCCGTCGCAATTGCTACAAGGGTTTCAGCATGGTCCGGAACCGGATATCTTGTTCTTTCCCTTGGATTTTCAGGCATAGCAAGATTATTGAAATGGGTGTGAATCAACTTCTCCATTTCTGATTTATCAAAATCGCCTACAGCAACCACTGACATAAGATCTGGACGATACCAGTCCGTATAAAAACTTCTGATTGTGCTGTAATGTGCTGTGTCAATGACAGCCTTTTTCCCAATTGGCAGACGTTTTCCATATTGGGAGTTATGAAAAACAACAGGAAAGATTTTGTTAAACATTCTTTGACTTGCGCCTTGACCCAATCGCCATTCTTCTCCCACAACCGGTCTCTCACCATCAATATCCTCATCTTCCAATAAAATACCATGTGCCCAATCTTCTAAAATTTGTATTGCCTGCTGTATGATATCTTTATCATCCGTAGGTACTTCAATCATATAAACAGTTTCATCAAAGGAGGTGTAGGCATTTAAATCAGGACCAAACGCAACACCAATGGATTCGAAATAATCAACAAGTTCTTGTTTTTTATAGTGAACGGTTCCGTTAAAAGCCATATGTTCTAGAAGATGAGCAAGCCCTTGTTGATCTTCATTCTCTAAAACGGAACCGGCATTTACAACTAAACGAAAATCAGCTCTATTTTCAGGTTTTTTGTTTTCCCGAATATAATAAGTCAACCCATTTTCGAGATTTCCAATGGTAACCTGAGGGTCAATATCTAATTTTTTCTCACCTTTATTTTCAATTGAGCATCCGTTTAGAATGAAAATAATTAAAAGAGATAAGGCGTAAAATTTTTTCATAATATTTTTCCTTTGTGAATAAAAAAAGCCCATTGAGGGCTTTTTAAATATTGTTGTCATAATGAGAAATCAGGAAATAACACTGACGGATTTTCTGTTTCGTCCTTTTTTCTCAAATTTTACGACACCTGAAGCAATGGCAAATAGACTGTCATCATGTGCCCTTCTGACATTTGCTCCGGGATGAATTTTTGTTCCCCTCTGTTTTAGAATGATTCCGCCGGCATTAATAGATTGTCCATCAGCAACTTTTACACCTAAACGTTTTGCATTGGAATCACGCCCGTTTCTGGAACTTCCTTGTCCTTTTTTATGTGCCATTATTTTCCCTCATTTGTTTTGGTAGTTGTTATCTTTTTTGTTGCTTTTTTTGGTGCAGGTTTTGATTTGGCTTCAGATTTTGTACCTGTCTTTTTTGGTGCAGGTTTTTTAGTTGTAATCTTTTCTATTTCCAATATTGAGAATCCCTGACGGTGGGTGTTTTTACGCTCGTATCCCTTTCGTCTTTTTTTCTTATAGACTAATATTTTTTTTGTACGTCCGTGTTCTAACACTTTAGCGGTCACAGATGTATTCTTTACAAATGGATTTCCAAATGTAGTTTTTCCCTTGTCATCCATCGCTAGGACGTTGTCGAATGTCACTTTGGTCCCTGGTTTGGAATCAAGGGTGGGTGTATTAATTTTGTCTCCTTTTGAGACTTTATATTGTTTTCCTGCTATATTGACTATTGCGTACATTTTATTTCCTAAAAAAGCCGAGGAATTTAATAGAGTTAACTATCCTTTCCAAGGTCTAGTTCTTTGGTCACATCTACATTTGTTTTGGAATGAACAAAACGGAAATCATCTCTTGAAACTTCTGAGCTCTCCTCAATTTTCAAATGTGTGAAATGTTTCCACATGAGTCCACGTAATACTGTTTTTTTCTCTTTTAATATATATTCAGAAATTTCCGGGTGGAGCTGTAGTTTTAACCTCAGATCATTTTTCTTGATTTTATATCTCCGTAACCAGTGATCTATTCTAGTGATTAACGTATCTTTTGAGATAATTCGTCCTGAACCATAACAAGTTGGACATACATCGCTCATAGAATCTAGAAGGCTTAATCTGATTCTTTGCCGGGTCATTTCAAGTAATCCAAAATCCGAGATATGTGAAACTGCAACTTTAGCTCGATCCTTTTTCAATTCCTTCCGCATTTCATAATATATTTTTTTCTTGTTTTCCTCTCTATTCATATCAATGAAATCAATGACAATTAATCCACTCAGATCTCTCAGCCGTAGTTGACGGGCTATTTCACGACCTGCTTCCAAATTAATTTTTAACGAATTTTCTTCGTGTATTTTTTTTCCAATAAATCTACCGCTGTTTACATCAACCACAACCATAGCTTCTGTTTTTTCGATAATGATATATGCACCACTTTTCAACCATACCTTTGGTCGCATAAGTTTAGCGATTTCATCTTCAATACCCATACTTTCAAAAATAGGTATTTTTAATTTATAACGCTGAACCCGATTCCCCATTTTAGGAGTAACATCCTGAACATAATTTTGCATTCTGCGATAGATCTTTTTTGAATCAATGATGATTTTGTCTATATCCGTTGTCAATAAATCACGAATTACACTAGATGCCGTTTCCAAATCTTCAAATACCAGGGACGGAGCTTTTGAACGATTCGATTTTTCTTTTAATGTTTTCCAATTATTAATTAACATATTATAATCATTATGGATAATCTCATCTGATTTTCCTTCTGCCACCGTCCGTACAATGATTCCACATCCTTTTTCTTTCATCTTTGAACAAAGTTTTTTTAGTCGTCTGCGTTCATATTTATCCCATATCTTTTTGGATATCCCGACATAATTAACTTCTGGAACCAAAACTAGGAATCGCCCAGGGAGAGAAATTTCTGTTGTCACTCGAGGCCCTTTACTAGCAAATGGCTCCTTAATGACCTGAATAAGAATTTTCTGACCTGATTTTAATTCTACATTTCGGTGATCATTCATTTTTTTAGAATCAGATTCATCTGATTCTAAAATAACATCAGGAAGAAAAGAGCTATTTTGAATTTCGGAAAAAGGAAGAAATGCATTGATAGAAAAACCTATATCTACGAATGCTGCCTGCATCCCAGGTATAACATTTTCTACAATACCTTTATAAATATTGCCCACCATCCGTTGTTGATCGTGTTTTTCAACGTAGACCTCAACAAGGCGATCGTCTTCAAGAATGGCAATTCGAGTCTCCCCCATACTTTCATTTATATATATTTCTTTCTTCATAGCATTAACCTGATTGCTTATAAACAGATAAATAGCAAATCCTATGGATAACGGGTTTACCGCCTCCACTCAGGAGCAATAATGATTATACCAACTTATTTTTGGGGAAGCTAAATTAAGAGGAAAGAAAAAATCTTAATGTGAATTTAATTTGAATAAATCTTTATGTAAAAAACTGTTGATGTTCCTTTTAATTCACCTTCCCACACCAAGCGAAAAGTTAATTCACTTAAAGTCCCTCATCAAAGAAATTTGTTAAATTTCATCATTCCATGAGGCTTTGGTGAAACAATATAAAGAAAACCATTCCCAATTCTGGGAGAATATATATTTAGGGGATGACGCAGGTTGGGATTTAGGCGAATCTACACCGGTTTTTGATAAGATTAGTGATGCTTTACCACTTGGGAAAGTATGTATAATTGGCTGTGGACGAGGATATGATGCCGTTATGTTTGCTCAAAAAGGGTTTGAGGTAACAGCAATAGATTTTGCTCCTTCAGCCATTAGTACACTGCAATCATTGGCTAGTGATGCAGGTGTAATGATCAATATAGTGGAGACTGACATTTTTTTATTAACCTCTCAATTCAATTGTGAATTTGATTATGTCATTGAACAGACTTGCTTTTGTGCGATCAACCCAAGTCGGAGAGAAGAATATGAACAGATGGTTAAAACCATTATCAAACCTAATGGTAAACTCATCGGTCTTTGGTTTCCGTTAGATAAACCAATGATTGATAGTGGACCTCCATGGGGAACAACAATATTGGAAGTAAAATCTATTTTTAATGATGGATGGAAAATTGAAAAGGAGGAATTTCCAGAATTATCAATTACTCCTCGTAAAAACAGAGAAAAGTTGATAATATTTAGTAGATGTTAGTCTTATAACACATTTTTCCACAATATTTTTTTAAGCTAACTTCGGTGCTATGATTCCTGAATTAAAAATAGCAAAAGAAGCTGCCATTGAAGCAGGTGGGTTGATCCTAAATTATTATAAAGCTGATTATGAGATCAAAAATAAAGGATATCATAATCCGGTCACCACTGCTGACCATGCTGCAGATACACGATTAAAAGAAATACTAATTGAAGCTCGGCCTGATTATGGATGGCTATCAGAAGAGACCATTGATTCTCTAGATCGATTAGATAAAGAGCGAATATGGGTTGTTGATCCATTGGATGGAACAAAAGAATTCATAGAGGGCATACCTCATTTTGTGGTGAGTGTTGCATTGGTAGAAAATGGAGATCCTGTCGTTGGCGTTTTATTTAACCCTGTGACGGAAGAATTATTCACGGCTTCCAATGGTGGGGGTGCTTTTCTTGATGACAAGCCTATACATTGTTTAACCAAAGATGAAGTGAGAGCCATGGTGATATTAAACAGCCGATCTGAAACACGAAGGGGATTGTGGGCACCTTTTGATGGTGTTTTTGGTGAGCTCCGTGCTATTGGATCAGTTGCATATAAACTTGGACTCACTGCCGCCGGAAAAGCAGATATATTTGCATCACTACGCCCAAAAAATGAATGGGACATTTGTGCAGGAAATTGTATAATTAATGAATCTGGAGGGAAATTAATTTCCTTAAATGGCGTTCAAAGGAAATACAATCAAGAAAATACTCTAATTACTCCTGGCCTGATTGCTGGAGATATAAAAGCGGTCGACAAAACATTTAATATATTAACAGAGAAAAATTGATATGTCACAAATACCAGAAGATGCAATCAAATGTTTAGATAAAGGATTTGTCCGACTCGTGGATTCCATGGGTGGAGATAATGCTATCGTACAAGCTGCCAGAGTCAGTTATGGAAAGGGAACCAGCAAAGTTTCTCAAGACCGTGGCCTGATTCGTTATCTTATGCGTCACCGCCACACGACGCCTTTTGAAATGGTGGAATTTAAATTCCATTGCAAGATGCCTATTTTTGTAGCGCGCCAGTGGGTTCGCCATCGCACAGCAAATATTAACGAATATTCACTTCGTTATTCTGAAGCTAGAGATGAGTTTTATTATCCCGATCCAAAGCACATCCAATTTCAATCTGTGCTTAATAAACAGGGTAGAAGAGGGGAAGTCCCAGATAAATTGAAACAAAAAGTACAGGATTATTTCAAAGAAATATCCGCAAAAGGTTTTGCAATGTATACAGAGCTCAATGAAGCTGGTGTAGCTAGAGAATTAGCTCGAGCTGTTCTTCCGGTAAACCTATACACAGAATGGTATTGGAAAAATGATCTCCATAATTTGCTTCACTTTATCGGACTCCGTTCAGACAACCATGCTCAATATGAGATTCGAGTATTTTCAGATGCTATGGCAGAATCTGTGAAAGCAGTAGCGCCCTTCGCCTGGGAAGCTTATCAAGATTATGTGGTGAAAGGAATGCGTTTCTCTAGAATCGAACAAAGTTTGTTAGAAAAGCAACTCCCCTCCAGAGTAATTGATGACATCCTAGAAGACATTGCTTATAAGATCACTGCTACACTACATTATAATAAACTGAGGGAAGATGCAGATATCTATCCTCTTTACCAAAAACAGGGTGGAACTGATTCAGAAACGGATTTTAGACTAAAGTGGGACTCCGGTGAAATTGAGATTGGTAATGTACGAGAACTTCGTGAATTCAAGTCAAAATTAGAGAGCATAAAAAACTAACATCATAGGATTGATATTCCTGTCCAGGACCATCTGATTATCGCCAGAGGTGAGTGCTCTTCCTATGCCGACCCGGGGTCGATTTAATTTTCCAATTTAGCAAGGACACCCAGATTGATTTCAGCGATCTTTGGTTTTTGGATCTGCCGTACAGCTTCCTTTAGGGCTTCAAAAGGAAATAAATTTAATTGTTTCACAAGATACCCCGCCGTTAATGCGGAAATATTTTTTCGAATATCTTTTTGTGCACCATCGGGAAACTCGAGTGGGTATTGTTTTGCTGAAGAGTCTACATCACCTAACCCTTCAGCAAAATAAATTGTATCTGACTTTTCCATAGTTTTGGTAAGCCGAGTAATCTTAGCTTTTCCCTCGGGTGCGATCAAGGCTGCCACATCTGGTTTAACAATTCCAGAGTAAAGAACCGGCTCGGGACTAATCACCACTTCGGCCACTGAAAATCCTGTTTGAATTGTAATTGGAAAATCAGCTCTACGGCTTGTCCATAATCCAGAAAGAGTTGCAGCTGACGCAAGTAAATTCCCCGCGGAAACGACTTTTTGTCCCGCAGCTCCAGCTAACACAATTCGTATTGGCTTATCTAAATCTGATGAGAATTTTGTTTCCAATACCAAACCGCTCATGGGTTTCTGTTTACTGGCTTGATCTTGGATGCCTTTATAACTGGTCTGAAAACTTGGTCTATCAGTTTTTTGTAAAATCCCAGATTCCATTTCCATTCCATTCATATAGCTTAACATTTCTTTTCGGCCAAAGTCATTACGAACGACATAGTATGCTGTGCAAAGTTCCCATATGTCAATGAGAGAAAATCCACCATGTGTCATTGCTTTTTCAATCAAATCCGGTAGATCCTTATCAAATGCTGTTGCCCGAGCGACAAACCCTCCTCCATTCACTTTTGCTGTTCCGGCGATATCCATAGGAGCATCAGTGCTTCCGAGTGAGGTAGTAGGGGTAATACTGTCCAAAGGTGTTGTAACAGAATGTTGGCCACCTGTCATGCCGAAATTAAAGTTATTAAATACTAGAACTGAGATATCAGTATTGAGCCTAGCTGCATTTAATAAATGATGACCTCCGATACCACAACCACCATCCCCAATGAGTACAATCACATTTAGATCCGGATTTTGCATTTTGATACCAGATGCATACGTAATTGCTCTGCCATGAAGGCCATGAAAAGCATGAGTAACAAAATATTTATCGGATAAGCCCACACAACCGATGTCAGTTACAATGACTACTTCTGCTGGAAGGAGCCCTTGCTGTTTCAGACTGTTGCTTATAGAGCCAAGAACTTTACCATGGCTACACCCCGGACAAAATTCATACGGAAGATTTTCTTCAGCTATATAAGTATCTAAAATTGGTTTAGCCATGATATGCCGTAATGATCTCTCCAGGAGTAATTAAGAATGTATCCACACGATTCACGCCCACCAGTTCAACATCGCTGTTGACCAACCGTTGAATTTCATGGCGGTATTGGCCATGATTCATTTCTGGGATGATGATTCGTTTAACTCCGTTTAAACAATTTTGAATTTTCTTTTCTGGTATTGGCCATAAAGAATAAATAGTTAGCGTAGAAACTTTATGCCCAACTGATCGTAATTCTTTGACCGCTGCTTCCATTGAACGAGCTGATATGCCATAGCTAATGATCAATGTCTCGGACCCATTTTCCATATCTTCTTTTACTAAAGATATTTCATCTACATAATTACCAATCTTATTTTTTAATCTCTGATTGAAATCAGCAATAATCTCTGGATCTTTAGTGATATGTCCCTCCTCAGTGTGACTAGATCCGGTATAGTGATAAATGGGACCATTGATTTCAAAAGGATCCAATGGTTTTCCTACAGCCTCATCTGAAATATCAGGCCAGTCCGGTGGGTTGAGGATTTCTGATTCTGCTATTGATTCGGTGGTCATTACTGTTTCTTTATCTGTAGCAATAAATACAGGGCTTCGGAATCGTTTCGCAAGTTTAAATGCTCGTTTAGTTATATGATAGCTTTCTTGAATGTTTGTTGGTGAAAGTACAATGACCGGATAGCCTCCTGATGTACACCACCGCATAAATTGGATATCACCTTGAGCTGTAGCTGTAGCTGCTCCAGTGGAAGGGCCTAGTCTTTGGGAGATGGCAATAACCAAAGGAATTTCCATCATGATACTTAAGCCTAGGTTCTCTGAATAAAGTGAAAGTCCAGGGCCGCTTGTGGCGGAAAAAACTGTAGCACCAGCAGTCGCAGCACCGATACAATGGCCAAGAGATGATATTTCATCTTCTCCCTGAAGTCCGATTCCACCAACTTTCGGAAGCTCACGGAGCATGTGAGTTAGGATTCCAGAAGCAGGAGTAATTGGATATCCAGCAAAAAAATTACACCCAGCATCCAAAGCTCCTCGGGCAATAGCTGCAGCTCCATCCACCATTTCTCTTCGTTGATTATTCATGTGTATGTTGAAACGATTAGTGATAAAATTACATTATTAGTTTAATTGAATAAACTTAATTTGTTAATATTATTTCTACTATTTTCAATGTAAAATAATGATATATTAGATAAGTGATGTAATTTTATCCCATCCACCATTAAGGAATTTTAATGAAAGAATTAGGACCTGATTTTTTTAATATTACCGATTCGCTAACCGAAGAAGAAATACTGATTCAAAAGACGGCTTACGATTTTGTCCAGACGGAATTTATGCCCGTTATCAATAAACATTATGAGAATTCAACCTTTCCCATGGAGCTGGTATCCAAACTGGGGGACCTGGGATTCATGGGTTCATCCCTCCCGGAAGAATCTGGCGGTGCTGGTGTGAGCAATGTGGCGTATGGGCTCATCCTTCATGAATTAGAGAGAGGAGATTCAGGTCTTCGTTCTTTTGCAAGTGTACAGGGGGCATTGGTTATGTATCCAATTCACGCATATGGCTCTAATGAGCAAAAAGCTAAATGGCTTCCCGGATTGGGTGCTGGGGAAAAGATAGGCTGCTTTGGCCTAACAGAACCAAATTTTGGATCCAATCCCGGTGGAATGGCAACCTCTTGCAAAAAAGATGGAGATGATTGGATAATTAACGGGAACAAAATGTGGATCACTAACGGATCAGTTTCTGATGTTGCAGTAGTTTGGGCTCGGGATGAAGAGGGAATTGTACGTGGATTCCTATTAGAAAAGGGAATGGAAGGATTTACATCTAGTGATATCCACGGGAAATTAAGCTTACGGGCATCAGTGACTTCAGAACTGTCCATGGTAAATGTTCGGGTCTCAGATTCTTCACGCTTACCAAATATTGAGGGATTAAAAGGACCACTGAGCTGTCTTACACAGGCAAGATATGGTATTGCCTGGGGAATGATTGGGGCAGCTGTGGACTGTTATAATGCCGCTCTTGTTTACTCAAAAGAACGGAAGCAGTTCTCTAAACCCATTGGTGGCTACCAGTTAACTCAAGCTAAATTAGCTGAAATGGTAACACGAATTACTGAAGCGCAGTTACTGGTATACCATTTGGGTAGGCTCAAGGATGATAGAAAGATGACTTTCCAGCAGGTGTCTATGGCTAAACGAAACAATTGTACTGTGGCACGGGATGTAGCTAGAATGGCTCGAGAAATATTAGGTGCTAATGGTATTACAGAAGATTATTCTCCTATGCGACACATGGCGAACATTGAGTCTGTTTATACCTATGAGGGAACCCACGAAATGCATACTTTGATTCTCGGTCAAGAGGTAACCGGGATAGCGGCATATGATTGACAAGAGCGACTAAAATATTCTCCTTTCAAGGGAGGGATAAATTGTTTGACCAGATTAATGTTAATTGAAGGAAAACTTGCAGTATGGGTATGAATCGTCGGGATTTTATTAAGACAAGTGCTGTGGGAATTGCTGCCCCATCTGTTTTATTATCTTCACAGGAAAAAATAAATATGAATAATCCCCTCGTTCTTTCAACCTGGAAACATGGAATCCCTGCCAATGATGATGCATGGGAAATTTTAAACAATGGGGGTTCGGCCCTGGACGCTGTGGAAGCAGGAGCAAAAGTTCCGGAGGCTGATCCTGAAGCCTCTTCTGTCGGGTTTGGAGGATTACCAGATGAACAAGGTAGGGTAACCCTGGATGCGTGTATCATGGACCACACAGGGAACTGTGGCTCTGTTGCTTTCATTCAAAATATAAAACATCCTATTTCTGTAGCACGTAAAGTTATGGAAGACACAAAACATGTGATGTTGGCCGGTGAAGGGGCCAAGCAGTTCGCAGTATCTAAAGGATTTGAAGAAATGGACCTGCTAACGGATGGTTCACGAAAACAATGGGAAGCGTGGAAGAAAAAGCGGTTCAAACAAACCCCCCATGATACCCATGATACTATTTCTCTATTGGCTCAGGACTCAAAAGGGGATCTTTCAGGTGCATGTACTACCAGCGGTTGGGCTTATAAATTACATGGAAGAGTAGGGGACAGCCCTATTATTGGTGCCGGTCTTTTTGTGGACAATGAAATTGGTTGTGCTGCGGCCACCGGACTTGGTGAGGAGGTGATCAAAACTACAGGAAGTTTTTTGGTCGTCGAACTAATGCGGCAGGGCTATGAGCCCATCAAAGCCTGTGAGGAAACCCTGAAAAGAATTATCAAAAACCATAACGGAAATCCAGATTTTCAGGTGGCTTATATTGCATTGCGAAAGGATGGGGAGATTGGTTCAGCGTGCATAAAATCGAGTTTTGAATATGCCTTGGCCCAGGGCGGGATGAATAAACTGTATAAAATTAAGGGTATGATCTAGAATAGAATTATTTCTCCATTTTATGGATTGTTAAATATGTGTTTTATACAAGAATCATTAGATTGTAGTTAAATGATAACGACAAAAATTTATATCCATATTTCCAAAATTGCATTTTACCATATTAAAATCCCACTGAACCGACTAGATTTAAATCGTGTTTGAATCTCTTACTAACTATTTCGTACCTAGCACCCGGGAATCTGCTCAAACATACAGGAATAAAATAGGAGTTTTCCAGGGATGGATCTCCGTTGGAATTAATGGACTCTTATTTTTTGTAAAAATAATTTTGGGGATAACGATTGGGGCCGTCAGTCTTATTGCCGATGCACTGCATACCTTATCTGATGTTGTAACATCTTCTATTGTCATTTGGGGATTTAAACAGACTGAGAAACCTGCGGATGTGGAACATCCATATGGTCATGGCAGAGCAGAATACATTGCCACATTGATCATTGCAATTTTACTTTGTGTTGCAGGCATTGAAATCATTGAAGTATCCATAGACCGAATACGCAATCCGGTATGGGATTTGAACAAGGTAAAATGGTGGATGATCACCTTGCTGGTTTTAACGATTGTAATTAAAGAGTTCACAGCACGGTTTGCTGACTATTTATCTTCGATGGTAGCCTCCGGAACCCTTCACGCAGATGCGTGGCACCACCGCTCTGATGCGCTATCCAGTTTACTGGTTGTAGGTGCTTTGGTTGCGGGAAAAATTGGCTATGTATCTATCGATGGATGGGCCGGCCTTGCTGTGGCAGGATTTTTAATGTACATGGGGTTTGAGATCGCTAAAGATGCTGTAGACGATCTAATCGGGAAACCACCTACAACGGAGGAAATAGAAACTATTAGGCATATTGTGATGGATGTCTCGGGTGTTTTAGGTGCTCATGATATAATCATACACAGCTATGGGCAGGATAAATTTGTAAGCGTTCATGTAGAGGTTGATGCAAAAGAAACGACCGCCACTGCCCACGATATTTCTGAAGAGGTAGAAGAGCTCCTTGAAAAAGCATTAGGAGTTGAGCCCACGGTACACATGGACCCGGTTTATCCTGGAAATCCCTTAGTAATAAAAGTACAAGCATACCTGGAGCAACACTGGGGTGACGATTCCCGTATCACAGATATACATGATATTAGAGTTGTGGAAACTGATAATCATCGTGTTATATTATTTGGGATTAATGTGAGAGTTGGTATGAGTCAATCCAAAATTGTAGAATGCCACAAGGAATTAGAGACAGACCTGAATGAAAAATTTTCTGGTTATGATATAAATATCAAGGTATCGCCTCTGCACCGTTATTGATCTACTCACCGATCATCGAATAATAATTCATTGACCAATAATACAACATCATGGGTGGTTATTTCAGCATCCTCATTCATATCAGCAAAAAAGAATTGTTCGTCCGTTAGCTCGATGATGCCATTAAGGTGAGAAAGAACCATAATAATATCTAATGAATTAATGATTCCATCCCGGTTCACGTCACCGGGCGCAAGAATGTTCTGATAAATATAATTGATTGTTTCTCTAACCGTGATTAAAACAGCTTCATGAGCTGTGCCCCAGTCAACTAACCCCCCAACATGGACATGTCCAGCGAGATAGCACGGCGTTTCATCTTCATTTTCCATGAGACCTTTGTACCAGACACCGTGAAATCCTTTGTACTCCGATAAATATCCACCGGCCCCTTCAGCATAGTCAATATAAGAATAGAGATCTAAATCTGAAGAATTTATAGCCTCAACAATTTCTGTCATTGGTAGGGAGGAGAACCTCATATGATTGATGGGAGAATCCTGATCGGGAGGTGCAGGTGTAGGTTGATAGGGGGGTGTAAAGTCATCTATCCATCCGAGCCGATTATAGTATTTCCATTCCATTTCCCAGCTGTTGTTGATGTAGCCTCTGCTAAATGTAATAATGGCAACAGGGGCATGTGTTTCAACGATATCCCACCAGTCTTCTGATGTATCCTGATAGTCCACTTCTAAATCTCCATATCCCTGTCCGCAATCGTTGCAGTCCGGGGGATTAAATGATGGAAAAAAGGAGATGATATCGTAACCTAAATCCTCCCAATTTTCTCCGATCCATCCATCTGGATTTAATAAAGCATTTTGGCTGAACGGTCGGACCGCTTCATTTGTAGGAGGCCAATAACCGGTGAGTAAAATAACGGGATTCTCTCTTGAGGTGTTTATTGGATAAACATGGAGTTTATCTGAAATTTTTATTTTTGGTTGTTGGTAAGAAAATTTTTGGAAAGAAATCTCGGGAGGCTGAGTATTTTTGGGTACAGATAGTTCTAAAATAAATTCTGATGATTTTATCCTGCCGGTAAGAGAGATAGTTTCTCTCGCTAAATATTCTTTTCGATATGGTCCGACCCAGCTTTTATCGGTAGGATTAATTAGATAGAGCTCACTTTTTTCAGGAAAATTATTGTTGTCCAAAAGCGCATAAAAACTACTTTCTTTCTCTAATGAATAATGCAAAAAATACAAAACACTATTATCATTTATTACTTTAGTGCCGTCCTTCCATTTAAGGTTTGAAATATTAAATTTCCCATCAGTGAAGAATACCTGTTTGGAGGTTGTTACAGGATTTAAAGAAAAATATTTGGGCTCTCCATAGGGTAAGACCTGGGAATAGATCAATCTGGTTAGAATGACAAAAATAAGGAAGTATTTATGGTTGTGAGTGGCACTTACCATTTTATATGTTTGATTCATTTTTAGAGAAAAAACAATTGCAACTGTAAATAGGTACTGCAAAGGCCAAGCAGAGCACCCGCAAAAACTTGTGCTGGGGTGTGAGCTTTTAATATGACCCGTGAATAGCTTACCAATACGATAAATGATACCATTAGAAATGGATAGTGGCTTCCATTAGCCCACAGCGCAGCGGCTGGACCGGAAACTCCCATTGAGTGGATCGAGATTTTCCAAAATCGGTTGATCAATAGCGTAAGGACTGTATTTGTCATATAACAAAACATGAGCCCCTGGGTTAACGGGTTTGCGTTCAAGAGGGTAAGAGTAATAAATCCTAGTGCGGCATATCCAATACCTAAGGTTAGAGGGAACTGTCTTTGATCTTTAATGGACGCATCTAAGTCATCGATTCTCCCTGATAATTTTAAAATAACTACCGTTGTAATAGGGATTAAATTTGAAAAAATGAAACAGGTTAATAAAACTAAATATGGATTGACAGTTGACGAGACACCACTAAAAATCAGGACAGAAAACACAGCAAGAGAAATTATCATTGGATGAAATATAAATGAGACAGCTAAAGCAAATTTTGTTTTCATGAATTCTTAAAAATGTAAACGGTAAAAACTAGGTCAACCAGAAAATTGATACTCACCAAATACATTTTTCATAACTTGAGTGATCTCGCCAATGGTGCACTCACTTTTTACACAGTCAATTATGTGTGGGATCAGGTTTTCATTCCCTTTACATTTTTCAGTTAATAGCTCGAGTGTTTTTTTCACATGTAGACTGTCTCGGGATTGTTTTAATTCTTTTACGTTTTTGATCTGTGTATTTACAGAGAGTGTGGAAATTTCATGGAGGTTGGAGACAACATCCTCATCCTCATCATACTTGTTTACACCGACGATAGTTGTTTCCCCAGAATCAACCTCTAACTGGTAGTCATATGCACTTTTGGAAATTTCGTTTTGAATCCACCCCTTTTCTATTGCCTGAACGGTACCGCCAAGAGAATCAATTTTTTCAATGATCTCCAGTGACTCACTCACCAATTCCTCGGTCATCTGTTCCACAACATAGCTACCACCGAAGGGGTCAGGGTGGTTTGGAATTCCTGATTCATGAGCAATGATTTGTTGGGTACGGAGAGCAAGATTTACCGATTCGTCAGTAGGTAAAGATATTGCCTCATCTTTGCTATTTGTATGTAGGGACTGGGTACCACCCAATACCGCAGACATAGCTTGTATTGTTGTTCGCACCACATTGTTATCGATTTGCTGTGCTGTGAGTGTGGATCCCCCGGTCTGAGTATGAAAACGGCATTGGAGCACTTTTTTATTTGTGACACCAAATCTGTTTTTCATAATGGTTGCCCACAGTTTTCTTGCTGCACGAAATTTGGAGATTTCAATGAGAAAATCATTATGAGCATTGAAGAAAAAGGATAAACGTTTTCCAAACTTTTCAAGGTTCATCCCTCGTTTTTGTGCTCTTTCCACGTAGGCAATAGCATTGGCAAATGTAAAGGCTAGTTCCTGTGCTGCCGTACTTCCGGCCTCTCTTATGTGGTACCCCGAAATAGAAATTGTATTCCACTTGGGTATGTGGTTTGAACAAAATTCGATCACATCGGTTACCAGGCGAAGTGATGGGTTTGGGGGAAAAATAAAGGTTCCTCGGGCAATGTATTCCTTTAATATATCGTTTTGAATAGTACCTCTCAGATTTTTTATGGCAATATTCTGATGTTCTGCCGCGACGATGTAGTTTGCCAGAATAATAGGAGCAGTTGCGTTGATTGTCATTGAAACGGAAACATCGGCCAAGGGAATTTGGTGAAAGAGGTTCTTCATATCGTGAACGGATGAAATAGGTACCCCAACCTTTCCCACTTCACCATCGGCCATGAGGTCATCAGAATCATATCCAATTTGGGTGGGGAGGTCAAATGCGACTGAGAGCCCTGTCACTCCATTTTTCAGTAAATATTTAAATCTTGCATTGGTATCAACCGCACTGGTAAAACCGGCATACTGACGCATAGTCCAGAGCCGTTTTTTATACATTTCCTCGTAAATTCCCCTTTTATAGGGAAACTCTCCTGGTTTTTCTTTAGCCATAACAGATTAAAATGACCAGTGTATTATTTCCCTCTTTGTCTTTTGATTGTCTGATATGCGTCGTTGACAGATTTAAATTTTTCTTCGGCTAATTTTTGTAACTCATCTCCCAAGTGACTGACCTTATCCGGATGATATTTATTTGCCATTTTACGATAGGCTTTTTTTACTTCTTCATCGGTGGCATCAGAGCTAATTTCCAGTATTTTATAGTCGGATTCGGAATCCCGGACAAACATGGCTTGTATAGAAATAAAATCATTCTCACTGATATTCATATAACGGGCAATGGTATGTATAATTTTTATTTCTTCAGGATGAATATGTCCATCCGCTTGAGATAGACCAAATAAAACATGAACCAGCTCTAATCTGCTAGGGTGATCCATAGACCTTTGAATTTGCCGGCACACATCCCGTAAATGATAATCCTGGTTTAGAATATCTTTAAACAGAACCATGAAATCTTGTACATCATTTGTGTGAAATTGATTTTTAAGAAACTGTTTGACAAAGTCCAATTCGGATTTCAACATTTGTTTGTCTGCCTTCATTACTGATGCAAAGAGTACCAGCATTGAAACCATAAAATCACCGGGTTTTGTTTTAGGATAGGCGGTTGTGTTTCTAGAGAAATGGCTATTGTATGGCCCGCTTCTAGCTTCACTATCAGAAAAAGAAGCTGCCGCATACCCAAGAATGCCACCTATAGGACCACCCAACACCCATCCAAGACTGCCCCATAATAATTTTTTCCCTAGACTCATTTTATTTCTTTTTTATTGATATAAATTACTTCAGAAAACTAAGCAGGATTCCTGTGGAGAAAAAGCTATATTCAACCGTGAAAATTTCCATCAAGACGAAAATTGCCTTCCTGTTAAACTATAAGATTTCCAAAAAAAAGGAAAATAATAGATCAATAAAATTGGGATTAGGTGGGAACAAAATCCGTACCGTTGCATATTTTCTACCAGAGAAAGAACAGTTTACTCGGTTGGCAATTCATTATCTTAATAATTTGAATAAACATAATTTAGAAATTAAATTAATCTGTCGGTCATCAGTTTCAGAATTATTCAATGTGTCAGTGGGCAATTCAGATATATTTATTTCTGATGAACAATTAAATCGTTTTGGATTACCACACCCATCAACAACAGATAAAATGAATCAAGTAGTTACTGATGCAGTGGTTGATTTAAATCCGGAATTTGATCCGGTTCATGGAATATTAATGCAGAAAATAAATTCTCCTCTTAAAATCGGTTTTGAATCACATTGGTCACAAAAACTTTTTACCATTACATTAACCGCTAATAATAATGGATATATGAAAAATCAATATCACCAGATCAATAACCTTTTAGGTATACAATGAACTATTATCTATTTGAGAATATTAAGGATTCAAAATTTTACCCAATATCAGCCACCCGTTCAACTACTGATATACGGATTGGTGCTACAACATTTTTAGACCGAATTAAAGCCCTGATCTCTTCCGGAGACAAACTCTCGCTATTTGTCAGGGAGGAGATAGCAGATCTAACACAGGAAAGACATCCAGGGATCGAAGTAAATCCTCAAGAGGTGAGCCATGGTATTTGGTTAGCTGGGAATGTCTTCTGGACTGAAGATTTAATAAAAACGATAGACCACGGTTCCCAATTGAAGTGGTTGCATGAAAATAAAGCCGTTGGATATAATTTATCCACTTCAATGGGGAAATCGTGGATAGAGAAGGGGGGACCGGTCCAAAGTGAATTTACTGATAATATGGAAGCAAGAGATCTGTCCTGCGATGTGTTCAATTATCTATGGGATATTATAGATAGAATTCCCAAAACATTGGAAGAAGATATTGAGGGATATGATTCTAATTTTAAGGTAAAAAATAATTCCAAATCGGTACATACAGTCGGAGAAAATAAAATTTATGCTGATGATAGCGCACATATTGAACCACTTGCCGTTCTAAATGCCGAAAAAGGGCCAATCATTATCATGGATAATGTTTACGTTAATTCTTTTTCATACCTTGAAGGGCCGCTATACATTGGAAACAATACGATTATACAACCCCACAGTCATATTTCCTCATCAATAATAGGACCAGTCTGTAAATTGGGAGGTGAGATCGAAAAGTCTATATTTCAAGGATATTCAAATAAAGTGCACGATGGGCATTTAGGAAACTCATTTTTAGGTGAATGGGTCAATTTGGGGGCGGGAACAACCAACAGTGATCTGAAAAATAACTATTCATCCGTAAAAGTGAATTTTGGACAGGATGAAATTGAAACAGGCAAACACTTTATCGGGTCTTTTATTGGAGATCACGTGAAAACAGGAATAGGAACGCAATTAAATACGGGTACAATCATCGGCCCCTGTTCCAACATTATTTCTGGTGCTGTATCGCCAAAATATTTTAAACCATTTTCGTGGTATGTGGATGGAAATTTATCTTCCTATCGTTGTGAAGATTTCATTGAAACTGCAAAACAAGTAAAGCACCGGAGGGGGATGAAAATCACATCAAATGAGATTGCATTTTTTAAAAAACTGAGTCAATAAAAATTTCGTTGAAGATTTTATTGCTAAAGGCACGTTCATCGTTTATATTAACCGCCGATTTTTAAAGGAAAATTAAATGTTAGAAGGTATTATTTGTCCCGTTTGCGAATCGACATTAAACGATGAGCACCTTAAAGAAACTCTCAAGTGTATTTACTGCAGAACCGATCTGAAGGATCGGAAATATCTTGATTTCCTTGAATATTTAATGACCAACGGTATCGTAAAAAATCTTGATTTTTTTGATGCCGAAGTGTACAGTGAAGATATTGAGCGCTTAACTCCAGAAGATGAGGAGGAAATAGATCCTGCTGAATTTGAGAAAAAGAAGGACAATTTTAATTTTTATGAAAATGAGGTAATCCACAAGCCTAAAGCTGACAAAGAACCGGATTATGAAGAGTTCGATGGATTAAATGAAGATTGGGAAGAATTTAACAGAAGAGAATTTGAAGGATTTTAATAGGGGATATTATGAGTGATAAAAAACCAAAAACACAACAGATCAATATAGAATTAGATGAAAAAGTAAGCAGCGGAGAATATTCAAATTTCGTCGTTGTGACACACTCTCCAGCAGAGTTTGTCATGGACTTTACCCGATTATTGCCAGGTGTCCCCAAAGCGAAAGTCCATTCAAGGATCATTATGGCACCACCACATGCAAAAGCATTTATGATGGCATTGAAGGATAATCTTGTCAAATTTGAGGGTAAGCATGGGGAGATCAAATCACCTGGCCAGGATTCCTTTTCCGGTTTCGGAGTGAAACCGCCCAAAGATACGCTACCTAACTAATTATTTTCTCCTGAGTGGTACCACACCCAGGAGCGGTTTCGTTTTAGCTCTCTCATCTTTACAATTACCCACACACTCAGTATACACCAAGCTAATCCATAACCGAAAAGTGCACCGCAAATGATATCAGCGGGATAGTGCACCCCAACATACACCCTACTGATAGCGATAAGACCTGCAAGGGGAAAAACCCATAATTGCTTTCTTCCATAGAAGTAATATATCACAACAGCAAAGGCAAAGGAGTTGGCGGCATGGTTAGAAACAAATGAAAAACGACCGCCCTTTTTTACTAATAAATTAATTGAATCTCCTAAAGCATGGGATGGCCTGATTCTACCGATCCATGGTTTAATGATCTGTGCCGCGGTCCCATCCACGATAATAATTGTGAGGATGAGGACCACACCTGCTATTTTACCCCGTTTACCATCAAAACCAAACATCCAAATTAATAATATAAATATGGGAAGGACCCAGTGATCTTGGTCTGTGATAAATACCATTATATGGTCCAGAACAGGGTGGGACAAGTTATAATTAATAAAATGAAAAGTTAGATGGTCAATATGTCTCAGGAAATCCATATCATGTAATCCTAATAGGGAAGAAGTATTAAACCTTTCTGTCTCAATTCACTCAGAATCGATTTGATAGGTGAGCGTGCCTGTTTTTTATAAACTTGCCTGCAATCTCAGCACGATCATTTGACCCATTTCAGGTCCTCCCATGATTTCAGTATGTCTATGATTCAGGACATTATTAATAGTTAGGTTTACTTTTAAATTATCATTGATCTCGTACCCTGAGTGGAGGTCAAAGATGGTGTAGGCATTGATCTGCCCATAATATATTCCTGAGGACCACCGGAAAGCATTAACATAGCGGGCATTCATTGTGAAGTTTAAAGGAAATCTTCTTGGTAGGTACTGTAACTGCATTCCCGCTTTATGTTTGGGAGCATTGATGGGATCATAGGCATTGGTTATGGGATTCAGAAATTCATTCATCCCAAGGTAGGAATAGGTCAAATTTAAGGTCCACTCCCGGTTAAAGAAGATGGCAAGACTTGCATCCAGGCCCCATAGATCTACTGCACCATAATTAATAAAGCCAACTATCACCGGTGGCGTACTGCCTGAGTTTTCCTCCATAGCAGTTATACCATTTAATCCACTCAACCAACGGTCAAAGGACTTATCCAAGTCGTCAGGATCTGCAACAATATTATTGTCCATATCGTCAATATTATTGGTAACTCCATTTTCGTTATGGTCGATCTCTAATCCTGAAGTTGGATTATTTTTGTCTAAAATAAGTGGTGTAATAAACGTCGCTCCACTGACAAAACTGTTATAGTGGCTGGCATAGAGATCAAAGGTGCCGAAAATATTCTGGGCCAAACGACCTTTGTATCCAAATTCCAGTGTCTGAACTATTTCCGGTGTTACTCCAGGAAGGTCTTCGGCTTTTCCTCTATAGTATCCCTTTATTTTTGGATCTACCGATGGATAGAAAAGAACATTTTTTTCTGGATTGAACCAACTGTATGTGTATGTATCAACATTGAAATAACGAATCTGATTATATAATGGATTTTCTGTGTCTGTGAACTCTTCTCCTTCATCCCGAACCCCATTATAATCAGTGTCATCCCACTCTTCAGAGATGTCAACTCCTAATTCAAACTCATTATTTTGGTTTTGGTCAATCCAATCCCACTGGCCTTCCTGCCATACGTCCTGATTTCTAATATAATTATAACCACCATCTGCTCCCTTTGCGTAAACCTTAAATATAGAGACCCTTGTGATATAAATATCCAGGAAGAGCGAATTGTTAGAAGGAGTGTTAAAGGCCTGTGCCCAGGTTAACCTGAAGTTCTGGTGTTCCCTTGGTTTATATGCTAGACCGATCTTCGGTGAGACCTGGATGCCATCCGTTTTATCAAAATCGAATTCCCATTTCAGGGGACTATAGTTGTAATCTTTTTGGTTATTAAATTCTAAAAAATCCGATAGCCTGTCATGGACATCAAATCTGGTTGCCTGGATCAGCTCAAACTTCTCGGAGAGTTTCCAGTTTAGCTGGTAGTACAGTCCTAGCTCATTGACCACATATCGGTTATCTTCTTCAGGCTCATCAATGCCCTCATCGATATTTTCGTCAATATTTCCATCTCCATTGTTATCTATACCGTCAGCATAGACGAAAAAATTAGAGCCACCAGCCCATCTTACCCCTGGCTCAGCCTCTCCATAATCACAGATACCATTATCGTTCTCATCAATATAGTCCGGAATACCATTATTATTCAGGTCCGAAAAGTCACCGCTGTCCCCGTCATTATCGATGCCATCAGCATAAGCTCCCTGCACCGTATCAGTGAGGATATCACTTTTGTTTTTTAGATAATCAACACCGGGATCATAATAATAGTCAATATATCCGTATGGCTCTACCAAACCTGTTAGAGAGCCCCCCTCTCCGTTTCCATTGTTGTCCTTGAGATCGCTTCCTTTTCTATCGGAGAGAATCGTTCCCCGAGTATCTGGCATGGTTAGGAAATAATCCAGGCCCCAAACAAACCGAAAATTCCCGTCGAAAAACTCTAAAGCGTGCTGGAGCTGTGCAGAGAATTTTTTTGAACGGTCATAGATACGTCTTCCTGTTGCAAGACTACGGGTTGGTTTTTTGGGATTACCGGAGTAGCTTGAGTTAAGATATGTTTGAAAAAAGAAATTCTTATAACGGAGCCTGCCCTGATAGTATTTATAGATCCACCCGTCAGCAAGGTATCGGGCAATTGGAGTAATATTGATATTCCTGGCATAGGCATAGCCGTGGTTCACACTTAGACTCACATCATCGTTCGGCTCCCAGTCAGCACGTATGTCATAGCGGTAATTACGGACATTAAAATCTGGATAATCATCCACCCCATCATCGTTGGCATCCATTAAAACAGTTGACAGCTCTCCATAATTTAGATTGAAATCTCCTTCATCAGGTTCGTCAACCCCAACCTCTCCAATGGATGGTAGACCATCAAAATCAGTATCATTATTTATTAAACCATCTATAAAAATGTCATACAATTTATTGCCATTGATATCAGTATAGTCTTCTTCATCCTGAATTTCATTTCCCTCTCCCTCATCCCCAGTATCTGGGAATCCATCCAAGCCCCAATCAATAAAACAAATCTCTTCCACATCATTCCATGTAAAATAACATTCAGGATCTGATGCCGCCTCCAATTTTAATTCACCATCCCATTCCCCATTTTCGTTTTCGTCTGTAAAGGGTTCATAGGTATTCATTAGAGCTGTACTCGAATTATATTTCCAAATTCCCCAGTCATTGTCATTATCTAAACTGTCACTTCCCCAATCATCTCCATAAACATCATTTTTATTGCTGTCAAAGACGATATTTCCGTCTTTGTCATATTCATAGTCACCAAAACCACCTCCAGCCACAGTCCAATTATCTGTAAAATCGCCAAATCTGCCTAACCATTCACTTCCTTGTTCGTCCGATTCATCTATTTCTCCATCATTGTCATTGTCTACACCATCAACCCAAACTTCTGCATAATCATCGATGCCTTCGTCAATCCCATTGTCAATTTGACCATCCCCATCATTATCAATGCCGTCACTATAGCCTTGACCCAACATATCTTGAGTGACAAACCAAAGGGTGATATCTGTTCCAGGTACATTATATCGATTAAACTGATCGATTGAGGCCTCATCAATCATTTCCTGGGTGACTGTGGGTGAGCCCGCTTCCGCATCATTACCAAAATTACTAATACCATCGGAAAACATTAGGGAATCTTCCACCCAGGAGGGATCTGAGTTTTCCCAGACACTAAGCATTTCTTCCGAAAAGATAGGATTATTTTGTTCCCAAGCGTTGTCATTATTATCGATTCTGTCATGCCTTAAGCTGTGTCTACCAAGAAACGCTGGGTCATGTCCTTCAAATTCATCAGAATTAAAGTGTTTCCAGTCACTGCCTCTCAGGGCTACTCCTGAAACTTTAAAACCAAATTTTCCAAAGCTGTGGGCCGTGCGGAATGTAATTTTTTGGAGTGGGTCTGTGTCTGCCTGTGATATTGCCCCTCCCATAATATTAAGTGAGGTACCCTGGGACCTGAGAGGTGAGCTGGAAATGATATTTAACACACCGCTGTGGGCATTGGGTCCGTAAAGGGCAGAGGATGGACCTAGTACTACTTCAATCTGCTCCACATCATCAAAACTTACAGGAATGACATTGTATGCCGTGAGCCTGAGAGAGGGAACGTTTGCCATTCGACCATCCGTGAGGGTCATAAGCCGAGAACTGAATGAAGAATTAAACCCCCTAGCTGTGATATTATAGCTGTCGATCCCTGACTGGGTAAAATCAAGTCCTTTTGTGGTTTTTAAGTAGTCCCCGAGATTTGTGTTGCTCTCCCTGCGAATATCCTGTTTGGTAATTACAGAGATGGCAGCGGGAGCGTCCTCCACTCGCTCCCTTTTCCGAGAAGCGGTCACCACATAGGTCTCCATTTGGATAGCAGATGTAAGTAATTTAAAATCAAATCGATTCACTGTTCCGCTTTCAACTAAAATATCCGTTTCAACCGTTTCATAGCCAATGTAGTTAGCCGTAAGTATATATGATCCAGCAGGGACATTGGGAATTGTATAAGAACCTTTTACATCAGTTGCGGCTCCCATTGTTGTGCCTTTTATAAGGACATTGGCACCAATAAGAGGTTTCCCACTGTCTTCATCTGTAATAGACCCGCTAATGGATGTCTGTGCAAATACTCCATTGAGAGTCATAAAGATAAAAAATAGGGTATGCTTAACCATTCAACGTTCCTCCATTTTATATGTTTGAATATATAAAAAGAAACAGCCAGCAAAAGCTGACTGTTTCATAGTAATATAAGGTCGAATCTTAAATATAGACTTATTTCATTAGCAACATTTTCTTGGTTGCCTGATATAGGCCTGCGTCAATCCGATAGAAGTACATTCCGCTGGCTAAGTTTTCACCGTTGAATGTAAAGGAATGGGCACCAGCATTCAGATCACCTTGGTAGAGTGTGGCGACCTTTTGACCGGCAAGAGTCCACACAGAGATGGTCGCATGCTGATCTTCGGGAAGCTGAACCGTGATGTTGGTCATAGGATTGAATGGATTCGGGAAATTCTGGCTGAGAGAAAAAGCATCCGGAAGTGATTCATCTCCGACCTTGCTCAGATTAAGCTCGGACACATTTCCTTTGACCGTTATCTCACCAGAGCCTTCCAACAGATGTTGTGTGTCACCAGAGAGGATCCACTGTGACCCGTCCACTATTTCGTAGGCAATGGTCAGCTCTTTAGATTCATCCTGTATAGCAATGCTTCCTGAGTTTTCAATATAGCGCCAATCATTTGAAAAACGTACATCGAACGCACCCTCTGGAGGTGCGGGAGGTAAGCCATAGCTAAGTTTCTCTTTTTCATCTGCAATGGTCAGACCAAAATAAAGAGGTGTGGCTTTAAGATCATTTCCATTAGTGATCTGCAGAGTATTTACATCTGTGAATCTCTGGAATTCTCTTTCTTTTGCGGCCATGGGAGCTTTCGTAAAGGTTACATCACCGGTCTCATAAGCTCTCACCCAGTACCCACGTCCCGGTGCAATATAACCGGCATCTGCATAGGTTCCATTAAAATCATAGAGCGATCCCGGAACAATAATACCACCGGGGTCTGTGATTTCACTTAAATACATAACATCAGATATTCCTGAAATCATGTTCCAGCCTTCTTGTAGCGTATGGGTAATTGTCAATCTGGAAAATCCCTGAAAAAACGCAATATGGTCTGTGGTAGAGCGCAGCCAGTATCCCTTTCCAGCAACAGGGGCAACTGCAGGGACATAGGTGCCATTGAACTCATAGAGAGAGCCGGGAACGGTCTCAAGACCGTCTACCGTTGGATCACCGAACATATCAAGATCGGGAACGCCATCACCATCTAGATCAAACAGATAAGGAAGACCACTGGTTTCGATTGGCAGACCGACTAAGTTCCAGTCTGCGTTAATCTGTGCCAGTCCTGGGTTTCCGTTGGTTGCAAGGCAAACGCCTGTACAATAATCTATGCAATTTTCCTGTGATTCTCCGCCGCCCATACACTCAGCAACGCAAGTGGGTAACTCAGTTGCAACACATGTGCCAAATCCTACCTGGTCCAGCCAGCGAAAGTTCTCCGTGTTTTGAAAGCGAGCTGATACCTCTTGGGTCTCAATTACGGGGATACATAAGTTATCCGCCTGAAAGTTCAGACGACCGCCGTTGGCTGAGTAGGGTGTGTCAGGGATACCATCACCATCTGTATCTATAAAAGTTAAATCATTTTCCAAATCTAGTGCGTGGTCAGAGTCATCAGGGAATTCCCATGCACCACCTGTAGCGTATTCAGCTGCGCCAATGCACCAGACCAAACCACTAAGCACACAATCTGTTGCGTCACCACCCGCACCAAGACAAGGGAGTATGATTTCACCATAGGCTTGTGATGCTACTGCTCCAGCAGTGCCAGCATCCAATCCAAAGGTAGTTAGGATAGCAGCTCCCGCATCATCAGCACATTCCTCAACAGATAGAAAAGTACAGTTAGCGACACAGGTTGCTTGATCTCCTCCCCCTCCCATGCACTCGGCAACGCAGCCGGGGACAAAAGCTTCAGCGCATCCATTAAACGTTCCTAAGCCTGCTCCATACGCAACCATAAAATTATAGGTGAAATAGTAACCGGTAAACTGAAGAGGCTCGTCTCCGCTTGCGGGAACACCATCTGCACCAACTGGATCATAAAGTTCTGCCCACTCACCCCACTCACTACTGTTAGGGTCATAAATAGTGTTACCATCAGGTCCTGGTCCAAGTGGACCCGTTGCAGATCCTAGAACTCCATTATAAAATCCTGCTTCTGCTTCGTCATATCCATCATCAGTGGGGTCCACAACATTGATATTGCTGGATGGACCGTCTGTGGCTGACCAAGCTACACCAAAGTCTTGGACAGTTGAAAAATCATCGTTATAGGTTACCTGCATGGTGCCATAGCTTGGGTTGGCGGTATGGTGCGGGGGATAGGATCCCTCTTCTCTCCATGGAAAATCCGTAAAATCAATCGAGTTTCCTATCTGACCATAGTCCACTCCGGGAACATCATTAAGAAGGTCAACAGCGCTGAACTCTGCAAATGTTCCAGAGAGGGTGATTCCCCAGCCCTGATTCAACTGATTGCGGAACTCATCTACGAAGGTCCCAGCGCTGGTCCACGTTCCATCTTCATTAACCGGGAGAACTTCCTGTCCTGTTACACAGTCCGCTGTAACGGTTGTGGGATAGGCACTCCCATGGATATAAAAAGGTGGGGGAGCAACACCATCGGATCCATCACCGTTAAAGAAATCATTCGATGCATCATTGATATGAAATGTTCCATCATCATTAAAGTCAACGTTCATAGATATCCAGCCATATGGAAATCCAGCTAACTGGAGCAGTCCCCACAAAGGAACAGCCAATGTCCTCGCTGTATCACCAATAGCAAACGATGCAATTGGGTAGCTGAAAATAGGGTTTGAGCTGCTGGGCCAGCTTACGGTAAAATCATATCCTCCATGAGCATTGAACGGATTGCTGGGATCCGATAGAATCGGAGCGAGATCCGTCGATGCATCAGGGGGACGGATGACCCAGGTATAATCTACATTTATATAGTCCACCTGATAGTTCCCAGTAAGAGACTGGGAAAACAATAGTGTAGATAAAGTGAAAATATAGATGGAGATTTTAAGCATTTGTTTCATTATTATTCCTCCTTAATGAATTAGGTGTATTACAAATTATTGCGGTTTTGCTGATTAGAAAACACATACAAAGCGGACCAAAAGTACTTAGAGTTTAGAAATTTTACAAGTGGTTTTTTAATTTGTGTGAGTTCAATCACATTGTGTAGCTAATGTCGGTGCTTCCAAAACTGATATTCATTTATTGTATTTTTGTTCTAGCCAACGTTTTATGACCCATAAAAGCACTAAAATCCCCAACGTAAATAAAATATTACCCATAATTATTAAGAATAAATTTGGCATGATCACTGAAAATCTACGTTCAATGATACATAAGTGGAACCGTGAATTTATTTAAATGGAATATATGGAAACCGTAAATTAACCATGATTATTACCAATTCAATTAAACGACTCAAGGAAAATAATTAAATGAAAATAGCCGTTTTGATCAAGCAGGTCCCCGGAAGTGATTCAGCTTTCAGGCCCAGCGAGAATGAACTTTGGATCGAGGAGATGCAGATTCAGTATGAAATGAACGAAAGTGATGCATATGCGTTGGAAGAGGCCCTACTCATAAAAGAGGCCCAGGGATCAGGTGAAGTGGTTGTTGTTTGCATGGGCCCCTCTTCCAGAGTTTCCAAGGTTCTTCGGGAAGCGCTGGCAAAAGGTGCAGACAGAGCCATACATATTGTAGAGGATAGTCCACTGGAAACTGACCCATATCAGATAGCAAATATATTATCTGAAAGTGTAAAATCAGAATCTTTTGACCTGATATTGTCTGGACTACAGTCTGTGGATTTGGGAATGGGACAAACAGGAGTGCTCCTGGGTACGATGTTGGGAATGCCTACAGCAACATTGGTAATGTCTACGGAGATCAATGGATATAAGATCAGGGTAAAACGAGAACTGGAGTCTGGTTGGTTTCAGTGGGTAACGTTACCGCTTCCCGCCTGTTTATCTATTCAATCTGGAATTAATACACCGCGATATCCTTCGCTAAAAGGGATTATGGGAGCAAAGAAAAAAGAAATTAAAACCATCAACAAGGCAGATGTTCAGTTGAACGAAAGTCTTCAAAAAGTGAACAGGATATATAGTCTTCAAACAGATAAAAAGACTGAATTTATTGAGGGGGATCCGGACTCTCAGGTTGCACGATTGATGAATGTTTTGAGATCAGAGGTTAAAGTGTTAGGAGCATAAGCTATGGGAATTCTTGTTATACTCGAACAAAAAGAAAACTCGATCCATCGAATGAGCCTAGAAGCTGTAGCAGGTGCTCAGGATATGGCGGACAAACTGAATATGGAGGTCTCCGTTTTACTTATGGGGGCAGATGTATCCCCTCATGTAGAAAAAGCTCAAGAGTTGGAAATAAAAGAAGTGGTTATAGCTCAACATGAATTACTGAATGAATATTCCTGTGACGGATTTTCGGAAGCTGTGAGGCAGGTCATTGAAAAGGAATCTCCAGATTACGTTGTGATGGCACATACATATATGGTGAGAGATTTTCTACCGAGAGTTAGCGCTCTGACCGGAGCACCTTTCGTTCCAGATGTGGTTTCATTTCAGGCAATAGATGGAGAGCCAGTTTTCACGAAACAAATGTTTAATTCAAAATTAGGTTCCGATATTATAGTAAACGGAAGTCAAGGGAGTCTTATCAGTTTCCAATCAGCCGCTTATCAGGCAGATTCTGTAAGAAAGGGAAATGCTGCTGTAAGAGATGTTGATATTTCGTTGGTTCCCGATCAAATTCGTTCTGACAGCGAAGCACCGTTCCAGGAATCATCAGGGGGAGTTGACCTGACCAGTGCGGAAGTCATTGTATCTATAGGTCGTGGAATCGGTGAACAATCAAAAATGTCTATTGCAGAGGAATTAGCATCAGCGTTGGGTGCAGAGATAGCTGCATCAAGACCTGTAGTAGATTCCGGATGGTTGCCTTCATTCCGACAAATTGGTAGTTCAGGACAAAATGTATCACCAAAACTGTATTTTGCAATGGGAATTTCAGGGGCCATCCAACATGTTGTTGGGATGAAAGGTTCTCAAAACATTATTGCAATCAATAAGGACCCAGAGGCACCTATTTTTGAGCTAGCCGATTATGCAGTGGTGGGTGACCTTCATGAAATCGTTCCCAGATTAGCCGAAGAAATTCGGTCGTCATAGAAATTATGGCAGAGCGGGAAATTCTGGATGTTGATGTTCTTTTTGTGGGGGCTGGACCTGCTAGTCTAGCTGGGGCGATCCACTTAAAAAGGCTCCTGCGTGAGTCCGGTCAGAAGGCCAGTGTGGCTGTTCTGGAAAAAGCTTCCGAGGTCGGTGCCCACTCCTTGTCCGGTGCCATTGTTGATCCCCGTGCTCTTAGAGAACTATTTCCTGAAAATAGTGTTTCTGATTTTCCTTTTGAAGCAGAGGTCTCAGAAGAGCATCTTTATTATTTAACAGAAAATAGAAAAATTCCTTTTCCGTTCGTACCACCATCCATGAGCCACCATAATTGTTTTGTTACCTCCTTGGGGAAACTTACACGCTGGTTGGGTGGAATCTGCGAAAATGAAGGGGTGGATATATTTTGTGGTTTTTCCGGTACAGAAATTCTGTATGATGGGAATCAGGTCACTGGTGTGCGCACTGGTGATCGAGGAATTAATAAAAGTGGGGAGAAAAAACCTCAATATGAACCGGGGGCGGATATTAATTCTAAGATTATTATTTTAGGTGAAGGTACCAGAGGAAACTTGACGAAAACTCTCATCAACCGGCATGAACTGATGTCAGAGAAGAACCCACAGGTTTGGGCTGTTGGTGTAAAAGAACTTTGGAAGATGCCGTCAGGAACTGTCTCACCTGGATATGTAGCACACACCATGGGCTACCCCTTAGGTCACAATATTTTCGGCGGGGCTTTCCTGTATGGAATGCAGAATGATATCTGGGACTTGGGCATGGTGGTGGGCCTAGATTACAAGAACCCTGAAGTAGATTCTCATCATGAGCTCCAGCGAATGAAAAATCATCCTTGGATCCGTTCCCTACTTTCAGATGGCGAAATGATAGCCTATGGTGCTAAATCATTACCAGAAGGTGGGTGGTTTTCTATTCCAAAGTTGTCAGTAGGTGGTGCAATGCTTATCGGTGATTCTGCTGGATTTTTAAACGGTCAGAGATTGAAAGGTGTTCACTTGGCCATGAAATCAGGGATGTTGGCGGCGGAGACAACTGCCGAGGCACTATCGATAGGAAACTTTACTGAGACACAGCTGGCAAGCTATAGAACACGGGTAGAATCCAGTTGGATTAAGGATGAATTGTGGAGGGTAAGAAATTTTCATCAGGGTTTTGACAAGGGTCTATTGGGAGGGTTGATAAATTCGGGAATAGGACTTGTAACAGGTGGTCGCGGCTGGGGGGTTAAAAACCGTTTGTTTAGCGAGGATGGACATACAAAAATGATAAAAGGGATAAAAAAAGATCGTTACAAAGACCTGCAATTTGATCGCACATATTTATTTGATAAAGTAACGGATGTTTATTATTCTGCTACCGCTCATGAAGAAGATCAGGTACCCCATTTACATATCAAGGACCGGGATATATGTACTACCAAATGTTCTGAAGAGTATGGAAATCCATGCGTGCAATTCTGTCCAGCAGATGTTTATGAAATGGTACCGAACAGTGATGGTCAGAGGCTTCAGATAAATTTTTCAAACTGTGTACATTGTAAAACTTGTGATATCATGGACCCCTATCAAATTATTGATTGGGTTCCACCAGAGGGCGGTGATGGTCCTGTTTGGGTTAATTTATAGAGAAGTTACTAAAGTAGAATCCCACGCTTCATAGGTTTCAATTCAATGTTCAATCATTTCTCTTTACCATTTGAAAAAGATAGTGCGTTTGACCACACACCTGAATCAATTGATAGGTTATCAGAATACGAAAAGTACCAACTATCTTTTCACCCCGAACGCCCCAAGTTTTTAGATTTTCTTTCACTCTTTGAAGATGTTGAGCCTTGTCTCAAATCGGATGATCATGGCTCATATCTGATCCAATCTTTTCGAGCTGATCTAAAAACTAAAACACAAACTATCCCGGTGATGTTGGTGGGCCAGCAAACCGGTCCCACTTCAAATTATAAAGAAATGGTTGAACTAATGAAAAACTCCGAAGAAGTTCAACGATGGAATCATGGGATGCCAACCCCAAAATCTTACGAAAGGGCATTCCGGGCAGTAAAATTAGGGAACAAGGAAAATAGAATGATTCTGGTATTTGTTGATACTCCCGGAGCTGACCCCACAGAGGAATCAGAAGCGGGAGGGATTGCATGGAGGATTGGAAATACAATTCAGGCTCTGGCAGAATCTACTACACCCACGATTGCTGTTATTTTAAATCGAGGTTGTAGCGGTGGCGCAATTGCACTCACAGGATGTGATGCGGTACTAGCACTGGAGAATTCCACCTATCTGGTTATCACACCGGAAGCCTGTTCTTCCATTTTGTTTCATACCCGCCACAGAGCGAATGAAGCGGCAGAGGCCTCACAGATAACCTCAAAAGAAGGATTGATTCATGGGATCGTTGATGAATTGATTCCAGAGCCAAAAGGCCCTGCACATAGATTTCCGGATGATACGGTACAATCAACCTATCATATTATTTCTAAATGGGCAGATACACTCTCAACCTTTTCAAAGAGTACTATATTTAAATCTAGGATTAACAGATGGGAAAAAATAGGTCACTGGGCTATAGCAACTGAGGAAGAAATTAATTTAGTTCAGAATAAATATAATCATCTTCCACATGCAAATTCTGAAGGGTTTATTTCTCGTCACAAAGATTGTTATGACACAAGTGGGATGAGAAAATATGATCCCGTACATTTCACCAGTTTAGAAAAAAATAATTATCTCTGCAAAACATGTGGTTACCGATATGCACGTCCTTCGCTCTGGGACTATATGGAAATGATTTTGGATGAAGATTCATTTTCAGAACATGAAGCTACGCGCTATATTATTGATAAGGACATTTTAGGATTTCCTGGATATAAAGAAAAGCTAAAGGATATCCGTAATAAAACAGGTCTCGCTTCTGCAATGGTGACCGGAAGCGGAGCAATCATGAACATGCCTGTTGTTTATTGTGGCACTGAATTTGGGTTTTTAGGTGGCTCCTATTGTATGAGCTCTGGAGAAAAGATTTGGCAGGCAGCCAAAATTTCTTTAAAAGAAAACCGTCCAATGATTATCCAGACATGTGGAGGTGGTGCCAGAATGCATGAAGGTTGTTCTTCAATGGTATCCATTCCAAAGGCTCACCTTGCGTTGACTCAAGTTGAGAGCGCAGGAATTCCTGTGGTCACGATCATTACCGATCCGACCTTGGGAGGCGTTGCTATTGGCATTGGTTCTCGGGGGAATAGGATATTTGAAGCGAGCGCGGGTAACATTGGTTTCTCAGGCAGGAGAGTTATAGAACAATATGTTGGGCACTCTCTTCCCGCAGATTTCCAGACCACTCCCTGGCTTAGAAAAAACGGTCATGTGGAAAGATCTGCACCAATAGCAGAAATTCGAGAAGAAATAGTTAAAATTTTAAACAGAAAATAATTGTTTACTCCTATTTTTAAATGTTTTGAACTCCAGTGCATTTCCGCTTGGATCTTTGAAAAAAAGGGTCCCCTGTTCCCCTGTTTCTCCCTTGAAACGAATTGTGGGTCCAATAATAAATTCAACATTTTTTTTCTGAAGAGTTTTAGCAAGTATTTTCCAGTTATCCATTTCAAGAACTACACCAAAATGAGGCACCGGTACCTCTTGCCCATCCACAGGATTGGTGTGAGATATGACGATATCATTTTCTCCAATTGCCTTATTTAAATGACACACTAACTGGTGTCCATACAGATTGAAATCCACCCATTTTTTATCACTTCTGCCCTCAGGACATTCCAAAACTGATCCATAAAAGGCTCTGGCTTCATCAATATCCCGTACCTGTATGGCTAAATGAAATGGACTTAGTTCAGGTGACTGATTCATTTTGAAAATTGAGTAACCAACCATCTTGGAATTACTTTTACTAACGGTACGATCAGTCTCCATTGCCAGGGCAAGATATATTCCCGATAACCCTTATTTATCGCACTCTCAATTTTATTAGCTGCCGTATCGGAGTCCATAAGAAACCACATCTTATAACCGATATTTTCTGTCATTTCCGTTGCGATCCATCCGGGGAAAATAGTTGTAATAGATATATTATTTTTCTCTAGTTGGTATCCCCAACTGTCGGCTAAAAACTTTACAGCAGACTTGGAGGCCGCGTACCCTCCATGCCCAACAAACCCTCTGGCACTGGCAACGGAGCTAATGATTCCAACCCTTCCTGATTGTTGTTTTTTCATAACAGGAAGGAATGGAAAAATTGTATTTGTGACACCTAAAATATTTACATTTAAAATATGATTTATAGCATCTGAGTCTCCAGAAAATAGTTTATCTGCTCCACCCACTCCTGCGTTGGCAATGACCGTGTCTATTCCATATGTTTTCTCCAGGAAATCATTTACTGCTTCCTTGCACCCAGATTTGCTGGAGACATCCACAGCATAAGAAATAGGATTTCCTCCCAACTCCACACAATTGTGGCTGACCCTATTTAATCGGTCCGTTCGCCTCCCAGCGATACCAATGACAGCGCCCTGTTTTGCATATACATAGGCAAGAGATTCACCGATTCCGCTGGTTGCCCCGGTGATGAATATTTTTTTTGCTTTTTTATTCATCTAGTTTTTTAATTAAATGATTCCATAAATAAATAAATCCAATAATGGATAAGCTAAGTAGAAAAAGGCATTCCAAGATATTACCAAATAGCCAATGTCCTATGGCAAAGGTTAATCCGTGAATACAGAAAATACCTGCAACCCAATTGAGAAAAAATCCTTTCAAAACCGGTGTAAATGCAGATTGAACTCTTGAGGAAACTGGACTCCACCATCCACCCGGGTGCACTCTTTTATAAAAACTCAGGAGAGTTTTTTCTGGCTCAGGTTTTGTTAATAGTGTAGTGGCAATCCACACAACAATGGCTGAAGGAACAATGATCAACAGTTTATGATGTATCTGAAGTGATAGCCCCCACAAAACCGGTGCCTGGTTGAACAGGAAATATTCTTGGCCTGAAGCGATAGTCTGCTGCCGGGCAATGAGCTCAAAAATAATTGTAATTACAATGGATGTCAGCAGCGCTGAGATCTCTGTCCAGGCATTGATGCGCCACCAGAACCATCTAAGGATTAGTACCAATCCGATTCCTGCACCCATCGCAAAAATAAACTCCCATGCCTTGGAAATACTCTGCATATTTACCGCAACAATTGCAGAACACACCATGAGAGCTACCGTGATAATTCTGCCAACATTTACAAGATGTTTGTCAGATGCATCCTTCTTGATAAAACGGGCGTAGACATCATTGATCAAATAAGAGGAACCCCAATTTAAATGAGTGTCAATTGTGGACATAAATGCAGCTAAAAAGGAGACAATTAAAAGTCCCTTTAAACCTGGTCCTAGGAACTTATCCATGATAAGTGGATATCCTGCTTTTTCCCCCAGCTCCATATATTCCGGGGGAATATTCGGAAAAACTACAATGGAGACCAAAGCTACAGCGATCCATGGCCAGACCCTTAAAGCATAGTGAGCAAAATTATACCAGAGCGTGGCAACCATGGCATGCTTTTCATTTTTTGCAGAGGACATCCTCTGAATGATATATCCGCCCCCATCTGTCCCATGGTGAGACCACCACATTACCGTTATGAAGATGATAAACTTGGAAAATGGCGATTCCCAAAATGCTTTGGAAAAAAAATCTGCATCAGGAGCGGGCGGGATAAACTTTAGGGTGTGTTCGTAGTCCGGACTGGTCCGGGTCAAATCTTTGAGTTGTGCTATAAGTGAATCCATGCCACCAACATTGTCAACAGCGATAACAGCAAGAATTATGGAACCTGCCATGGCAATGAAAAATTGTACAAAGTCTGTGACTACCACTCCCCAGAATCCGGACAATAGTGCATAGATTAAGGCAATAGCAACACAAATCCAAACAGCTGTCCAGCGATCTATATTTAGCATAACCGCTGCGATTGAAGCCATGGCATTTATGACCCAGCCCATGACAATAAAATTGTACAAAATAGCAAAATATCCTGCCTTAAAAAAACGGAGGATGGCTGCCGGTTTACCAGAATATCGAATCTCCAGAAGTTCATTGTCCGTGAGGACCTTTGCCCTTCTCCAGAGACGTGAAAACAGTAGGGCACCCAATAATCCTGACAAAAGCAAATTCCACCAGAACCAGTTTTGCCAAATCCCGGGGCCCCTTACAAACTCTGTTATCGCCAGTGGGGTGTCGGCAGCAAATGTTGTGGCAACCATAGATGTTCCGACGATCCACCAAGGCAAAGATCTCCCGCTTAGAAAATATTCTTCGGGGCCTTTACCTGCACGCCGGGCAAAATAAATTCCTGTTCCAAGTGAAAAAATCACATAGAGCAGGATGATGGCCCAGTCAATTAATGTAATGGACATGTTCGAATCAGTACAGTTTTTTCAAAGTGGAATACTGAAAATAATGAATTAAAATCTCATTAGAAGAATATCCATTTAGTGCCATGGCCAGCGCGCCGATCTGACACAGTCCTACACCATGTCCCCAGCCACCACCAATAAATTGAATATGATCTTTATTCAATTTGTAAATAAAAGCAGAGCTAAATAAAAAGGATGGGTGGAGAGTCTTTCGTATATCATATTCGGAATCTAATTGAAGTGATTTTACCGAACCGGCTTCAGTTTGATATTCTAAATTTAAATTAATTATTCGACCTGATTCTCCACGATTTAGAATGTTAATATTTTTTATATATGATACTTTTTCATTTATTTTAATAGAAAAAAAGGAACAAAATTCGTTTTGAGTGAAACGGGCCTCCCAACGAAAATATTTTTTGTTTTCATCTACATTTCCTAAAAATTTTGAAAGATTGTTTTCACTCAAAAATTGAGGACTACAAAATGTATTTGGGCAGTGAGTAAACCAGTTTTCCCAATCAACTTTTGTATATTTAGCTGGTCCATCAAAAACGTTTTTTAGATAAGGTCTCGGTTCCATGTTCCATACATTTTCGCAATTTTCCGTTAGTCCTCCGCAAGATTTTGAGTAACGAGCATCACAGATTTCACTGTTGTGGGTTATCACCACTCCCCGTGAATTTTCAACAGTTTTTTTGGAAACTGGGTTCAATTGGCTTAGCCCTTGATACCGTTGACAGCAATCATCGTTGCAAGCATCTATTCCCAGCTCCGCATGTTTTTTTTCAGCTGCAGCCAATATCCACGATCGGGCAGTTATGGACTGTGCCTCCAGAAATTCAGGTGGACATGCGCCGCTCATTTCAGAGACAGCTACACAGGAAAGATATTGTTCCAGAGGAACACTATTAATAACCATCAAGTGACCATTTTTGGATGTTATTTTTATGTTACCCGGAAAACTTACATCAATATTTTTCCCCCAATGAAAACCACGACCCGCTGGCACATTGTGAATGGTTATCCCTTCCACAATCTCACCCCCCCCCATATTTTCAATTATTTCAATCTCACCATCTTTCAGGGATACGACTAGATGGGGGGGGGCTTTTGATAAATTGGAGTGGTGTGATTTTATTGTATAATTATTTTGTTTTGGAAAAGATATTTCAATGTCTGTACGTCTATCCTCAGGAAGAATAATTCCGATATTTAGTGTAGGTTCTTTACTAAGCATTTTGATAGGCGCTCACTCCCGCGCCTATTATCGGTGCGTGTAGAAGTTTTGACAGAGAGAGCAGGTTTTTTTGTAGATAATATTTTTTTGTTGTTTGGTTCAAAACCTGTGAATCTCTAATCTGTTTTTTCACAGATAATTTAATTTCCACGAAAAGTTCTGGGATTTTTTCTATTAGCTGAGCCAAACGCAACCCCAATATTATTCTGTTGAAAGTGGTGGTTGGTTTTTTTTCAAATAGTTTTTCAACTCTCTGAAAAATAAGCCACGCCACTGTATATACAAAATCAGTTCTGATCTCAACGGCATCATCCTCTTTGATAAATAGTTCTGGATATATTTCTTCTTTCTCTAGTCGCTGAAAAGAGATGCCGGTTTTTTTGCTGTACTGCATCATCATTCCTTTGTGACTGATTATTTTTTCAATTGGGATTCCATTTTCGTTTTTTAACTGCCATGACTTAGGCATCCACGTACCAATGTTATCAAACGGAATGATTTTTCCATCAAGCAGTATAGCATCAGCTATGCCTGTACCTGTACCAATATATAAAGCATTTTCAACTTCTCTAAATGAACCGTTTTTTCCATAGAGCTCTCCCAATCCACAGAGGTCACTGTCATTTTCTAATTTCTGTATGGAATCAAAATTGAGCTCAGTCAACCTTAAACGGTGTTCTAATACATCAAGGAATCTTGGAGATCGTGGGCCATTATTTGTGACCATGATTCCCTTTTGGTCAGGTGATTTTAAACCGGGCATTCCAATGCCCAAAAGATATTTGTTTCCACTATTCGTTTTAGCCAGTTTATTAATAACACTTTCACAACATTCCAAAATTGTTTGTCCCTGTTTTACCTCTTCAGTTTGAAGTAGAGGGTTATCCTTTTGGGTGAGCTGTAGGTCAAGATCAACTGGCTGAAAATTTCTATTGTTCAGAGGGCTCTCAGAGTAGGTTAGGGTTTGTACATCTCCATCTATTGAAAATGTGGTCTCGTTTAATTGTTTAACAATTCCCCCGGAAATCTTGGTAGCTCCTCCGTCTATACCAATAGCAGTTGCTTTTTTTTTCATGCGATCATTGATTTCATGTTTAAGATACGACGGTATGATTCTTCTATCCTCTCTGAGGAGACTCTCCCCTTATCAACCAGTGAAATAATAGTTTCAATAGAGTTTGGGATTAAATTTTCCCGATAGGGAATCAAATTATTTCCTAAACAAATGATATCAATTCCAGCGTTGATCATTAATTCCAGAGTTTCCTCCCAACTGTAGTGATCAGAAATTGCTTTCATTACCGGATCATCAGATATAATAACCCCATCAAATCCCATTTTTTTCCGTAACAAACCATCAATTATTTTTTTTGATAATGTTGCGGGATAGTTTTTATCAAGTGACCTGATGAGCACATGACCTGTCATGATTATTTTTAAATGATCTGATCGTATCAATTCTTCATATGGGTAGAGCTCAGACCTGTGCCAGGAATCAGAGATATCCGTTAGTTCGTCATGGGCATCCTGAAGTGCGCTTCCTTGGCCCGGGAAATGTTTACCTGAACATGCAATTTGTTTTTTCTGGTGTTCTTCAATAAAAGTACGTGAATGTTTTAATATTTGTTCAGGGTCGTCAGAAATACAACGTCCCTCTTTTCCGATGATTGAATCACTATTTTTTTGGATATCAAGAACGGGAGCTAAATTCAGGTTGATACCGCACGTACGGAGTGTGTCTGAAACGAGCAAAGAAAATGCTTTGGTTTTTTCGGTGTCATTCAATTTTCCAATTTCATGCCATGATGAAAATTCCGGAAAACCATATTCTGGTGTAAGCCGATTAACGATTCCACCCTCCTGATCCACAGCAATAAATAATGGGATGTCTGCAATATTTTGCAGATTCTCGGTCAATCGTTTCACCTGCTCCGGGGATTCGATATTTCGTTTTCCTGGAGGAGATTGAGTCATCTCCAGATCATAGAGGAGGACACCACCGATGTTGTATGACCTTATCCAATCATACACTTCACATTTTCCAGAAATAATTTTACCCTTAAATCCCCCTAAGATCATTTGTCCCACCATGTCTCGAAGTGGACCGGACTTTTTTAATTTAGAGGGTATCATACTGAATAAAATTAACCAAATAATTGTATTTCAGATTTAACTTTCCTCCTGAATGAAAATGAAAAAAGATGCATCATAAATCAAAATCCATTTTTATTATATTATTGTTTATCACTGGTTGCCAAGATCACTGGAGCTGGATTGATACACTGCCAAAGCCCTGGACCCTCACGAACGCTGAGGTATCTGAGATATTGCCTGAATTTCATTCCCGATTCCCTGATTTTAATTATAGGCTGAAAGCCTTTTCCCTTTGGCAAGTGGGGAAGCCATACGAAATATTTAAATTGGGGGAGGAAAAAGATCCGGACCCGGACCCTATTATCCGGCTCGATGTTTCGGATTGTACAGTTCATGTGTTGACAAGCTTGGCATTTGCTCAGAGTGACTCATGGGAAAAAGCAAAAGATATTATGATTCGTCTCCACTACAAAGACCATCAGCCGGATTTCACAACACGATGGCATTTTACGTCCGACCGAATTTTATCTAACCCAAGCACCACCGATATTACCAAAACACTTTTACCTATTGAAAATCTTAAAAGGGCAAACGTAACATTGAATCAAAAAGAAAATGGAGGAGAATTATTAGATCTAAATTGGGAGAGGGAAGTGGGAGCTTATTACATTCCCAATAGCGAGCTTGGACCAAATCTTCTTGATAGATTACCGGGAGTGTGTGGGGCTGCATTTGTGAAAAATTCCTTGTTTGAGTTGGGAATAATCATTGGTCATGAGGGAATCCTAATTGATAATCAATTTCTGGTTCATGCATCTTCCACTGAGGGGGAGACCGTAAAAATAGATTTTTTAAGCTATTATTTTTCTGAACCGGAAGGAATATTTGATGGGGTGATGTTTTATGAATTCAGGCCGATGAATCCATGATAAGATCCACAGATGGGATTAACGATTATTTATCTTTTAGAATGTAGGTCTTTAAAAAAATTAAATCTACCAAACCAATAAGCTGGCTGTTTACTGGTTAATTGTCTTCGTTTTCCAGCGCTTGACTTTGTAAACGCCATTGTGGAAGTCAAACCCAAATCAGTGATTGAATTTTCAGTCAATCCGAAATTCAATTCAAATTGTTCGAAGCACTCAGCCTCATCATAATAGCTCTCACATGGATTCTTTTCCTGTGAGAAGGTTAGGGTGTCAGACTCTAAAGAATATAAGATGCTGAGGGTATCTGTAACGGTTTCCCCTGTTTCAAAATTATCATATGTCTCGATTATTTTGATGACATTTTCACTTGTATCTGTCACTTCCCAGGTCCCCTCTGCCTCATCAGGGACTCCACTGCCATCATCTGTTAAACGAAAATATTCTCCACCTGGATTCAAAATGATAGTGGTTGTGGTTTGGGCAAACGATAGGGGCACGGATACCGGATTGTCAGCAAAGAGTTGCGTTGATTCAATGTTGATGGTTCCACCTAGCGTCACGGTTTGAGTAGAATCAGTGTTGAATAAAATTTGTTCAGATAATGTTAAGCTGTAATCCAGCGGATTGAATGTGAAACCAATAAAATTGCTAAAATCTTCACTATCACCAGAGTTGTTTTGAGATATTGAATAAACGGCGGCACCTGAATCAGCTACCTCATAATAAACAATGACCAACTCATGGAGAGGGTATAACTCACCACCAATAGATTGATTTTGAGCCAATATTATATTTGTATCTCCCAAACTTGCCTGAAGATATTTTAATGAGGTGGCTGCCCCCACTGAAAATTGTGCGACCAAAGAATCTTCACTTGGGGTTAAAAAATCAACAGCTAACTGGTCGGTATCTGAGGTGATATTAAAATCAAAATTGACATTTTCTTGTTGCCACTCTGCTGTAATATTATAGGGCCATCGAGAGTCCTCTTCTGCTAATGGTTCACACTGATAATACTCTTTGCTGCAACTGTTTAAGGTGAGCGTGATGCCAGCACAGAGGATCAAGAATTGAGTTAGAGTTTTCATATTCATGCGTAATACAAACGGAAATATACAAAAGGATTTTTTTTCAATGCATTGATTTATTCCACTTTAATATATTATATCATTTTTGACCAGGGGAGTGTTTAATAACTTTAATATTGTTAATTTTACAGATGGTTATTTTGGAAAATATCCTTTTTTAATATGAACAAAGATTCGCTGGTCGGTTTACATAAGATTGCCGAGTCCACTCTCGTAAAAGAGGCAAAGGAAATTGAAAGTGCTTCAAAGAGAATTGGACCTGCCGTGGTTGAAACGGCAGAGATAATCCTCAATCACGAAGGGAAAGTTGTTATATGTGGTTTGGGAAAGTCTGGGTTGATAGGGCAGAAAATTGTTGCTACACTATGCAGTACCGGAATTCAGGCGGTCTTTTTGCATGCAGCAGAAGCATTACATGGTGATCTGGGGATTTATCATCCCGGAGACCCAACCATTCTTATTTCAAAAAGTGGAGCAACCGAAGAGCTCCGCAGGCTTATTCCCCGTTTGCGTGAGTTTAATTCGCCTCTGATTGGGTTGGTAGGGAATGTTCATTCTCCCGTTTCAAATGAGGTGGATATTGTCCTGGATGCCACTGTTTCTACAGAAGCTGATCCGCTGGGAGTGGTTCCCACATCCAGCACTACCTTAACCCTGGCCATTGGGGATGCTCTTACCACTGTATTAATGGCAATGCGGGAGTTTAGGCATGAAGATTTTGTACGGCTTCATCCCGGTGGGGAATTGGGAAAACGCTTGGGATTAAGGATTGAGGATGTAATGCATTCACTTGACGATGCTGTGACAGTATCTCTTGATCAGGGTATCATCGAAATAACAAAATTGATGACAGAAAATCCTTTGGGCGCCGCATTGGTTCTGGATAATGATAATCGTCTGTTGGGAATAATCACGGATGGTGATATTCGCAGATGCCTATCAATGAACAGGGATTTTAATTCTATAAAACTCTCTGATATCATGAATAAGGCCCCTGTTTCTGTCCCTGTTCAGGCATCCCTGGATGAAGCCATGAAGATGATGGAGGATCGCCCATCACAAATATCTGTATTACCGGTCATAGATCTTACCAAAAATGTGTGCTTGGGTTTGTTGCGTCTTCATGATATCTATCAATCTAAGTTGTATTAACAGTTTGCAGCTTATTCAATAATTTAGTTTTAACCTTTTTAGTGGGAATGAGAGAGAGAATTAGATTGTCCAATCAGTGGTTGTTTTTGTCAACGCTATAGTTATTAATTAGAACACTTTATTTCTGGAGGCTCGATGCGATTTAGTAACCCACTATTGATTTCAATACTCTTCATTTATCAAATTGCTGTTTCCCAGTTCACACTTCAGGAGAGTGATCTGGACAAGACATTGATCCAGTTCACCCA
>CAYSQB010000005.1:0-50821 GCA_964433085.1 uncultured bacterium
ATCCCAATCCATTTAACCCCAAAACCGTTATTGCCTATGAACTGGAAGATATGCGTGAGCTGTCTATCAGTATTGTTGATGTACATGGTAGGCAGGTAACGGAACTGTACAGCGGGCTTCAGGCTCAAGGTTTTCATGAATTTACCTGGCAGCCCAAAGATATATCAGCGGGTATTTATTTTTGTCACCTTACCAGCGGTGGAAACACCATCACAAGAAAGCTGGTATTGCTGAAATAGCGTATTAAGTGTTTTATCTACCTCTAAACGATAAGTTGTTGTTTAAAGGTAATTCGCTTTATGTACAGGCTGGTTTTGGCCGAAAGATATTGTAAGAAAACCCCTTGGTGATTCACAGATAGTTTTTCTTTTATCCGCTCCTTGTTAGAGTTTAGTCCTTTTTTTTCTCCCTTGAGATATCCCTGCTGGCTGAATACAACCGTGATTTTTCAGAATCTGTAAGTCCATCGTATCCTACCTGGTTAATACGGTCGAGGATGTGATCTACATCTTTCTGGAGCATTTTCTTTTTATACTGACGGTTCTCTTCACGTTTTAATTTTTTCTCCAGGATGTGTTTTCTCATTGAAAAAACCATTTTTTTCCACTGGCTATTGAAATGCAAATAAGCAAAGCCAATGATCATCCCTGATAGATGAGTTAAATGGCTGATATTCGAATGGCTTCCTAATGAGGAGAAAAATGCGATTCCCCCCAAGATCATGACAAAGTATTTTACTCTTACGGGAAACAGGAAATAAATATAAACAATTCGATTTGGAAACATAAGGCCATAGGCCGTTAAAATACCATAAACAGCTCCACTGGCACCTATTAAATATGCAGACGATGATGCAAATGATTGAAAAACGAGCCACACCATCCCGGAGCCGATGCCGGTAATAAGATAGTACTTTATAAATCCATATCTGCCCCAAATAGTTTCCAGTTCAGAACCAAACAAAAACAGAACAAGCATGTTGATTGCTACATGCCAAAAATCTCCATGGACAAACATATAGGTTAAAGGCTGCCAAACAAGGGGCCAGACAGTTTCAGGAGACAGCCCGAGAATTTGGACTAGGTCCAGCTCTCCATAGGAAATGGTTTTAAAAACATACAGCAGTAGGTTTAGCCCAATGAGTACCTTAATTGCATCAGTAAAGTATCGGGGCTTCCAAAAAAACTGTCTCTGGTCAGATTGGAATTGATATTTCATTGATTTTGATAGGTTAACTTACGAAACTGATAATAGTTGCATGGATTCATAAATGGGGTTGTGAGACTGGATGGAGCTTCTTTTACCAAAAGTTGGGGCATGGTAAACAAGGTCGATTTAAATTTTTTTATATTCAAACATATGGAGGCTGCGCTGATAAAAAAATCCCTTGGGAAAACACCCTTAATTTTTTTAAAACCATATTTTTTTAGTCCGTCACGCAATATGGTAGTACAACTTCGGTTAAAAAAATTAAAATCTTTGTATTTTTCAGGATTTTCAGGATGGGGGTCTGAGCGATGAATAACCTTGAGCTCTTCATTAAAAATTTTTGACAGAGAAGTTTCGTCAATTCCCTCAACCCGTAATACGTGAATCGTTCGCATGAAATTCCTTCCAAATTTATCATAATAATTTCTTCCGTTTTCATCTAGAGCGAACCTTCCCGTTGTAGGAGAAGGTGCAAACTCTCCAAGGGCAGGACGAAAAAAATATTCTTCTGGTGTCATTATTTCATTTTCGTTCATGTAGTGGGAAAAATTAAATATATCTCCGCCAATATTGATAGCATTGTGTCCAAAAGCGGATGCAGTATATTTGACCAGTCTCTCATTATAATATAATTCTAAAAAGGGGACACTTTTTTTTTCTTTTTCTGGCCACAAAATATAGATGTACTTCCCGGTTTCATAATCTTTCTGAGGCAATCTTCGTGCATGAACGGTTTGGCCTTTCCAGTGTGTTACATATCCTTCCCAGATGTGTTCGTCTTTTAAATAGTCTTGGCCGGAGGGTCCTTTGAGAAATGCCTTATTTTTTTCTGTAGTTAATATCCCGGTGAAAGTTTCTTCCATAACTAAAAATTAAGTTTTTTCATAAATTCAAAAGAATGAAGGGGTCCAGAATAATCGAAATAATACCGTATATATCCTGTTAGAAATGCCCCAACTGTCTTACGATCTTTTGCCGTAATTGAGAGGTCTGGTATGGAATTTAAAGAGTGGTTTTGTAGGGCTTCCAGGATATCTCGGCTATTGGGAGAGCCATCGGGGTCCATGAACGTTGCTTCCGGGATTCTCTCCGTGGATAGGTTTGGTTTAAATCCCAAAAGAGTTAGCAGTTTCATTTCGTAATACCAAAAAAGAATGTTCAATCTGTTTTCTTGGGTATCCATTTTATGCAAAACGGATACCAATTCATCAAAAAGGTCTGGATGGGGGTCATTATTGATGGTTGCCTTATCTGTGATTTCCATTAATGCCAATCCGTATGACATATGTTTTAGATTGTTTTGATACTTTGACCAGATACGCTGATAGGTTACCTTTGAAGTGATCTGGATACTTCTTTTAGGTTTGAAATGATAAATAAGATCCAAATAATTAATAGGCTGAAAAAAAGATATATAGTGAGGTTTTTTCTTTTTGGCTCCACGGACCATGACACTCACTTTCCCCTCCCCCCGCGTAAGACACCGTGCAATCATGCTTGTTTCTCCAAACGGAAATCTTTTCAGCACCACTGCCTCAGTGTGCACAATCATTGTTGTTTAATATGCTTTAGCAAATATCACTTCATATTTTGCGGGATTTCCACTGTAGACACAGGTTTTTCCGGATATATCGCCATCGGAAAGAATACATCGAATGGTTGCCTTTGTTTCTTCTTTTATCTTTAACTCAGTTTCAGCATCACCGTCCCATCCACACCGTACAAAACCGCCATTATTTTCAATAATAGATTCAAACTCACTGAATGAGTCGATTGTGTGGGTATTTTGTTCTCTGAAACTCAAGGCCTGCTGAAACAGATTATCCTGAATGTTCTCTAGTAGGTTCTCCGTTTTGGTCGCGACATTGTTTTTTGGTATGGCAATTTTGTCTCCTGTATCCCTTCTCACTAGCATCACCTGATTTTCTTCCACATCACGGGGCCCCACCTCCATTCGTATGGGGACTCCCTTCATTTCCCATTCATTAAATTTAAAACCGGGAGAATTGGTGCTCCAGTCCTGATAAACTCTTATTTTTTTCTCACCGAATTCATTAAGAATAGTTTCAATAAATTGACTGATATTCTGTTTGTCTTCATCTGTTCTGCAAATAGGAACAATAACCACCTGATAGGGTGCGACCCGAGGAGGGAGACGAAGACCTTTATCATCTCCATGCATCATGATAACAGCACCTATGAGACGGGTGCTCACCCCCCAGCTTGTGGCATATACAAATTCTTCCTGATTATCCTCTGTTTGATAGGTAACGTTAAAGGCTTTTGCAAAGTTTTGTCCGAGATTATGAGATGTGCCTGCCTGAAGGGCGCGCTTGTCGCCCATCATTGCTTCAATGCAATAGGTACGCTCCGCGCCGGCAAATTTCTCTGCATCTGATTTCAAACCGGTAAGAACAGGCATGGCAAGATATTCTTCTGCAAGTTTTTTGTAGAGGCCTAAAATTAACAATGTTTCTTTTTCTGCTTCTTCTTTAGTGGCGTGTGCGGTGTGTCCTTCCTGCCATAAGAATTCAGTTGTCCTCAAAAATAGTCTTGTGCGCATTTCCCAGCGAACCACATTTGCCCACTGGTTGATGAGCAATGGAAGATCTCTGTAAGATTGAATCCACTTTTTATACATGGACCAGATGACCGTTTCAGATGTGGGTCTGACTATAACTTCTTCTTCCAGCTTTGACTCTGGATCAACGATAAGGCCTTTCTCTCCTGCTTTCAATCTAGAATGGGTAACCACAGCACATTCTTTAGCAAAACCTTCCACATGATCTGCCTCCTGAGCCAAAAAAGATTTAGGAATAAACAGGGGAAAATAAGCGTTTACATGTCCAGTGTTTTTGATCATCTTATCAAGGGCATCCCGCAGATTTTCCCATAGAGAAAAGCCATAGGGTTTAATGACCATTGTCCCTTTGACAGGGCCGTAGTCTGCCAGCCCTGCGCGGGTGATTACATCTGTATACCAAGTGGAGAAATTTTGACTTCGGGGAGTAACTTTTTTAGACATAGATTATTTCTTGGATAAAAATGAGTAAAAACAATGGTTGAGAAATTACCGGCTCTGAATCAGGTTGACAAATAAAAAGGTATTAAGGGATTTAATGATAGAATTAATACTGAAGATATATTTTATTCCTCAGTTTTTTTTTCAATCACTCTAAACATTTTTTCCCCCGGCTTCACCATCCCATATTTTTCTCTTGCGAGTTTCATAAGATACTCATCATTGTGTTGTAAATTTTGTTTTTCATTTTCTAAATTTTGTATTTCAAGACGTAATTCGGTAATAAGGTTTTGAGTTCTTTTTCGTTCTGAATTGATTTTTATTAGTTGATAAATACCATGGTCACCAAAGAAAAATATAATAACCAGTATAACACTGGCCAGTAAAACAATCCCCCGTAAGATTCGTTTTTTTGCTGCTGTATTTTTCTGTCTGTAGCGAAGAGTTCTGGGGTTTTTCTTCGGTTTATTATTTCGTCTCATGAATTCCCTAAAACAGATATATCTGGATAGCTTGCAATGCTTCCTAATTGCTCTTCAATTCTTAATAATTGATTATATTTACATAATCGGTCTGTCCTTGAGGCTGAACCAGTTTTGATTTGTCCCATTCCCATTGCAACGGAAAAATCAGCGATGAAAGAGTCTTCTGTTTCTCCAGAGCGGTGGGATATAATTGCACCAAAGTTATTTTTTCTTGCCATTTCTACTGCCTGTATTGTTTCAGTGACAGTGCCAATCTGATTTAATTTAATTAATATAGCATTCATTGACCGTTCATCTACAGCACGCTGAAGATGATTTAAATTTGTCACTGTTAGGTCATCTCCCACAATTTGTATGTTGCTCCCTAATGTTTTATTTAGATAGCCCCACCCATCCCAGTCGTTTTCGTCTAGACCATCCTCAATGGAAACAATGGGATATTTTTTTACTAGGGTTTGCCAAAATTCTACCATTTCTTCTGCCGATAAAGTAAGATTTTCTGAAGATAAATGATAAAGCCCCTCTTTATAAAATTCACTTGCTGCTGCATCAATGGCAAAAAAAACATCCTGCCCAACATTGTACCCTGATTTATCAATGGCCTCTAAAATGACCTCAATAGCTTCTTCATTGGATCTAAGGTTTGGAGCAAAACCACCCTCATCTCCCACTGAGGTATTTAATTCTCTTAATTTGAGGACACCTTTTAAGTGATGAAAAATTTCCGTTCCTATTCTCAATCCGTCACTGAAAGAATTTGTACCTAATGGATAAACCATAAATTCCTGAATGTCCACATTATTGTCTGCGTGGCTACCTCCATTTAGAATGTTCATCATGGGTGCAGGCATTAGCGAACTGCCGGGGTTAAGGTATTCCCATAGGGGTTTTTTCTCGTAGTTTGCCGCGGCCCTACACGCTGCCATGGATGCACCAAGAATTGCGTTTGCGCCAAGCAGACTTTTGTTTGGTGTCCCGTCTGCTTCAATTAAATTTTTGTCAATGGATATCTGATCAAGGGCGTTTTTACCTTTTACTGAGTCCCTTAAAACACCATTCACGTTTTGAATTGCTTTTAGAACACCCTTCCCCATATATCTATCTGTGTTGCAATCCCGAAGTTCCACTGCCTCATGTTCACCGGTTGAAGCGCCAGATGGAACCGCTGCTCTTCCGTGGGAACCATCCGCTAAGAACACATCAACCTCAACTGTGGGGTTTCCTCGAGAGTCCAGAATTTCTCTTCCGGTTATGGTAACTATAGATGAATCAGACACTTTCGTTTCACATGATTTTATTCAAATTAAAACGAGGAACAACGCTAGACAATACACATTATAAACTTAATTGTACAAAAAAACCATAGCCCTTAATTTTCTGATTGTATGAATAGCAAATTAGAAGTTTATAGGTTTGGTGGACTTGAGTGTAAGGATTGGGATGATTTTGTAGATAAATCATACAATGGAACGATATTTCATACCCGCGGGTTTTTGAACTATCATCCACCAGATCGTTTTCAGGACCACAGCCTGTATTTCAAAAAAAGAGAGAAGCAGTACGCTATTTTCCCCGCAGCAAGTATCAATGAAGAAAATGGCAACATCCTACACTCTCACCCAGGAGCAACGATTGGTAGTTTCGTTACAAATTCCTCTCCTTCATTAAAAGAATCATTTGATTTGGTCATCGCACTAGTAAAGTATGCTCGGGATGAAAACTTTTCAGGAATCAAGATTACCCTACCTCCAAATTGTTACAGTGAATCAATGTCAAATCATATGGAATTTGCATTGTTTAAAATGGGCTTTACCTACTTAAAGCGGGAGGTCTCCAGTGTCTTGTTATTACCAGATACGGCTGAGGAGATAGCGAAAGGGTTTAAACCATCTCACCGTCAGGCTGTACGAAAAGCAGAGAAAGAGGGGGTACAGATAAAGCAATCAACAAATTTCGAAATATTTTATAGAATATTAGAAAATAATTTATCCAAACGGCATGGTGTTTCACCTACCCATAGTCTTAAAGAGTTAGAATTATTGCAGGCCATTTCCCCAAAAAAGATTATTTTGCACGGTGCATTTACTAAAGATAAAATGATAGCAGGAGTAGTAAGTTTTATCTTGAATAAACGAGTACAGTTGGCATTTTACATTTCACATGATGAAAATTTTCAGGACAAACGAGCACTAAATTTATTGTTTTTCACAATTTTTAAAGAAGCTATCAAAAGCGGGAAAAAGGTGTTTGATTTTGGTTTATTTACAGAAAATGGAGAACCCAATTTTGGGTTGGCTCGTTTTAAGGAAAATTTTGGCGCTAGCGGAGTTTTTCGGGATACGCTGGAACTGGATCTGACTGAATAAATGTCTATTCAAGCACTCGGGAAACAATCGCTGATTTATGGCTTTGGCCATATTCTAACCCGTCTGATTACATTTTTTCTTCTCCCACTTTATACACATATGTTTACACCAGAGGAGTACGGGGTGGTTTCCCTGGTTTATGCTTTTATGGGATTGGCTTTGATTCTTTACCGTTATGGTATGGATTCAGCTCTCATGAAATATGCGGTACAAAAAGAAAGTCAGGAAAGGGGCGAATATATTTCTACGATTTATGGTTTACAGGTGATTAGCGGCGTGATTTTTTCCTGTATACTTTTCTTTTCTAAAAATATTATTGCAAAAACTGTTTTAGGTGTGGACCAACCCGAATGGATCGCTGTACTATCGGGGGTGTTACTACTGGATGCGCTTTGGAATCTGCCAGTATTGTTGCTTCGCACAGAAGAGAAGCCAGTGTCGTTTATTGCCTTTAATTTAATAAACGTTCTCTCCACGATGGGATTTAATATCTTTTTTGTAGTCATCCTCAAAATGGGTATTTTAGGGGTTCTTATTGCAAATCTGGGTGCCTCCAGTATAATGTTTATACTCTCATTACCAATCATTATGAAGCGTGTCAGTTTCAGCAGCATTCAGCCGGTAACACTTAAAATCGTGCTTAAGTTTTCGATCCCTTTTTTACCTGCCGGGATTTTTACAATGATCATGGAACTGGGAAATCGTTATTTACTATTTTGGATGGCTGGTACACAAGAAGTAGGGCTTTATTCAGCCGGATACAAACTGGGGATTTTTGGTTTAGTTGTAGTTATGGGATTCAACATGGGCTGGACACCCTATTTTCTAAAAAGGGGCAAGGAAGTCAATGCTAAAAAGGATTTCTCCCAAATAGCGACATTTTTTCTAGGATTGCTGGGCTTTGTTATTGTAGCAGTAAGTCTATGGGTTCCTGAAATAATGCGTTTTCCAATAGGTACAGGAACTTTGATCGGGAAACAATTTTGGTCTGCTGAAAATGTTATATTCTGTATTTTGTTTGCTTATTTCTTTTTTGGCACCTATGTGATCCAATTGCCCGGGATCTTCATGAGAGAGATAACGAATTGGATTCCTATATTTCGTGCAATAGGGGCCACAGTAAATATTGCTCTGAATATTCTTTTAATTCCCAGATATGGAGTAATAGGATCTGCATGGGCCACAGTATTTGCCTTTCTATTTATGAGTTTGTCCGTTTTTATACGAAGCCATAAAATCTACCCAGTGCCTTATAATTGGTTTGCATGTCTCTATCCCGCAATTTTTATGGGGATTGTTTTTATAACGGGCGATAATGTTTGGGTTCGCTTGGCAATTACTTTTTTCTACCCCGCGGCATGGTTCCTATTTGTAATCAATGATGAAGAAAGGGCTGCTTTAAATAGCTTAATTTCATGATTGTTGTTGTTTCCTGTCATCCTACTCCTGATGATGAACGCATCTATCATCGTCAAATAAAAACACTATTGGGTAATGGATATCCTATAACATATTTTACGCGCTCTAAATCTGAATTGGACTTATCGGAATCAGGTCTAAAACATATAAATCTAAATACAAACCATTCGCTTAAATCTTATATGTCTGAAATATTAAATCAACTAAATGTGGTCAATTCACCGTCGATTTTACATATACACGATCCCTATCTATTACGTCTAGCAAAGATTGTGAAAGATCGCTTTGGTACAAAAATTATATATGATGTACATGAAGATTATCCAGCTATTATTGATACTTTTTCACGCTTGGGAAAATCACTAAAATTAATAAAAAAAATGAGGTGGTTACGCTATGAATCAACAATGTTATCCTTTGTAGACCATATAATTTTAGCAAGTCCGTTTATTGTAAATAGTGACTACAAAAAATTGGGTTTTCATCCTGTAGTGTTAGAAAATTTTCCATCTAAAGAGTTTTTTAATTCTGTTGATTTAGTCTCGGATAGAGGAAATAAAATCATTTATCACGGTCATCTTGGACCTGAGAGAGGTATTTCAATCTTAGTTGAAGCTATGGACCTTGTACGTGAAAGTATTCAAGACGCCACATTATCATTATTTGGGACTTTCCGGAGAAAACGCTATGAAAAGAAATTAATGCATCAAATGAAAACACTATCCCTAGAAAAACATATAAAATGGGATGGACAACTGCCTCACTTTGAAATATGGCAGCACCTGGTTAAAAATAAAGTTGGCGTTATTCCCTTCAAGGATAATCCTCTTACGCAGATTGGTACGCCAACTAAATTGTTTGAATTTATGGCTGCTGGATGCCAGATTGTGTGTTCTGATTTACCACCGATGACCCGGTATAAATCTGATGGGTTGATATTCGCAACGCCAGGAAATGTCAATAATTTGGGAATGCAATTAATTCATGCCTTGAAAAATCCCAATAAGAAGAAGATTATTGATAATTATGAAATCATAAATAATCAATATAATTGGGAAGCAATTAACAATAGACTAATTACCCTATACAAAAGATTACTTTAATGAAGATTCTTTATAGCATCTATTATAATATAGTTAACGTATTGTTTTGTGAAAATAATCTCACAAAACCCAGGGGGAAGAAACGTGGAATTATTATCGTTACTTCATAAACAGTTCAAATGCGCAAGTGAAAAAGATGTCGCTGATGCACGAAGGGAGTTTGAGTGGGGATTAGATTATTACCGTAACCGAATTGAGGCAATTGATTTTCATAATAATAATAACGTATTGGATGCCGCTTGCGGCTGCGGTCAATATTCCATTGCCTTGGCAGAGAAAAATCAATTTGTTACTGGGTTGGATATCAATCCTGGTTATATAGAAATATCACAACATATATCTTCTAAATTCAAGTTGCAGAATACTCGTTTTTTAGTGGGCAATCTTCATAGTATACCATTTGCTAATGAATCATTTGATGCAATTTTTTGCTATAGTGCTTTAATGTATACCAGAGAAGATAGAGTAATATCAGAATTTGCCAGAGTATTACAACCCGGCGGTAGTTTATATATTTGCAGTGATGGTGCAGGTTGGCCAATTTACAAGCTTGTGGTAGAAAGTTTTCGAAACAAGCGTTTTCGTTCCATAATTGGCAGTATACGACTTATATTAAATACGTCGATATATAATATACTATTATCTACAACGACTCATCACCGAACTTTTCTCCCCTATAGATTTTTAGCCAAATACTTTCAAAAAAACAAATTAAAAATAGACTACTATGGACCTGAGGGAAGATATGGTAATCTTAATTATCAGCTATTTTCACCTAGAATAAATGAAACCTTTTTCGGATTGCCTTCTGATTTTGAAGTATTAGGCAAAAGGTTTAACAAGTGACAAAAATTTCCCTGAGAAAATTTCCCTTCCCCTATTGTTCCGCGCTGGCAATAGCAAGCGATCTTGATAATACCATATCGGTAAAAACGTATTTTACTATGATGGATTATTTAAACAGCACGTCTCAAACTTATTTTGGTCACGGACTAGGTTTAGAGGTTGGCAATAGTTTCTGGTTTTTTAATGGGACACAAACTTCTCAGGTATCATACTTTTCACGGTTAACTCAAAGAGAAACATCATTTGCTGGTCGTTGCCGCGAATTATGGGAATCTGGACATATTGACACCTTACATACATTTGGGAATTTTGACGACGGTGTATTCCATCGTAAATATGCTGAAATTGCAATTAATGAATTACAAAAAAAAGACGCGAAAATACCTGTGTGGATCAATCATGGAACAAAAAATAACACTCAAAATATTAGTGCTGATGATTCATTCCAGGGTGCTAATAGAGATTCAAATGCTTATCATATGGATATAGTTCGTGATGTTGGTTGTCGATATTATTGGGTTGGACGTATGACTCATGTAATAGGTCAGAATGCTAAACGCAACGTGAATATTGTATCTAAAACACTTCTTCAAAATGTTATTAATTCAGTTAAATATCGTTCAATTAATGCCTCATTTCTATCATATCCAGACAATCAAGTAATGCACCCAAGTTTATTGCAAGATGGTTCTCAGATTTGGGATTTTCAAAGATGGATTAATGCCTGGGGAAGGGAAACTTTGTTAGATATCCATGACTTTATAATTCAGATTAATCCCCGGGTGATTAAAACTTTAATTCGAAATGAAGGAATGATGATATTATATACGCACTTCAATGAAAATCTGGTTTTCAAAGAGGGTATCCCACAAAAACTTCAAATGGCCTTACAAAACATTAAAACGCAATTTGATTCTGGAAAACTGTTGGTAGCAACTGTCTCAAGGTTACTTAATTATATTGAGATTTCAACTTATATTTCTTATGATATCATCGAGAATAATAATAGAAGGGTAATTATTCTCAATCAATTTTTGCATACTCCCCTTGGAGATAGAATTATTACACTGTCAGATTTATTGGGTTTGACTTTTTATTATAAAGGAAATGTTCCACCACAAATTAGATTTATGAAAAAAGAGATACAGATTAATCAAAATAAATCTGACAAAACTGGTTTACTGTCGGTTTCCATTCCATGGAAAAAATTAGAGTATCCTAATTAGATGATATCTTTGCAAATTTTATATATTGCTCCAGAAAACACTGTTGGTTTTTTTCATTATAAAGTAGTTTAAGTGATAAACATGACTGGGCGTAAAATGAAAAAAATGATCAAAAGAGCAATTTATTTTCCAAGAGGATTAGATTTTTTTAGATACCTCTTAAATAAAACTTATTCATATTTTCTTAAAAAAAGCAAAAGTCAAAAAGTGGCTTATCCATCAACTATAATGTTAGAAGTGACAAATCATTGTAATCTAAAATGTATTACTTGTCCAAGAGAATATGTTTTTGGTGATCAAATGGATAAAGGATATATGAAATTCAACAAACTGAAAAAAATAATCGATGAAGCATATCCATATGTGGATTCAATTGGACTGACAGGATTGGGAGAAACATTATTATATAAAGATATAGCAGATGCAGTTAATTATATAAAAAGTAAAAGCAAGGGTATAATTGTATCGTGCTCAATTAATGCTCATTTAAAAAATAGTGTTGATATTGTAAGTCAATTAGTTGATAAAATTGATACTATTCAGATTTCAATGGATGGTATTGGAAAAACATATAATAAAGTTCGACTGGGGGGAGATTTTAACTTTTTTCAATCAAACCTTAGAAAAATTGTGAAGTTAGCATTTACCTCTGAAACCGATATTATGCTCAATGTAGTATTAGTTAAAGAAAATTACCATCAAATGTCTGATATGATTGAATTTGCCAATAACCTTGGAATAAAATATATAGATATGGTGCCAATAAATTTGGTTTCAAAAACTAATGAAAATATATCTTATTATAATTTATTCCTTTCTGAGGAATTTCAAGAACAATTAAATGCCGCAAAAGCGAAAGCAAAAAAAAACAAGAAACTGGAGTTTGTTTATCATCCATTTAGTTTAAATAATGGTTTTAATACATGTACATATCCGTGGAACTATTTTTATGTTTCTTGGGATGGCCTCTTGCCACCGTGTTGTGCTAAACCATTCCCGAAAGAATTGAATTTGGGGAACGTTTTTAAAAATGGTCTGAAAGATAGTATTAATTCAAAAATGTTTAAAGAATTCCGAACATTATGGTACAAAAATGAGACCCCAAAATTTTGTAATAAATGCATACTAACCGTTAATAAATTAAAATAAGAGAATATTATTTTAAAAATCCTCTATATCGCACCAGAGAACACTGTTGGTACACTTAGCAGTTGGAAACAGCTTCACGAAGCGAAAGGTAATGAATGCACATTTATAACTCTTTATAAATCACAACATAAATATGACCCCGGTATTTGCCTGAATTTGCCATTGGTCAATACGAGTTCTTGGTATCTCCGTGGGAGACATCGCTACTATCAGATTTTTCGTGGAGAAATGGGTGACTATAAAGAAAAAGGTGGTTATCCACCTGTTTGGGAGCCCAACACAAAGCTTGAGAAAGCGTATTTTCAATTCCGTGACTGGCTTTGGCATTTTAAGGTTGAGCCGGCTATTGAAAAGCTTGGGCTCATGAATTATGATATTATTCATTTGGAGTGGGGGCTGGAATTTTACCGGGATGGACGGTTTGTAGATAAATTGGTAGAGTCAGGAAAACCAATCGTGTGTACTTATCATGGTCAGGATATGAGAACCAGAGGCGTGATTTCAAAAATTGACAGTGTGTCCTCATTAAATGTGACAAGCGAGTTAGATTTGTTAAAAAGACACCCCAATATTTACTATTTATTTCTTCCATTTGACACAAAACAATTTTCACCGGATTATCATGTAGGTGATAAAACACGTATCTGTCATAGTCCAACCAATCGTTATTACAAAGGGAGCGAGACGATTATTCCAATATGTGAAACGATTGTCAAAGAGAATAAAAACGTTGAATTTATTCTCATAGAAAACCAACTATACGTTGAGACTCTCAGGATTAAAAAATCGTGTGATATACTGGTGGATCAATTGCATAATCGTGGTGGTTGGGGGTATGGTATGAATTCGATTGAAGCGTTATCCATGGGATTGTGCTGTGTGACGGAACTGATTGATGAATATGTCAATTTTATTCCTGATCACCCTTTTGTAAATGTGAATGGAGATAATGTCTATGATACACTCAAATCTTTGATCAATAACCGGGAAGTGTTGTTGGATCATAAAAAGAAAAGCAGGGAATGGGTTATAAAGCATCATGATCTACATAATACAGGTGAAGTGTTATACCAATATTATGAAGAAAGAGGCTTCATTTGAACTGGACTCCTTTAGTAGATGTCATTATTCCCTGTTACAATGTGGAACACATTGTTGAAAGCTGTATCAGCAGCGTATTGAATCAACAATACCAAGGGGGTTTTAATATCTTTTTGGTAAACGACGGCTCAACTGATCAAACTGGAACGGTTCTCGATTCCTTTCATAGCCATTCATACATTAAAATTATACATCTTGAAAAGAACAGCGGGTTATCTACTGCAAGGAACAAAGGGATAAATGCTGGCAATGGAGAGGTGATTTTATTTCTGGATAGTGATATGGTCGTACAAGATAATTGGATAAACGAACATATCTGTGCCTTGGGGCAGAATAATATTATAGGTGTCATTGGAGATTCAATATTACCAAATGGAATAAAGCCCAACGTGCTTGATAAGTATCTATATGATATGAGAAGAGGAGCACGTCAATTCGGGGAAAACACCTCCATATCATTCCCCTATTTTTTATTCAACAACACATCTGTAAAAAGGGCCATTTTTGATGTAGTGAAACTTTTTGATGAAAATATCACAAGTTATGGAGGAGAAGATACTGAATTGGCAATTCGGATTTGGGAAGCATATCCTAATTCTTTGCGATATTCTTCAAAAGCCATGTGTGAACACCATCATAAACGGGCACTGGATGAATTTTGTAGGTCTATGTATAACTATGGGAGAACCAACTTACCTGTTTTACTAGAAAAATATCCTCAGTATAAAAATGATCTAGGTGGTGATTGGATTTACACATCAAAAGGTTTTTTTCTGTTTAATCCAATAGTTCGGTGGTTTATTGGATTATTAAACAGGTATTTTTCAAATTATTTTTTAACCAGGTACATGGTTATAGATGCGGTCATTCGCGGTGCTAGATCATTCACTCTTTAGTAATATTTTTCTTCTTAAATAAAATTCTTCTCAAGAAATTTGATCTTATTTTAAAATGGCTTCTCGACCATGTTTCCCCAATCAAAATGATTCCATGGCAGTTTACTTAGCAGGTGTCTTGGGAGTTCTGTCACTTGCCATTTTCGGGAAGCAGAATCCTGTCTTAACAAAACCGAAATTTAAAAAATCTGCTTATATACCTCCTAAGTATCCATGCAATCACAAAAACAATCACTGGCGTTTATGTGGTGAGTGTACCAATACTGTAACACCTGAATCTGTATTTGATGAAATAAATCGTTTACTATCTTGTTTCTCCTCCAAACACGATTGATTCAATTTATTATACGCATTTCGGATATTTCCCAAAAAAAATATTCTAATTGAATTATAAACTATTTTGTGTAAATTTGGGAAATACTTTAAGATAAACTCTGAGCACCGAACAGATATTTTGCATTAGTTATTAGAAATAAACGGGGATACGTATCCCCGTTTTTGTTTACTACACACAAAACCAAGGAGGTACACTTATGGCAGATGTTAGTTCAACCGTAGAGAATGTAGTTGGTGGAGTTGTAAGCCTGATCAAGGGTCTCATCGTGTTATTCGTTTTTGCGAATATCGTTTACGATACTGGATTTGATCCGGTTTATGGAATCATAAATCTAGTTGATTCATTCCTAAGCGGTGGTTTTGCCGGATTATTAGCACTTCTGGTTCTCGTATCGTTTTTATAGGCATCTTGTCTGAGAAATAAACGAAACCACGAACTTGAATCATCCCTAATGGAGGCAAAATGAAAAACGCACTTGACTTTATCAATAAGTGGCTAGGCGAACTTACTGAAATACTGAAATCACTGATAGTGGTAGGCGTGATCGTTGGCATACTTTTCGATGACTTTTTTGGTGTTATCGGAGGTATAGGACGTGTTGTCGGACAGTTCGGAGATGGAGGGCTAGCAGGACTCCTTGCTCTGATGATCATATATCTGTGGTACCAGAAGAAATAATGTAAATCCCATACTGATGAACGCCCCGGAAACGGGGCGTTCTTATTTTAGCGATAAAATTCATCAATTATGTTTTTCTTTCAGGCTTAAACATACAAACGCTCTTTAAATGGGATAGGAGATAAGAGTTTAGGTCTCAATTCATAAACCATATATTTCGTTAATAACCCTTCCTCCGTTTTTATGGATGGATATCTCAATTTCTGGCGTATCCCAAAACCGTCTTTAATATTAGCGACCTGGAACTCTCTTCTTGATCTGCGAGATTGGTTTATTTAGGCTCAATTCATATTTTATCCCGATATAGATCGGTGAGGTGCATTTATAATTGAGATAAAAACTTAACGGAAAGCTTGGAAAAACAGACATATTAGAATAATTTTACCCCATATGAATTTATTTCCACTCAAATTATTTCTGCTTTTTCTATTTACGTGTAATGTATTTGGAATACCTATTGAGGTAATCACTGTAGGTCAAAATAGTGTTAAAGAATTAAAAACTTTAATATATGAGGAGCAGGTATATTGTTCAACCGATGAGATCTCTCGAATATTAAAATGCCAACTTTATCATAGTGAAAAAAGAGGTAAAACTGTATTATATATTGAAAATCGAAGAGTAAAGATTTCAGCTCAATCCACCTTTATTCTTGTAGATGATCATGTGTACCAAATACCCTTCCCGAGTATTAGTAAAGCAACAGATATTTATCTTCCCGCAGCTGAATTTTTTGACATATTAAAATCATCTATATTTCCTGAATTGAATTATGATTCTAATAAACAAATTCTTGATTTCGATATTAAAGGGTTCAATATAAATAGAGTAGTAATCGATGAGAAAGCAAACGGAACCATTCTTTATATCAAAACGAGAAAAGAATTTCCTGAGGGCCATGTAAGCGCATTCAAACACAAAAATGGGTGGTTTTATGTTACGGTAAAAGGTGGAATAATTGATTCAGAAAAAGTGAAAAACACATATACCCGTGGGAATGTACGAAAAGTGACGGCAGATCAATTAAATGAGTCAGCACAGTTGGCTTTTAAACTTGGCTCTGACATTGTAGGACATGAATTATACCAGACAGATAAACCATCAGAGATAGTCATCACATTAAGATCACCAATTGAAAATAATGCATATATTAAATCTATGAAAAACCGGTGGTTTTTAGATACTATTGTTTTGGATGCCGGTCACGGAGGAAAAGATGGTGGGACACAAGGAAAAAGAGGAACAAAGGAAAAAGATATTACTTTGGATATTGCTAAGAGATTAGGTTCATTGATTGAGAAAAACTCTCGAATTAAAACAATCTACACCAGAGAAGAAGATGTATTTATTTCATTAAAGAAACGTACCCAAATGGCTAACGAAAAAAATGGGAAATTATTTATTAGTATACATGCAAATGCAAACCCTAATAAAAAAGTCCGTGGATTTGAAACATATCTACTTCGTCCGGGTAAAACCGATGATGCTATTGCAGTAGCATCAAGAGAGAACTCTGTTATTAACCTTGAAGAAAATAAAACGAATTTCTACGATAAACTGGAAGGAAGTAATTTAATTATGGTAACTATGGCACAAAGCATGTACATGAAAGAAAGTGAGTATTTAGCTGCCTTAATTCAAGAAGAAATTGGAAAAAAGGTGTCGTCGAAAAACCGCGGTGTAAAACAAGCAGGGTTCTATGTATTGGTTGGGGCAAGTATGCCTAATGTTCTTGTGGAGGTGGGATATTTATCAAATAAATATGAAGAAAAACTTTTAAGGAAAGGGTCTTATCGTCAAAATATAGCAGAGGGGATTTATCAAGCCGTTATCAAGTTTAAACAATCCAAAGAAAAAAATTTGGACAAGGGATGATTATTTCTGATTACCCTATCGGTGTTTTTGATTCAGGATTAGGAGGGCTTACAGTTGTAAAGGCAATCAGAGAACAACTCCCCAATGAATCCATCATTTATCTTGGAGATACCGCCAGAGTACCCTATGGAGATAAAAGTAGAACAACTGTGCAGAAATATTCTTTTGAAATTGCAGAATTCCTCTTGGGGAAAAAGGTGAAAGCGATTGTCGTCGCCTGTAATACTGCTACGGCTTTGGCCCTAGATGAATTAGAAGATCATTTATCTGTCCCGGTAATGGGTGTCATTCACCCTGGCGCTAAGGCTGCTGAGGGAAAAACGAAAACCAAAAGAATAGGGGTTATCGGTACCACGGCCACAATTCAATCCGGTACCTACGAAAAACAACTTAAATTAATTAATCAGAGATTAAGCGTAGTTTCTCAAGCCTGTCCGTTATTGGTCCCTCTTGCTGAAGATGGCTGGATGAAAGAAAAAATTGTTAAAGACATTTTAACCTACTATCTTGATCCTTTAATCAAGGAGGATATAGATACATTAATTTTGGGCTGTACACATTATCCAGTATTTTTAAGCCTTGTAGGTGATATTGTGGGCGCAGATATTACTTTAATAGACTCCCCATCTGAAGTTGCAATCGCATTGTTGGATTTATTGAAAGAAAATAATTTATTGATTAAAAAGAATTACTCAGGGAATTTGGATTGTTTTGTTACTGACGAAACGAGTTCTTTCCCTTTAATTGCTGAGAGGTTTCTTGGTCATCCTATTTCTAATTTATGTTTTACTGACATAAGTCGAAACTAAGTATAGCTATAAAGTAGAACCTCTTAGCGCACAAATATCTGTGAAAAATTTATTAACTTATTTATATGGTCTAGAACGGCGCGGGATAAAGGTTGGGCTTGACCATACAGAACAACTCCTAGAAAAAATTGGAAATCCACATTTTTGTTTTCCTTCTATCCATGTTTCTGGAACAAATGGTAAAGGTTCAACTTGTGCAATGATAGCTTCTATATTTCGGGAAGCTAACTTAAAAATAGGTCTTTATACATCCCCTCACTTACTTCATTTTAATGAGAGAATTCGAGTGAATGGGATTCCTATTTCAGATGAAGATATCATTAAATTTGTAAAGAGGTACAGAGATAGTTTTGATGATATTCCCGTTACATTTTTTGAAGCAACAACAGCGTTGGCATTTTGGTATTTCAAAAAATCCTCGGTTGATATTGCAGTGATTGAGACCGGGCTTGGGGGGAGACTTGACTCTACAAATGTGCTCTCTTCAAATCTGGCGGTAATCACTCCAATATCTCTTGACCATCAGCATTTATTAGGTAGGGATTTGAGAAAAATTGCCAGCGAAAAAGGTGGGATTATCAAATATAAAATACCAGTTGTCATTGCACCCCAAGACCAAAAAGCAGCACATGTTTTACAGGGGATAGCCAGTCAAAATAAATCTATATGTTGTTTTGTAAAATCTCCCACTATATTAAAGACAGATTGGGGAAAAATGGAAACCCGTTTTCGGTTAAATAATATTACATATACAATTCCTTTTCTCGGTAGCCATCAAGCAGTAAATGCAGCAACAGCAATTCAATCTGTTTCGACCTATGATAGCATGATTTCTACCTCAATAATTAAAAAGGGTCTGGATAAAACAATTTGGCCGGGGAGACTACAGAAAATGGATAAAACATACCCAATATTTTATGATGTAGCTCATAATGCACATGGATTAAAAGCAATATTGGAAACATTTAATTCTCTAGACTTTCAGAAACCCCTAGGGTTATTCTGTTCAAAAAAAGATAAGAACTTGAAACTTATTGCACTTGAAATTAAAAATAATTTCTCTGAACTAATCACTGTATCAAATAAAAATGGGGATTTGTTTTCCTCTTCTGAGTTAAATAAACAGTTAAAAAGTTTTGGGACAATAAGTAACCCCAATGATAATATTCATAAAGCATATGAAAAATATAAACATAGGAAAGATCCATCTGTACCGATACTCATCTTTGGTAGCCATTACATTGCAAGGGATGTTTTCGATATATTTGATTTTTTCTTTGACTCTGGTATCATCTAATGTAATTTCCTGCCTGAGCTGTGATCAGCCCTCAGCAGGTTTTTCTTTATAATAACCCTTTTCCATTTAAGGAACTATCTATGGATGTAAATGAACTGAAATCATTAAAAATAAAGGAACTTACCAAATTATCGCAAGATATAGGTGCCCCATCTGTTTCTGGTTTGAACAAGCAGGAGATGATTGTTCTTATTCTTAAAGCGCAAGCTAAAAAAGATGGAGTATTGTATGCCAAAGGTGTATTGGAAGTTATGTCGGACGGATATGGTTTTCTTCGGAGCCCAGATTTTAATTATTTACCAGGCTCCGATGATATCTATGTGAGCCCTTCTCAAATAAAACGGTTCGGTCTTCGTACCGGACATCTCATATCCGGGCAGATAAGACCACCAAAATCTAAAGAGCGATTTTATGCTTTGCTAAAAATAGACTTGGTGAATGACCGTCCATTTGAGGAAGTTAGAAAAGCAATACTTTTTGACAACCTTACTCCCTACTATCCAGAAGAGAAATTTGTTTTGGAAACGGATTCAAAAAATCTGTCGATGCGAATTTTAGATTTAATTTCACCCATTGGGAAAGGGCAGCGAGGGTTAATCGTTGCTGCACCTAAAACTGGTAAAACGATGCTCCTACAGCATCTCGCAAATTCTATTAGGAAAAATTCACCCAAGACCAAGCTACTGATATTGCTTATTGATGAAAGACCGGAAGAAGTAACTGACATGAAACGTAACGTTGATGCGGAGGTAGTAAGCTCTACATTTGATGAGATCCCGGAGCGACATGTTGCTGTTGCAGATATGGTACTTCAAAAAGCGAAAAGGATGGTGGAATATGGCGAGGATGTTGTTATTCTTTTGGACAGCCTTACTCGATTAGCACGTGCACACAATTCTGTAATTCCTCACAGTGGTAAAATTTTATCAGGAGGTGTAGATGCAAATGCACTAAAAAAACCAAAACAATTTTTTGGTGCTGCACGGAATACTGAGGAAGGCGGGACCCTTACAATTGTCGCAACGGCTCTTGTGGATACTGGAAGCAGGATGGATGATGTTATATTTGAAGAGTTCAAGGGGACAGGAAACATGGAACTTGTTTTGGACAGAGGCCTGAGCGATCGCCGAATTTTCCCCTCATTTGATCTCATCAGATCAGGCACCCGTAGAGAAGAACTTTTAGTTAGCAAAAAACATTTGGGAAGAATGTGGATTTTAAGAAAATTGCTAAATGAAATGAATTCTATTGAGGCAATGGAATTTTTTCAGGAAAGAATTAAACGGACAAAGTCTAATGAAGAATTCATGAATACAATGAGTAAATAATATAATATTTAAAACATGATTTTTATAATTTATAAAGAGGTCACACAATCGAGGAATCCGGTCAAGAAGGAAACAATCCGCGGACAGTAACCCTTCGTCTCATTACGGATAAACCGGTAAAGAAAACACCCTATCAAGTGAAAGGTGTTTTTATAAATCAATTTGCAGATGATCCGATTATTCCCTTGCTTAACGGGCAATACAGAAAAGAATTTCTGTATCCACGTGTGCAAGTGAAAATATTGAACGAACAAATTTATCTCGTAGGTATTAATGAAGGCGTGAATTATCTGCTATCTTTGAAAGAAAAATTTAACACGCTTGATTTTGGCAACATTACCTTTCGGGTAAATGATGTAAACATTGATGAAAAATCAGATATCTTATCCCCATCTAATCAACCTATAAAATATAGATTTATTTCTCCCTGGGTTGCACTAAACCCTGCCACAAAGAAACGATATAAAAATTTGAATAACTCAGAACGGATTAAATACCTTAGCCAGCTACTTACTCATAATATTTTATTTTTGGGAAAAGAAATGGGGATAACCATCGATACAAAAGTATATACTTGGCTTACATTATCATCTTTGTTTCCAAAGCCTGTGGGAGAGAAAAACTGGGGCTCATTTTCTGGGGGATTTAAAACCAATTTTATTTTACCGAATTATATTGGTTTAGGTAATGGAATAACACGTGGTTTTGGTACTATTTATGGATTCTCTGATTCGGATGGATTCTCTTTTGATGAGGAATTATTGAAAGAAGAACCAAAATTTAAAGAAAAAACTAAGAAGAAGCCTCTCCCACATAAATTCAAAAAGAAAAAACGAAGCGATAATCAGAAAACAAAAGAACATACAACCTCGTATAAAACTAAGAAAAAAAAGAACACTAAATTCAAAAAGAAAAACCATCCCCAATTTAGTGATCAAGCTAATGATGACAAACTCGATAATGGGCATAATGATTTTAATTTTAACAGGGGTAAATTCCATAAAAAACAACATGAATTCTAATATTTATTGTAGACTCTCTCTAAAATATAGTATTAAAGAAATGACAAATATAGATACACACACAAAAGGAAGAATTTTATGGGCATGGTTTATGTTTTTGGGGAACAAGGTAAATTTATAAAGACCAATTTTTTAGGATACTAGATAAAGATGAAATTTGCCAGAAGAATATCAAAACTTAAGCCATCCTTTACCATGCAAATGGCTGCGACAGCAGCTCAAATGCGACAAGAAGGTTTGGATGTTATTAATTTTACAGTTGGAGAACCTGACTTTTCAACTTCTGCCCATATTTGTGAAGCAGCGAAGATCGCTTTAGATGAAGGGTTTACAAAATACACTCCTGTTAGTGGCACCTTGGATTTAAAATCAGCTATCCAGACAAAAGTAAAACGGGATAACAATATCGATATCAATTTGGACCAGATTTTGGTGTCAAACGGAGGGAAACAAAGTCTTTACCTTGCCTGTCAGGCTTTATATGAAAAAGGCGACGAGGTATTGATTTTTTCTCCTTATTGGGTCTCTTATCCAGAAATGGTACGGTTATCAGATGCGGAACCGATAACTATTGAGACTGATTCGGAGAATCAATATGAGCCAAATTTTAAAAACTTAGAAAATAAAATCACATCCAACGTAAAAGGGGTTATTATTAACAGTCCTTCAAATCCTACAGGATCGGTTTGGTCAGATAATACAGTTAAACGTGTACTAGAAATTGCAAAACAGAATGGATGGGTGGTGTTTTCTGATGAATGCTACGAGCAATTAGTCTATGATGCACCCTTCAAAAGTATAGAGCGTCTCAATGAAGTTGGAGCAGATGTTATCACCTTTATGACTTTATCTAAATCATATGCAATGACAGGGTGGAGAGTGGGATATGCGTTTGGAAATTATAATTTGATTAATGTAATGGGGAAGCTTCAGGGGCAGGAAACATCCTGCGCAAATTCCATTGCTCAAAAAGCGGCAATTGAAGCTCTTATAGGGGACCAGTCATCTATGATTGCAATGAAGGAAACTTTTAGAAAAAGGAGAGATTTAATGATAAGTTTATTAAATGATATACCTAAAATATCTTGCGAAAAACCAAAGGGGGCATTTTATGCATTCCCGGATTGTTCAAAATATTTTGGAGCTCAAGATAATGGTAAAATAATTAATACTTCTACGGAATTATCGGAATATATTTTAAGTAAATCAAATGTGGTTACCGTTCCCGGAGATGGGTTTGGGGCTCCAGGACATATAAGATTTTCTTATGCAGTTTCATCGGAAATAATAATAAAAGGAATAGGTCGATTAAGACAGGCACTAGACCAATTAAATTAATTAGGAGAATAAACAATGAAAAAAGGAATTCATCCAGAATATAAAACAGGAAAAGTCCACTGTGCATGTGGAAATGAGTTCAAAGTGTACAGTACTTTAGGTGACCAGCGAATCGAAATTTGTAATGTATGCCATCCGTTTTTTTCTGGTAAACAAAAACTTATTGATACAGCAGGTAGAATAGAAAAATTTGAACAGAAATACGGAAAGACATCTAATCAATAATCATTATAGGGGCTATACTTCTATGGAAAACATTTCTATTGTTCAAGTACGTCTCTCTTTATGAGAGTTTCATTTAATACGCTATGCATTATGAAGCCTTCGATTCTTGTGGGAGGGCAGGCTGTTATTGAAGGTGTAATGATGCGTGTTCCTGGTGCAGTAGCAATAGCTGTGAGGGATCCTAGTGGGCAAATTCGTATTAAACGAAAATCATTTTTTTCTGTCACAGAAAAAACCAAATTTTGGAAAAAGCCGATTTTGAGAGGCGTAGCTTCATTATTTGAAGCAATAAAACTAGGGTATTCTACATTACAGTGGTCTGCCGATATTGCCATACCACCTGATGAGCCGGATAAGAAACAAAGTAAACTTGCCGATGTTTTCACGATATTTATATCAGCGGGATTGGCACTTTCCTTATTCCTCATTATTCCAATGTGGATAACGACCAACTTTTTAAATTTTGAAAAAGACGCATTGTGGTTTAATATAATTTCTGGAGGATTTCGTATCATCTTTTTTATTATTTATTTAGTATTGATATCTTTTTTAAAAGATGTCCAGCGCCTGTTTCAATATCATGGATCAGAACATAGAGTAATATATAATTTTGAGTCGGGGAAAGAACTGAATATTAAAAGTGCGCAATCCTTCCCAACTCAGCATCCCCGATGTGGCACTAGTTTTCTTTTTATTATTCTACTTTCCGCTATATTAATTTTTGCTTTAGTGGATACAGTCATCATTTCCGCAATGGGGACCATTTCTTTACCTATTCGACTGTTGTTTCATATTCCTTTGATTCCCTTCGTGTCTGGAATTGGGTATGAGATTATAAAATTGACCGCACGGAAAGAATCACTTCTATTTCGTATTATTAGGAAACCAGGGCTTTGGTTACAGAATATCACAACTAGATACCCAGAAGATGACATGGTGGAAGTTGCTATTGAGGCATTGAAATCAGCATTTGGAGATGAATATGAAAAAATATCCGGTAAGAAATATATTGCTGAGGCAATTGGATGAAAGAAAAAGTAATGGATATAATTAACCATTTTGAGGAAATTGAAAAACAGTTTTCTACTCCTGAAGTAATTGGGAATCCAGAACGTATAAAAAAAACAGCTAAAGAAAGAAGTCGCTTAGAACCGATTGTTAAGAAGGGTAGAGAATATATTGAATTAGTTAAACAACTTGAAGAATTTAATGAAATTTTATCTGGAGATGACGAAGAACTCATCCATTTAGCAAAAGAAGAGTTGACAGAATTGAGTAGCCAGAAAAGCACAATAGAAGAAGAAATGAAAATATTGCTTCTTCCAAGAAATCCTAATGATGATAAAAGTATAATCATGGAAATTCGAGCTGGGACGGGAGGTGATGAAGCCGCTTTATTTGCATCTGACCTGTTTCGGATGTATTCCCACTACGCTGAGAAGGAAAATTTGTCCATAAAAATTATGGATGCAAACGAAACAGGAATTGGAGGATTTAAAAGCATTACATTTGCATTGAATGGTGAAGGGGCCTATGGAAAATTGAAGTTCGAAAGTGGTGTTCACAGAGTTCAAAGAGTTCCTAAAACTGAAGCTAGTGGTCGACTTCACACTTCAGCTGCAACTGTAGCTGTTTTGCCAGAAGCAGAGGAGGCCGATATTGAGGTCAGGGATGAAGATTTAAAAGTAGATACATATCGAGCCAGTGGTGCAGGCGGTCAGCATGTCAATAAAACGGAATCGGCTATACGGATTACCCATGTACCGACAGGACTAGTTGTCACATGCCAGGATGAAAAGTCTCAGCATAAAAACAAATCAGCTGCTATGAAAGTCATGCGCTCCAGATTACTTGCCGCTGAAGAAGAAAGATTGGCTAGAGAACGAGCAGAGACTCGCCGCTCTTTGGTTTCAACTGGAGATCGTTCTGCTAAGATAAGAACCTATAATTTTCCTCAAAACAGGGTAACTGACCATAGGATAAATTATACTACCCATAATCTTGAAAACATGATAAACGGAGATTTAATTTCGTTTATTGAACAACTTCAATTAGCAGAGCAGCAGGAGCAACTAACGGGGATTAGTACAGGATAACCGATGTGGGTTTATCAAATCAACTAATGCATGAATTATTATCATGGGGAGAAAGGGAGTTGGACCATAACCATATTGAAAATTCCCGCCGGGAGATCATTTGGATGGCAAGCGAACTGTTTGACTGTAGAATGAGCGATATCTTTTTTAATAAAACACCTATTGCTGATCACCATGTAAAAACATTCAAGAAATGGATTCAACGAAGATTAAATCGCGAACCGGTTCAGAAAATCACTGGGAAAACAGAATTTTATGGATTACCTCTTCATTTAGAATCAGGTGTCTTTATTCCTAGGCCGGAAACGGAAAGGTTAGTTGATGAAGTAAAAACGCTTGCACTAAAAGAAAAACCAATTTCAATTTTAGATATTGGCACGGGATCTGGTTGTATAGCAGTTGCTTTGGCAACTAATCTTAATAATTCAGATGTTATGGCAATTGATATTTCTTCTGAAGCTCTAAAAGTAGCAAAAATAAATGGGAATCATCACAAATTAAAAAATATTTGTTTTCTAAAAATGGATATTCTTCAGGAAATCCCAAAACACCCCTATGATTTTGTTGTTTCTAATCCCCCGTATATTCCCAAAAAAGACATGAAATTATTAATGCCGGAAGTTGTCGAACATGATCCGGCCTTAGCACTGACAGACAATGCCGATGGATTAACTTTTTATACACATTTAGCAAAGCATTTTCATACACTTGTGGATCAAAAGGGATATATGGTATTAGAAACCGGAAATGGTGATCACCCGTTCGAAGTATTGGAAATATTCTTTAAATACGGACTTAATGCAGAGCTAAAAAAAGATTACTCGGGGGATTATAGAGTCCTCATAGCATCCTCCAAATGAATTTATTGGCAAGTTATGTTCGTATCCTTCGCCCAATTAATATTGTCATTTCTGCCACAACGGTTTTTATTTGCGCGGACATTCTTAATGCATTTGAGAATAAATCTCTCCTTATTTATACTATTTTGATATTAGGGTTTCTTATAGGCGGTGCAAATATATTCAATGATATTCAGGATAAAAAAGTAGATAATGTAAACAAACCATATAGGCCTATTGCCGCAGGACAGCTCTCCCTGAAAGCGGCGGCATATTATTCAAAAGTAATGTTTATTTTAGGTATAGGGATGTGTTTTTTTCTCCCCCTTTCAGCCGCTCTAATTGTTTGGTTTATTGCCCTTCCTCTTATGATAATTTATTCACTCAAATTGAAATCAGTACCCTTATTGGGGAATGGTGTAATAGCTTTTTTGTTAGGGCTTATCTTTATTTTTTGCGGGTTGGTATTTGGGGATATTGGGCCAATGATTGTCCCAGCATGTCTTGCATTTTTTCTAACGTTTGTAAGAGAATTAACAAAAGATATTGAAGATATAAAGGGTGACAAACGATTGGGAATAAACACCTTCCCTGTAATGTTTGGATTAAATAAGGCTGTTCAGTTAGTTATTGTGCTTTCGGTAACAACAGGTATTTTTTCATTTATTCCGTATTTATTAAAGTTATATTCTGTTTTTTATCTTATTCCGCTTGTCTTTGGAGTTGAGTTTCCGTTGGCAGTTGTTGTGTTTTTGTTCATGAGGTCACATTCTAAATCAACAGCAAAAAAATCATCAGGTCTGCTTAAAATCGCAACCATTATGGGAATAATTTCAATCTACATAGGAGCAACAATTGGGAACTGAATTCGTTCATTTGCATAACCATTCTGACTACAGCCTTCTAGATGGTGCTCAGCCCATTAGGCAAATGATAAGTCATACGGAAGAACTGGGGATGAATTCTATTGCGTTAACCGATCACGGAAATATGTTTGGTGCGGTAGATTTTTATATTCAGTGTGAACGAAAAGGGATAAAACCGATTGTCGGTATGGAAGCTTATATTGTTGGGAAGGGAAGTCATACAATTAAACAGGCAGCTCAAGAGCACCGCCAGCGGACATATCATATTATACTTTTGTGTAAAAACAATGAAGGATATAAAAATCTAATAAAACTGACCTCTGCGTCTTTTATAGATGGGTTTTATTATAAACCACGAATAGATAAGAATCTGTTAACAAAACATTCAGAAGGCCTTATTGGACTCTCTGCCTGTTTGAATGGTGAGATAACCAGCCTTCATCTTAATGGGAAAGATTTTGAAGCTCAGCGTGTTATTGAAGAATATGTTGATATTTTCGGAAAAGATAATTTTTTTATTGAGATTCAGCGCCATGGTATGAAAGAAGATTACGCATACGAAAAGAACTTGGAATTGGCTAAACATATGGGGATTAAATACGTTGCAACCAATGACGTCCATTATACTCGAAAAAAGCACTGGAGTTCGCATGATATACTCATTTGTCTTCAGAGCAATCATTTTCAAAGTGATGTAAAAAGAATGAGATATGAGAGAGGGGAGTTTTATCTCCGTTCTCCTGAAGAAATGAGAAAACTTTTTGATGATCTACCGGAAGCCTGCGATACCACCCTTGAAATAGCGGAAAGATGTAATTTGAAAATGAATTTTGATTCATATCATTTGCCAGTGTTTACTATTCCAAAAGAGTCAAAGGAAAAGGATTCAGATTTATATCTTCGGTCACTATGCATGGATAGTCTTAAATCTTTGTATCCCCAAATAACTACTAGTTTGAAGAAGCGTTTGAATTATGAACTTTCTACTATAAAGAAGATGGGATTTTCAGGATATTTTTTAATTACTGCTGATTTTGTTAACTATGCGAAAAAGAATCATATTCCCGTGGGTCCCGGCAGAGGATCTGCTGCTGGAAGTTTAGTTTCTTATGCTCTGGGGATTACCACAATTGACCCTATGAAACATGATTTATTGTTTGAACGATTTTTGAACCCGGAGCGGGTTAGTCTTCCTGATATTGATATTGATTTCTGCTATGAACGCCGTAGTGAGGTTATTCAATATATCAAGAATAAATATGGCGAGAAATCTGTAACTCAGATTATTACTTTCGGGAAGATGAAAGCACGACAAGCAGTAAAGGATGTGGGGCGGGTTATGGGGTATCCATTTGGAGAAGTGGATAAGATTGCAAAGGAAATCCCAGAAGATTTAAACATAACCTTAGAAGGAGCTTTAAAGAAAAGTCCAACATTTAAAAAAATGGCAGAGGATACGTATAAAGAATTAATTGAACACTCTCTCAACCTAGAAGGGATAAACCGACACGCATCAACTCATGCAGCGGGGGTAGTCATTGCACCTGGAGAACTCACTGACTTCATTCCTCTGTATAAATCATCAAAAGGAGATATTACCAGCCAATATGATATGAAAGGTCTGGAAAAATTAGGGTTATTAAAGATGGACTTTCTAGGACTTAGAAATCTTACGGTAATCGAGCGGACATTAGAATTGATCGAAAAGAATTATGAAAAGGTTGACATTAAATCTATTCCACTTGATGATAAGGATGTTTACGATCTTTTTACACGAGGGGTCACCATCGGGATCTTCCAGTTTGAGTCAGCAGGTATGCGAGAGTTTTTAACAAAATTGAAACCCAGTTGTATCGAAGATTTAATTGCGATGAATGCACTGTACAGACCGGGGCCCATGAGTAATATTGATGATTTTATTAATCGAAAAAAAGGGAAAAAAACAATTGACTATATGCATAATGACCTAGAACCTATTTTAAAGGAAACCTATGGAATTATTGTTTATCAAGAACAAGTCATGCAGATTGCCAATCAAATTGCGGGATTTTCTCTAGCAGATGCAGATCTGATGCGTAGGGCAATGGGTAAAAAGGATGCTACACTCATGAAGCGGATGGAAAGCAATTTTTTAAAAGGAGCCGAGAAAAATAAAATTAATTCCAGAAAAGCAAAATCTATATTTGCATTGATTGAAAAATTTGCTGAATATGGTTTTAATAAAAGTCACTCAACGGCTTATGCATACATTGCCTATCAAACCGCGTGGTTGAAAACACATTACCCAGTTGAATTCATGTCTGCAAACTTGACAAGTTTTATGTCAGATATAAACCGAGTTGTCCGACTTATTAATGAATGTAGAAAATTAAACATTCAAGTTCATGCACCAGATTTAAATATATCAGAAATCGATTTTCAACCTCTTGACAATCAAAGTATTTCATATGGATTGAATGCCATAAAAAATGTAGGCTCATCTGCGCTAAAAAGTATTATTTCTGAGAGAAAAGAAAAAGGGGAGTTTAAATCGATTTTCGATTTTTGTTCTCGAGTGGAATCTACATCTATGAACAAAAAAGTGCTTGAAAGTCTAATTAAAGCTGGAGCAATGGATTGCCTACCCGGGAAAAGAGAAGAATTGTATAGCTCTATTGAAAATGTTCTAAAGTATGGCCATAGCATTCAAAACAACCGTAGTAGAAATCAGGTAGATATCTTTGGCGGAGAAGATGGGAACAGTTCTATGATAAGGGAACCAAAACTGTATGAGTGTGAGCCCTGGAGTGAAAAACAATCTCTGACATTCGAAAAGGAAGTGCTTGGTACTTATGTGTCAGGTCACCCTCTGCTAAAATATGCAGATATTATTGAAAAATATGCTACCTATGATTTTACTGAGGCTATCCCAACCACTATAAAAAAATCATTCAGGCTGGGGGGAATGATTGATGAGATAAACCGAAATTTTGATAAAAAGGGAAGAGAATGGGCGCGAATCAAAATGGAATGTATAGGAGGAAGGGCAGAAATTATTATTTTTAATGAAAAATTTCTACGGTATAAAGAAATGATTCATGAAGGGAATATTGTGTTTGTGTCAGGAAATCCAGAAAATAGCTCTGAGATGAGAAATGTTAAAATGTTGGCAGATCATATTGTCCCCCTAGAAAGAGTTGAAAATCAGTTATCAAAACATTTAAATATATTAATTAATCCTGATTCTGTTTCCACCAAAGCAATTGATGAACTCTATAAAATTGCGGAGCAGTATCAGGGGGACACGCGATTAGTATTTCATATTCAAAAAAACGGAAGACATCAAAAAATATTGGCACATAATATTAGCGTTTCAACCGACAGTGCATTTTTCAATAAACTAAAAAATATATACGGCAGTAAGAATATTTGGATTGAATGATTGCAGTATTACAACGCGTTTCAAAAGGAGATGTAACCATTTATGGGAAGATATGTGGAGCTATCCAAAATGGGCTGGTTATTTTTTTAGGTGTGATGAAGGATGATACAGAGAAGGATGTTGTATTTTTAACGAAAAAAATTTCCGGATTTAGAATTTTTAATGATGAGAAAGAAAAAATGAATCTTTCCATCAAGGATATTAATGGGTCTATTTTAGTAATAAGTCAATTTACTCTTTGTGGTGATTGGAAAAAAGGCCGACGTCCTAGTTTTGTCCGTGCAGCCCCACCAGATAAAGGGGAACAGTTATATGATAAGTTTATTGATCATTTAAGTAAAGAGGAGATTCATGTTGAATCTGGGGAATTTGGAGCTACTATGTCAGTTAGTTTGATAAATGAGGGCCCGGCAACTTTCGTTTTTGACAGTAAAATTTATGATAATCATTAATTATTGTCATTTTTTCTTTTTGGAAAATCCTGTTGTAATTTTACGGATTAATTATATGAAAGTATTAAGTGAAACGTCACATTAGAATTATTATGGCTAAACCCGGATTAGACGGTCATGACCGCGGGATTAAAGTTTTGGCTTCAGCATACAGGGATGCGGGAATGGAAGTTATTTATTTAGGACTGCGCCAAACTCCTGAAATGATTGTTTCCGCAGCATTGCAGGAAGATGCAGATGTCATTGCCCTGTCTAGTTTAAATAATGCTCACATGACCATTTTTCCTAAAGTGAAAATCCTCATGGATGAAAAAGGGTTATCGGATGTTCTATTGACTGGTGGAGGTATTATTCCAAAGAAAGATATGGAATCTTTACATGCAATTGGAGTCGGAAAACTATTTGGGCCTGGGACTCCTGTCCAGAATACAATTGATTATATTACAGAGTGGGTGGAAACCAACCGCCGATAATGAATTTTTCTAATAGGGGAGAATTGGGGGATATTTTTCAAAACCATCCTGAATCAATACTTTTTCCATTGATAGCAGATTCATACTCGATGAACGGAGAATATTCCAAAGCTGAAGAGATATGTAAAATAGGTTTAAACCATCATCCTGACCATGCAGATGGGTTGTTTGTATTGGCACAGATCAATATTCAAAAGAAGGATTACAAAACAGCCGAAGGAATATTGAAAGATTTATTTAAAACACACACTGTCTATCCAGAAGCACATAACCTCTTAGCAGAAATCCAGGAAAAAATTAACCGTTCCCCAAACACTGTAAAAATAGCAAAGAAAAAGTATGAACGGTTTGATTATACTACAGCACATCAAAAAACAAAAAAAATATTAACGAGGGAAAAAACAGGGATACAAAATACATCACCATCTGTTTCTCCTACCGATTTAAAACCTTTAAAGGTTAGTCCCCAATTAGCAACATTAACATTAGTAAAAATATTAGAAGACCAAGGGCTATATCCCCAGGCTCTTGAAATTTTGGATATGCTCGGGGAAAAAGAAAATAACAAAAAGAAACTGATAGAATATCGAGACAAAATTTTAAAAAAGTTTCACACAAACAAATAACCGAATTTCAATAATATAATAATGGTATCATCTCTGTATTCAAATCGTCAGGAAAAATTAAAGTCCGTACTTGGCGAGCATGGAATAGACGGAATTTTAATTACAAATTTGACTAATATTTGTTACATCTGTGGTTTTACGGGGTCTTCCGCTACCTGTCTCATTCTTCCGGAGAAGCAATATTTCATTTCTGATGGAAGATACGCAGAACAATCAAGAGAACAGGTTTCAGGTTTTTCAAGGGTTATAGAAAATTTATCTCATTTAGAGCTGTTGAGTGCAAAAAAGAAAAATCTGGTTCCAGATGGATTAAAATTAGGATTTGAGGGAGATCATCTTTCTGTTTCTCAATATAATATGATGATTAATTTGTTTCCAAAAACAGATTGGGTGTGCACTAAAGGGATTTTGGAAGATATGCAAGCAGTGAAGGATAAGTCTGAATTAAATGCCATACGCACTGCAGTAGAAATTACAGATTCCTGCTATGAAAAAATTATTCCGAGAATAAAAGCAGGAATTACAGAGAAAGAAATAGCAAATGAACTTGTCATGTATTATCGACGTCAGGCTGATGGCGAAGCCTACCCACCCATTGTTGCGGGGGGCCCAAATGGGGCTCTCCCTCATGCGGTCCCATCGGACCGTGAATTTAAAAAAGGAGATTTTATTGTTATTGATGCTGCAGCAAAATATGCTGGTTATCATGCTGATATGACCCGCACTCCAGTACTTGGAGAGGCTACAGATAAACATCGTGAAATTTATGGTATTGTAAGAGAAGCTCAGGAGTCAGCTGTTTCTCTTGCAAAAGCAGGTGTTTCCTGTAAAGAGCTTGATTCTATTTCTAGAGGTATTATTTCCGAAAGAGGATATGGCAAATATTTTAATCATGGGACAGGACACGGGTTGGGTCTTGAAATTCATACTCAGCCACGCATTAGTAAATTAAGCGATCAAGTTTTACAGATTAACAATGTGGTTACAGTTGAACCAGGAATTTATCTCCCAGGATGGGGCGGTGTTCGCATTGAAGATGATATTATCATTGAAGAAAATAGATGTGAAGTTTTAAACACCACTACCAGAGAATTAGTTGTTTTATAAAATTTTATTTAATCCCATCTTAAATGTTATCAATTAAAACTATCATATTTGATATTGGCGGTGTTTTAATAAATATCCATCCTGAAAAAACTCTTAACTTCTTCGAAGATATCACAGAATTGTCTATAAATCAGCTACAAGAATCAATTATTTGGGATATCTATTATCAATATGAAATAGGGAGACTCGATGATTTCCAATTTTATAGTGCTATAAATAATTTATTTCCCGAAGATAAAAAAATTTCCGAGGGAGACTTTTGGTGTGGATGGAAACTTTTGTTGGGGGAACAGACTAAAGTGGTGAATTTGTTGATAAACTATTATGAGACAATGCCTATCTGGTTGTTATCAAATACGAATCCATGGCATATTCAATATTTGAAATCATGCAGTGAATATTATTTTCATAAATTTATTACTGGTGCAATTTACTCTTATGATGTAGGGTACAGAAAACCGGATAAAACAATATACAATTTAACGATGGAAAAGATTGGGATTTCAGGTGAGGAAATCCTGTTTATAGATGATGATCAAGAAAACGTCAAAGCTGCAAACGAAACAGGAATTAATGCTATTATTTATGAAGGAATGGAAAAACTAATTGCCTCATTGGCAAAGTTCAAGATATCTGGAAACAATTGTCTGCTAAATTAAAATATTCGAGGAACGGATGAATCAAAATATAACCTTAAAACAAATAAAAGAATTTAAAATACAAACTAATTCAAATTCCATATTCCGGCTGGCTAGAAACACAGCTCTAAAAAGTGAGATTGAAGATCTTGCTATGGACTGGGAATCATTCAGAAAAATTAATCATACATTTTCTGATATCGTATCTGGAGAAATGCCAGTGACAAACCAAAAATCCAGTGGCAGATGTTGGGGTTTTGCAGGGCTTAATCTCTTTCGTATCTATCTTGGTAGGAAGTATAACCTCAAGAAATTTGAATTCAGCCAAAGCTATTTTATGTTTTGGGATAAATTTGAAAAATCCAACTATTTTCTCGAAAACATAATTGCAACTCTAAATGAACCCAGAGACGGGAGACTTATGATGCATCTCGTGTCCAATCCCATCCAAGATGGTGGGCAGTGGCACATGTTTATCAATCTTATTAATAAATATGGAGTTGTACCTCAAACAGAAATGCCTGAGACTTTTCAGAGTAGTAAGTCAATGAGGATGAATCGAATGATTACCCGAAAATTGAGAGAATTTTCGAAAACACTTAGAAATGCCAACAAAAAAGGAGCAAGCCTGAGAGAACTTCGTTCTATAAAAAAAGATATGTTGGGGATCGTATACCGTTTGCTCACAATCCATTTAGGCATGCCACCGGATATATTTGAATGGCAAGTTAGAGATAGAAAAAAAATATTTCATCGTTTTGAAGGCCTTACACCAAAACGTTTTTTTTTAAATCATGTGCAGCTGGATTTGGATGATTATGTGTGTTTGATCAACTGCCCAATGTCGGATAAAATCTATAACGAAGTGTATACTGTTAAATATTTAGGTAATGTAATAGGCGGTGAAGACATTAAATATTTGAATTTAGATTCTAAACGCCTTAAGGAAGCAGCTGTAGCCTCCATCAAAGATGACAACCCAGTATGGTTTGGGTGTGATGTCGGAAAATATTTTCATCGGAAGTTGGGCGTGATGGATATGGATTTATTTGATTTTGACTTATTTTATGGCACGGATTTCCCAATGACAAAAGCGGATCGCTTGGAATATGGAGATAGTCAAATGACTCACGCCATGTTATTTACTGGTGTGGATTTAAACTCAAAAATGAAGCCAAGAAAATGGAGGGTTGAAAACAGTTGGGGAAATAAACGAAGCGATAGAGGCTACGATATCATGACGGATAAATGGTTTGATGAATATAATTATGAGGTTGTGGTTCACAAGAAATATTTAACCAATGAAGAATTAGGAACTTACAAAAAAGAGCCGGTAAAATTACCTCCATGGGACCCCATGGGGGCATTAGCGAAATAAGGGTTTCAAAATCCGGTGAAGGATACATTTCTTTTATCTCCTAATGTAACTTTTCTAAACCACGGCTCATTCGGTGCCTGCCCCAAACCGGTGTTCGAAAAATATCAGTTTTGGCAAAGGGAGCTTGAACGTCAGCCTGTTCAGTTCATGGTTGAGGAAGTTTATAAACATCTGGAAACTGCGCGGAAAAGGTTGGGAGAACTTGTTGGATGTAACAGTGGTGATTTGATTTTTATCCCAAATCCCACCACAGGATTTACAACGATGACAAACTGTCTTTCTTTGAAACCGGGGGATGAAATTCTTTCAACAGACCATGAATACGGGGCGTTGATTCGAGGATGGAACTCCATTAGTAAAAAGACTGGTGCTCGCTTTATTCAAAGAGAGATCCCCCTCCCCTGCACAACTCATGAAGATTTCACGGAGTATTTCTGTAAAGGGATCACCGAAAAAACAAAAGTAATCTTTATCAGTCATATCACGAGTTCTACAGCAATGATTTTTCCAATTCACGAGATTTGTCATCGAGCAAGAGAACGTGGAATTTTCACAATCATAGATGGTGCCCATGTCCCTGGTCATATCCCAATCAACATTTTGGATATGGATCCGGATGTATACATAGGGGCCTGTCATAAATGGCTATGTGCACCAAAGGGTTCTTCTTTTCTCTATGTAAGAAAAACATATCAAGATAAAATGGCACCCCTGATCACTAGCTGGGGAGACGAGGGTAATGACCCTTCGGATTCTTCTTTTTTACTGGAGAATCAGTGGCAGGGGACACGAGATATGAGCGCATTTTTGTCTGTTACAGAGGCTATTAAATTTCAACAGAAAAATAATTGGAGCGATTTGACAAAAAAAAGCAGGTGGCTCGTGCGGGAAACCCGCAGCCGATTGGATGAATATTTTGATTTAATGCATATTTGTCCCAATACGGAAGAATGGATTGGCCAAATGGCAAGTATCGAGATAAATATTGATGACCCCATTAAAATTAAAAATGTATTGTTAAAAAATTATTCCATTGAAGTTCCTATTTTTGAATGGAAAGGAAAAACTTTATTAAGATATTCGATTAATGTGTACAACGACCAGCGGGATATAGATTTACTTATTTATGCGCTGAGAGAGATACCGTCCCTAATTATTTAGTAGATAGGATAAATGCGGTTAATGTGTGTCAAGTTTTAATCTAATTCACACCTAAGAACAGCACGTTAATCTAAATTTTATATAATACTGTCAATTTTAGCCGCAAGAATAAAATCGCTATCTGTAAGTCCGTCGATTTTATGTGTCCACAATTTAATACCTACTTTTCCCCAGGCAAGATATATATTGGGGTGATGTCCCTGTTCTTCGGCTAAAGAGCCAATCCTGTTTGTAATATCAAGAGCGGTCAGAAAATCATTTAATTTCCACTCCTTTTCAAGGTGGTGTTCATCAATCACATTCCAACCATTCCCCAGCTGATTCTGTAGTGTTTTTAATTTTTTCCCTTTTAAAGGCGGTATCCCTCCTTTGCAGGGGACACATACTCTATTTGTTAATTTGATCAATAAATTTTCTCCAGTACCTTATTTTTATTTTTGATTATGATACAGCATATATTTTGCTGTCTCATAAAATCCCTTTAATCTATGTGCATATCGATCTGCAATTTCAGGATATTTTCCTTTTATATCTACCCATGGTTCTTGGCTCCACAAATCATTTAACTTCACATTTGAACCATTTTTATTCATCGATAAATAATAGTTTTGTCCCACCACAGCAATATGATGTTCTGCCACTTTTTTATTCACGATCATGGCCAAAGGGTCATCTGGAATTCTACCATTTAGTAGATCCCGCCCCAAGGTCCGATTCTCATAGGGCACGCCAGCCAAACCACATACGGTAGGCATAAGATCAACCAACTGGGCCACATCATTTCTTACTTGGCCCCCTTTAAATTTCCACGGTGCATAAATGATGAACGGTACTTGGTATGATCTTAGTTTTAATTCAAAATCGGATGGGGGCATATGATTGGCCTTTGGATCCGATGTTCCATGATCCCCAAAAAATAGAAATATCGTGTGTTCAAAATAGGAAGATGATTCTGCCATAGTCATAAATGATCCAACAGCATGATCCAGCAACCGCATGGCATGAAACTGTTCCTCTGAGCTGAAGCCAGCGTGGTTTAGTTTTTTATCATCTTCATCGTAGACCTGAAAACCCTTAATACCATTAGGGATGGAATATGGACGATGATTTGTCGCCGTTTGAATCACAGAAAAAAACGGTTTCTCTTTATTCATTGATTCAAATTTAATGTGAGCCGCTGTAAACAGATCATGATCGGATATCCCCCATACATCCAGTCGGGGGTAATCTAGGTCTTTTTGCTCAGTAATGGTCATATCAGAGATGTTGTTCTTAAGAAGACTCCTCACATTTCGCCAACTGGCGCTTCCGCCCATGATATAATGTTTTTGATAACTATCTAAGGAATTGACCAATGAATATTGATCTACGATTCGTGGGTTACTGGATGCTGTTTCTATACTGGACACATCGTGAATGCCAGTGATCATGCTAAATACTGATCGAGCCGTTCCCACCATGGGAACATAAAAGCGGTCAAATGAAACCCCTTTTGTGGCAATGCGATCTAAATGGGGAGTTGAATTCATTGGATTTCCAGCTCTGGCCATCCGATTGAAGCCTACGGATTCTAAAAAAACAATGACAATATTTGGCTGAGTATTTTTGAGTTTTTTGGTTACGGTACGCCGATAGTTTAATTTTTCCAAATCAGGGAAATCCACACCCAATTCCATGACCATAAGATCATAATAATTTTTTGTTTCTAATGTGCTATAATCTTCTAAATCAAATGTACGTGTTTCATTCAAATAGAGGATGGGGTTCAAAGCGGTGGCTACAATAAATGGATCTTTGCTAAAATGGGCGTCACTCCACAATAATTGATATTGGCTAAATGTTCCCCAGTATGAAAACAGAAACACCAATCCGCCCAAGACGATACCAATCGCTTTATCTTTGAATTGCACCACTTGAGGATTAATATTTAGCTGTTGGTACCCAAGTCGAAGCCAAAAGCTGGCAGTGGTGATACACAACAATAACCCCATAGTAATCCAAACAATCGGATAAGATTCCCAGGCCATCCCCAATGCAATCAATGGGTTTTCTAATAGGTGTAAGGTGGATATGTCGATTCGGCGACCAAGATAGCTATAATTCCCTAGATCAAATCCATAAAAAATGAATAAGGATGATAATGCGATCCCCAAATAAGTGAGACTCAGTTTTTGTATGAATAGGTTCCGCAAGGGGTTCCACCTGGGTATGAGAAAGGCTAACATTATCGGTGTGATGATGAGGACCGCCAAACGCAGGTCAAATCGGGAACCGATCCAAATAGCTCTGGTCAGCTCACTAGATGAGCCTGTCATCCCAGTTATAAAACTGAAAATAAAAACAAGTCTGAGAGTAAAAAATATGGCCGTAAGTTTTATAATAAGGCCGAAAATAAACTTTAATCGACGAGAATGATAGAACACAATATATTATTCAGAGATAAGTAATTTGTAAAATAAGGATAGTTTGAAACATATGAGATTTCCTCTACTCAAGTTAATACAAGAATTTTTGATGATTTCCACTTAGTATTTGACTAGTTGACTAATTTCTTTCTGTACTTGGTTTTTCAATTTATCTAATGTATAATTTTTGTAATCACTTGAGACGATGGGCTTTCCAAAAGTTAAAGTGAGTGTCCCGGGCTTAATTCTCCAGTCTGGTTTGCTTTTCGCTTTGAATGCACCCGAAAGGCCAACAGGAATGATAGTAACACCTGTGTTTTTTGCTAAATGAAATGGTCCTTTTTTAAACATACTGATTTTTCCTGTCAGAGTTCTGGTCCCTTCGGGCGAAATTATAAAGGAGATCCCATTCCGGATTGCATCCTCTGCGAGATCTAAGCTGTGAATTGCTTCTTTTATTTTTTTGCGTTTGATAGGGATTACACCGTATCGTTCGACAACCCACCCCCAGATAGGCCAAGAAAATTGTTTATTTGCTCCTACTGCTGTGATGTAGTGAGGAATAGCAGCCACTAACATAAATGCGTCGAAAAGGGAACCGTGATTGAATAGGTAAAGATATGGTTGCCCATCACTTGAGGGGATCTCTCCTTCTATTTTTAGCCACTGTCCTCCAAAAAGTAATATAACCCTACAAAATGTGGATGCTAAAAAATATAATTTTACAGATGGGATAAAGACAGATACAAAAAAATAAAAGGGGACCAAAATTATAAAAATAATTGATGCCAAAGGCCAGATTATCAATGATGCTATTGTTTTAAACACTCAATTCTCAAGCATCAAACTAAATATTTTGTGGTTGGCCTTTGGAAAGGCGAATTGGTTTATTTCATGTTTTTTGATCCAGCGATATGGCTGATTCACCATTAGTTTTGATCTATTTTTTATTATGCAGTCAAAACTGGACATGGAAATTCCAAAGTGGCTATAGCGGTGGCAGATTTCACCCATTTTGTTTTCAATAGATACATCCAAGTTGTATTTTTTTTTTAGCATTCCTACCAATTGACTTTTAGGATTTTGTGTTTTCAGGACTTCCCCTCCAGGTAGTTCCCAGAGATTATTTAAATGTTTATACCCAGAACGTTTTAAAATTAAAAATGAACTATTTTCCCATATTAATCCTACAACTACATTTTTCCAGGGAAAGGTTATTTTTGTTTTAGCCAATGGATATCTACCGGCGTTACCTGAAACTGCTGCTCCACAGTATGGTTTAAGAGGGCAGTTTTGACATTTTGGGGTTTTTGGAATACAGATGATACTACCAAGCTCCATCAATGCCTGATTAAAATTTCCAGGATGGCTCTTATCTATACACTTATTTAAGGTGGATAATATTCTTTTATTATTGAAAGGGGTGAAACGTTTTAGTCTCAGTAATCGTGACATTACTCTCCTTACATTCCCATCCACAACAGGAATTGGATATGAAAAAACAATAGAATACACTGCCGCCGCAGTGTAAATGCCCACTCCAGGGAGAGCCATGAAATCTTCAATATCATCAGGTAAGCAGGAGTTATGGTTTTTAACAATTATTTTCACTGCTTTATGGAAATTATGACAGCGGTTGTAATATCCTAAGCCTTCCCAAATCAATAATAAAGAATCCGAAGATGCTTTTGCAACCGATTCAAAGTGCGGGAAATTTTTTATCCATCTGTTGTAATAAGGGATAACAGTTTTAACCTGTGTTTGCTGAAGCATGGTCTCTGATAGCCAAATATTGTATGGTTTCTTTGTCTTGCGCCATGGCATAGATCGTTTTGATTTTTTGTACCAATGTAAAAGTGGGCTTGAAATATTATTTGTAGTATACATATATTAAATAGAATTGTTATACTTCAAAAGGGCCCAATGAAAAGATAAAAGAGCTTCTTTTATATCATTCTGATGTTCCATTGAAATTTGGTTAAAGATTTCTTCTCCGATAATATCTAATTTATTTTCTATTTCTTCTGAAACTTGAACGCCTTTTTTGGTCAATGAAACAATTGTTACACGTTTATCCAGATAACTATTTTTCTTTTCAACTAGACTCCGACGTACCATCCCATCAATTAAGCGTGTCACGGTACTGTTATCCACCCCTATCTTTTCTGCTAAAGAGGTCATATCTGTTCCTTTATCAGGTATAGTAGCTAAAATAAGAATTTGCTGGAGGGTGTATTTATTGCCTCTGATATTTTTTCTAAATACTGTTAGAAGGCTGAGTAAATATTGTTTAATGAGTTCGCCACATTCCATATTTGTAAATTACAAATATATTTTGAATTAATAAAGCTAGTTTATATATTTAATAATTCTTTAGAAAGATTAATTAGGAAGATTCCATAATCTTTTGCAATGATCTAGATATAACGTAAGAAGAAACTCCTCTTCCTCAGCGGCAAGTTTTCCCTGTCCTATAATTTTCCAGTGATCCATTTTTATTTTACCCATATTATACCATTGACCAGGGATAACAGATTTAGAAGAATCATAATATACTAAGGGGTCTGCACCATTTACCCCGGTAGTAGGGCCTTTTTGTGAAATAGTATTTACAACCCCATCGTTTTGGAACCACAAAGAATCTGTGGTTGTTCCGTCTTGTAATTGTATAATTTTAGAACCAATAAGGCGGGATTTCGTTCTAAGCATTAAACTTGTATTTTTGTCAGGTTTTTGTGTCCCCGTTTTTTTGTTCTCAATTGTGGTGCTGGTAGTGAAAGAAAAATAACATATATCAGGTTGTGCTATAAGAAATGAGTTTAATTCTTTAGCGCCTTCAACGCTCAAATCCCAACTGCAAATATTTTTCGTATTCCATGATGGATGGTCTCGCATGCGTTTATAGTAATTGATCCAGGATTCGTTTTTTTTCCGATTGAATCCCCAATGCTGGAGATCAAAGTCATAAAATTCAGTTTCAACTGCGGCACCCAAAATGATAAAATTTTGTAAAAATGGAATGGTTTTACTTACTATATCCGAAAGAGTTGTTCCATCATGTGGTGCAGAAATAGTAGTAATGGATTTAATCCACCCCTTGTGTTCAAAGTTCAAAAGGATATTTTTTTCAACATTTTTAAAAATCGAATCGGAATGGAAAGAGTGAGTTAATTGGTAGGCAAGCATACGGATAGTTTGTCCACCCATACTGTGCCCGATAAAATGTACTGGGTGATCGTGGTCCCAATCAGGATATAAACCACTATAGTATTTTCTCTCAGGTTTTTGAATAATCCCCCATTCATCCGAATGTTTTTTCCCATAATCCACTTGGCCACCTTTGATCTGATAAAATGTCTCAACAGATCGTTCCCAGTTACTGGATACTGGGCCCACAGAAACTGTAAATACTTCAAACCCAAAAGATTCCAAATAATTTTTAAAATCTAAATTTCCACCCCAATAAGGATAACCTCCCATTTCTTCTGGTCCCCAGCCGATAAACCCATGTACCAAAACGATTGGATACTGATTTGTACAAAATAATAAGGAATTTGAAAGGACAATGTAAAAAAGGAAATTGATAAAAAGAGATTTGCTATCAGTTTTCATTAATATAATTGTTTTGATTTATTGAATTTGAATTCCATAGTATTCTCAGTTAATCAAAAATTAAAACTATTAAAAGAGCCCACAGGAAAAGAGTTAATTTTAGTAATAAATTGAAATAAATTTTATTTTAAATTTTCTGAATCAAGAGCTGCAAAATTCTGCCAAAATTTTACTGCTTGTGCCCATTCCTCTGATGAATATGATGCAGCAGTTCCTCCTTTTAATTCAAGTTGGTTTCTCATCATAGTTATAGGTCCCATAGGCAACTCCTCAATCCCTTTTGGTAAAGCATGAATGCTTATGAGTTCCCATTCAGTATCTGTTGAGTGTTCATTATTTTCAACTAAAACATCATGGCGATAAAGGATGAATTCTACTTTTCCAGCTTTTAAAGGTATACCATTAAGTGCTCTCACCCTAATATATGGTTCTTCATTTTCACGGCGGCAAACAAATTCAGCTTTTAATTTTGTATCTTTATTTATTTTCACAAAAGGACATTTGAACTGTTCAGAAAAATCTTGGTCTGCGTTTACAATTATAACACCATCACGATACCCCTGTTTAAAATCCCCTTTGTCTAATTGCTCAGAGGCATGTGCTGCAATTTGTTCGAAGGAGAGAAGAGGAGAATAAGTTTTTCCTGAACCGGCAATCTGTCGTCTTACAAAATCATTGACCGATACTTTTTTTTGAGAGTGGAGGTTTTCCATAATTAGTCAGACATGTTTTTCAGTCTTTTTTTATATCGGAGATATCCAATAATGACTAATATTGCTAATATGAACCAGAGGCTGAACTTCAAAATAACTTATAGAAATATATATTATTGACTGAAGATATTCTCATTATATACATTAATAATTTTCTTAAAACGTTGATTCATGTTTTATCAAAAGATAATCTGTTTTTATCTATTATTATTCTAATATAAAGTTACATTCAATTTAAAATAGATATTTTTTTAGAATAATTTCAATTTTTATTATCTGAAGTATTATTTTATCAACAATCATACAGGATACATTTAACCCTTTTTACCTTTTCCCCGCTTCTATTTTCAAATCAAATGGAGTTTTTATGAATCATTATTTAAAAAAATTGTTAATAGTTGTTTCTGCTATTTTCCTTTTTGGAAAAGAAATGTCTGTCCATATGGAACCGGGAAAAGGTGTTTATAACAAACCATTTTTCCCCATGAATGACTATAGGGAAAACATTTTACCTCCCGAATCTATATGGGGATTTACACTGGGATCAAAACCTGCCAGTCATGATGATATCGTCAGCTATTTTGAATATTTAGATGAAGTATTTCCTAATGCAAAACTTTATGATTACGGAAGGACCTATGAAGGGAGAAGACTTATTTATCTGGTCATTACAAGTGAGAAAAACTTTAGCCGATTAGATACAATCAGAGAAAATATTTCAAAAATTTCAGATCCCAGAACTATTGATAATTCTTCTGAAGCAAAAAAAATAATAGAGGACACACCTGCCATTGCCTGGATGTCCTACTCAATTCATGGGGATGAACTATCAGGAGCGGACGCGGGAGTACAATTGGCTTTTCAGTTGTTGGCAGGCACTGATTCTTATTCCAAGTTGATACGGGATTCACTGGTTGTTTGTATTGATCCTCTACAAAACCCTGATGGGAGAACCCGGTTTTTAGCTCAAATGACTCAATGGAGTGGTGCAATGGTAAATTATGATACTCAGAGTGCACATCATCGGGGGAATTGGCCCCAAGGACGTGGAAACCATTATTTATTTGATTTGAACCGGGACTGGTTCACCCAGGTTCATCCTGAATCAAAGGGAAAAGTTCAGGCAATAATAGATTGGCATCCACAGTTAGTTGTAGATGGACATGAAATGGGCCCATTGGACACCTATTTGTTCAATCCCCCGCGGGAACCGTATAATCCATTTATGCCAGAGTTAATTTATAAATGGTGGAAGATTATGAGCTTAGAACATTCTGCTGCATTTGATCAAAATGGATGGAATTACTATACGCGGGAATGGAATGAGGAATTTTTTCCTGGCTACGGAAGTTCATGGTCTATCTATACAGGTGCAGTTGGATTGCTTTATGAACAGGCAGGTGTAGATGGTTCGCAGGTCATCCAGGAGGACGGAACGGTACTTACATACAGAGAATCAGTACACCACCAATTCATCAGTTCGATGGCAAATTTGATTACAATAGCAGATAACAGGAAGGATTTGTTAAGAGATTATTACAGCGAAAAATATGAATCTGTGTATACTAAAACCAATCGATTAAAAGCATTTATTTTTCCAAAAGGGGAAAACAAATTCATTGAGAAACAATTTGCAGAAACATTAATTCGGCAGGGGATTGAGGTGGGGCAGACCCTTCAAGTAGAGAAATTAAAGCAGGCAACGAAATCGGATGGCACAAAAAAGAGGAACATCAAAATACCAAAAGGATCAATGCTGGTACGATTAGATCAGCCAAATCATGCCTTGGTAAATGCAATTCTAAGTTTTGACATTCGCTTACAAAATACGTTTTTAGAAACTGAAAGGCGCCAGCGATTGAAACATAGTGAAAGCAGATTGTATGAGACCACTGCTTGGTCACTTCCACTGGCATATGGTTTGGAAGGATATTACACGAGTGACCTGCCACCTATAGTCACGACTAAATATGTGCCATATTCATCAAAGGGGATGGTATTTAATCCTCAACCATCCTTCGGTTATCTGATTCCAAATTCTGATTACAACAGCTATGTTCTATTAAATGTTTTGTTAGAAAATCATTTAAAAGTATGGACAGCAAACAAACCCATAACAATAAATGGAAATGACTTTCCAGCTGGTACTTTGTTATTGAGGTTGAATGCAAATCCACAACTTACAAGTGATTTTATACAGGCACTGGCTCTGGAGTTTGGTGTAAATATTCATGGTGTAAACACAGGGTTGGTAGACTCAGGCCCTGATCTTGGGGGTGGCGAATTTCGTCTTATTGAGATACCAAAAATAGCATTAGTTGGAGGACCTCCTACGGGGTATTACAGCTTTGGGGCTGCTTGGCATTTACTAGATTCCAGATTGAATGTGCCTTTTTCCATTTTGGAAACAAGAAACTTTCCGGGAGTAGATTTAAGAAAATACAATGTAATTATTCTTCCTTCTGCTTGGGGGGGAACAGAAGCATATAAACAATATTTTGGTAAAGGAGGGATTGAAAACCTGAAAGGATGGATTGAGGATGGCGGAACAGTTATAGGCATTGGTTCTGGGGCTCATTTTTTTACTGATACAACAGTGGCTATTTCATCGGTGCGACAGAAGAGACAGATACTAAGAAATTTGAATGATTATGAAAAGTATTTAGAGTTTATCAAATCCGTTGAAGATTCTAAAATTGACAGTATAGAAGTTTGGGAAGGAAATGAACAGATAACTTCAACAAAAAAGGAAGAATCAGAATTTTCTATTAATGAGATTGAAGAAAAAGATAAAATAGCTCGTAAACTTGCCCCTAGAGGGATGTTAATGAAAGCAAATTTGGACAAAGAACATTGGCTTGCTTTTGGGTGTGGTACATATATAATTCCCATGGTGAATACTTCTGTAGCGCTTGTGAGTGATGAGCACGTTGCAACTGTAGCTCGATTTGCAAAAGAAGATAAATTGAGAGTGTCTGGTTTACTGTGGCCTGAAGCACGGGAGCGATGGGCAGAAACGGTGTTTGCCACAAGAGAAGGATACGGAAATGGTCAGGTAATTTTGTTTGCAACAGACCCCAATTTCAGGGGATATTTTCATAATACGGAACGTATGTTTTTGAATGCAATATTCCTCGGACCGGGGCTTGGAACTCATAAAGCCATTAGATGGTGATATAAGGTTATCTACACCCCAAATTAATCTGATTTTTCAGAATGGATTAATTATTATTGAAGTATCTTCCTATATTTTTTTGGAACATGTTTCTCTTGCAGAAAATAAAATAACCAGCTACTTTTCAACATGATGTTTCGTTATATCCCTCATTTACTGTTCCACCTTTTATTTCTTTCCTCAATAATGGCACAATTTGGGAAAATGCAGGTATCTTTTGACGATCGTTTGTTAAAAGGAAATGAGCGTCAGATTTTATTTGCTCTAGAATCCGAATTAATGCGATTCTATACAAACACCAATTGGGATGATGAGTTTACCGATATATCCATCCCCTTGTCAATTCACATTGTTTTTGAAGGAGTAACTTCAAAGGGATCGGTGCAGACAGTTTTAGCCCAAGCTCTGTTTACTTCGGGCAGTGACCAGCGTTATTATGATAGCGGCGTTCAATTTATTTATAACAATGTTGGAAGTATTTATTTTGATCCTGTTCTGTTTGATCCTTTGGCAAGTTTTTTAGCTTTTTATGGTTATTTGATATCAGCCTCAGAAATTGACACTTATATCCCCTTGGGAGGTACACCTCATTTTGAAGAGGCTCGAAATATTGCCCTTAGAGGGAATGCTTCCGATTACTCACGAGGCTGGAAAGACCGCCTCAATCTTTGCGATAATCTCTCTGAGAATTTTGGACTAAGGAAAGCCAAATTTGCCTATTATTACGCCATGGAATTATTACAAAATGGGGACATAGAAAGATCGGTTGAAGAATTAAATAATATGATTACAGGCCTAGATGAAGTTTATGATAGGTATCCCCGGGAACGCTACACACTCTATTTTCTAGCCAATCATGCCAAGGTGTTAGCGGACAAACTTTCTCTTTTAGGGCAGGAGGAAATCCTACAAATACTCAAAGACCTAGACTCTGACAATGCAGCTCTTTATGACTCAGCGTTAGTAACAATCTCACGGTAAGTTTTCTTACATAAAATATAATATGCCAAAACAATACTTCCCCTGAACATGTTTTTGATAATATCTCTGTCTCTGACAGATTTTATGTATTTATTTTTCCGTCGTTTTTTTAATATTAAATGAGGGTGCGAAATCAACCAAAAAATAGCCATACCGATAGCAGCCATGTGCTTCCAGTCGAGTTTTGACATGGCATAAAAAAAAGCAATTATATCAAGAGCTATTCGGAGAGGTAAAAAATAAATAGTCAGTGGAATAGAGTAGTTGCTGCACAGCATGTACAGTGAATTCCGGTGATTGAGATAATATTTTTTTTGGGAATACATGGGAAGAGTGACAGCATTTTTGTGATACACCTTACTCGATGGTTCTACTAAAACTCTGTAACCCAGCATATGGAATCTCCAGCACAAATCAATTTCCTCCATATGGGCAAAAAAGGTTTTATCAAACCTCCCTACTTGCTCAAATAGGTTTTTCCGAACTATGATTGCTGTTCCCGAAGCCCAAAAAACATTGTTTACTTCGTTATACTGACCGGTATCAATCTCCTGTTTAAAAAAGATACGGCCTCTCGCAAATGGATAGCACAAAATATCCATGTGTCCCCCACAACCACCTGCGTAATCAAAAAGGTCCTGCTGAAAATAATTCAATATTTTTGGTTGTACAGCTGCAATGGATTTATCCTGTTCAAGTTGTGTTACAAGGGGCTCTATCCAGTTATGTGCATGTGTAGTATCATTATTCAAAAAAAGTAGATATTTCCCATTTGCTATGATTGCCCCACGATTACATCCCCCTGCAAATCCTTCATTTGTTTTGTTTTCCACTAAATTAACTTCCGGGAAATACTGTTTTATTTTTTCAGAACTCCCATCTTCTGATGCATTATCTGTTACAATTATTTCACAGTTTTGATAGGATATGTTTTTTAGTGATTCTAAACATTCCTCTAAAATGGAATAGTTATTCCAATGGGGAATAATGATGGAAACGAGCGGATGAGATTTTGATAATTTCAAAGAAAATATATGGCAGACAGGTTAAATAACCAGAAATTTTTGACTAATTGTTTAGATCATCTAACATTTTACGCGCGGTATCGTCTGTTGGATTTCTTTCAAGCCAATCATTTAAAACCAGCTCAGCTTTCTTGTCATCTCCTACTCCTTGATAAGCCAGTATAAGCGATGATATAATTTCAGGATAAATAGCATCCCATTTATTCCAGGATTTAGCAGAAACGCTATTTGGATTTTTTTTGTATGATTCTTCTAGACTGCGATAATGGCTGTTCATTTCCTCGAATAAATTGATAGCTTTATCATAATCTTTCAATTCTTGTATATAGGTTTGCCCAAATCTTATTTTGTTATCTAGAGAAACTCTTTCCCTAGAAGATAGCTTATCTAAAATAGTCCGGAAACGGTCTTTTTCTCCAACTTGACTGTAAATCTGTCCAATCTGATAATATAAATCAATGGATGGGATTGGTATGGTCTTTTCAGGGAGGTTCAAAGCCATTTGATCCAGTACTGATAAAACCGTTTTTCTCTCTCTTTCTGTCTCCTCTTCTGAAGTTTTAGTTTGTTTTAAATTTTGATATTTAAAATAATGGTGAACGGCTAACTGAAGATAAGCACTGCGGTAGTTTTGGAGGAGTCGAATGATTTGGTCGTTAAAATGAACATTCTCATTACCGAGATTTCGAAAAAGATATCCTGGTTGATATTTGTCAGACCAGCTAAGTGCACCTTGGGATGAATTATTTGATGTTGAAGATACATGAGTAAAATTATTGTGCCACGTGGAATCACCTAATTCCGTCATCAAATAATCATACATTTTTTCCGGTTCTATGCTATCTACCTTATGGTCATTCAATTTAAAGGTGAGTCCTTCCATTGCCAAATAGTTATCCAAACCAATTTTATTTGAAGGTGAAACCGTTACAGCAAAATAAATAGGATATTTCCATTTGGTATCGTTTATGATTTGCATGACCATCACATCTTGAACCTTTAAAGCTTGTCCGCCATAGGTGGGTTTTACCTTCCAGGTAATTTGTTTTTCAGTTGTATCATAGGGCAATGTAACATTTCTTGTTTTCCAGCGGGTTAAATTGGAAGCAAGTGCATTAATTTGTTTATCATCAAGAAAAATAAATTGTTTATCTGGAGGGCGAACATCCCTTAATTGTTTAATATACCATGCGGTATTCAGCAAACTTAAATTGGCAACAGTAACATCTTTTCTGATTCCTTCCACCTCTTGAAGGTACCAAAGTGGAAACGTATCGTTATCTCCATTAGTAAAAATAATTCCGTCAGTTTCACATGATTGGAGCATATTATAACTCATATCCCAAGCGACAAAATTTCCACTACGGTCATGCTCTCTATAATTTGCCCTGAGCATAACGAAAGGAACCAACATAAGTTGAAGCCCAATAATAAAATAAGCAAAATGGTGTCGCCAAGGTTGAGATTTAAAGTAAAATAAACATTTTTCCAAAATGGCAGAACTACCAATCCCTACCCATACGGAAAAGGCTAGGAAACTTCCTACGTAAGAATAATCTCTTTCTCGGGGTTGAGGGTTGTCCTGATTTAAATAAATTATAATAGCTAAACCAGTCATAAAAAATAATGTAAAAAGAGAAAAAGCTTGTTTTTCATCCCGGTAAAAATGAAAAAACATTCCACCTACACCTAAAATTAGTGCAAGAGGAAATCCAAATTGTGCCCAATCCACACCATCCTCTCGTGTGTTTGCTCCAAATGCGGTCACCCTATCGTCAGTAGATTCACCTCTACCTGCAAATTGCCATAAAAAATATCGCCAATACATTTTTTTTACTTGATAATTCCAAAAAAATGACCACTGTTTATCTGAATTATAAAGCATGTACTTTCTATTTTGTGATGCAGAATAATCCCCATTATTTTTTGGGTATCCTACAACTTCATGTTGGGGAGGTAACCCCTTATATCGTCTTGGGAATCTTCCTACAGCACCATACTGTTCCCGTTCAAGATAAGAAATAGCAGATGCAATGGTTTCTGGATCATTTTCATCTATAACTGGGTCTTGTCCCGACCGAATAAAAATAATGGTATAGCTAGAATATCCAATAAGAATTAA